>DKDL01000047.1:0-17057 GCA_002449335.1 Succinatimonas sp. UBA6849 | reverse complement strand
TTAGACTTTAATGAGATGTTCTTATCTTTACCTAATAAAGAGAACACAGCAGCAGCGTCAGTAGAACCTACGATACAGCCTAAAAGCAAAGCCTGAATTAAAGAGATATCCAGTAACAGGTAAGCAATTAAACCTGTAATGCCAGAGGTTAAGATAACACCAAAGGTAGCTAAAACAGCCGATTCTGCGGCCACGTTTTTCATCATGGAAAAACTCGTGCGCAAACCACCATCTAACAGGATCACTGCTAACATCAGGTTGGCAATAAAGAAAGCTGAGGAGTAATCAGTATAGTGCAGGTGCAGGATAATACCGTCTTCACCTGTTAACATACCGATGGATAAGAACAACAGCAGTAACGGTGTACCGAAGAAGGACGATAATTTTGAAGCCAGAATAGCGAAAGTTAAAAGAATACCGACTATGAGAAAGGCATAGTTCATGTCAAATTCTGGCATGTATCCTCCAAAGAACTGTTGGAAAGCTGGTTTAGTAAACTTTAAGCTACAAAGGTAAATAGCTCATAAGACCAATAAAGGTAATTCCCCTTTATAGCACTCTTTTTCTTTGTTTGATTTTATGTTTTGTTTATTATTTTTGTTTTATTACAGTTTTATAATTTTTAACTGTTTTATAACTTTGTATTACTCTGTATATTTTAATCTAGAAAGTGCATTAAATATAGGCTTAAAGACGATATTTGCTCACTTGTTCATGCAAATGTTTTTCATATGAACTCATTTGTCAGAATTTTTAGAAGAAATTGCCCCTCTAAGCCTTATTAACTAAATAAAACATGACGAGGATCATAGCTTTTTCAAAGATATTGGCAAATAGTGCATAATTTCAGGTTAAAGCGCCTATCTATCCATTATGGTGCATGGATGCACCATTATTTATTTAATTGATTTATAAATAGTTTTTAAAATTATCTTCTTAAGTACTCTAAATATTTTTAGTTTTACTAAATATCATGCACCAATAGTGTGAGTTAGAGCTTCTCTGATGTTTCTTTGTGGTAACATCTTCCACATGGCATAAGGCATAACCAATGCCTGCCACCTAGATTTTTAACTAAGATACAGCATCAAAGGAGCTGTTATTTATGTGTTCAATTTTCGGTATTTTTGATATTAAAGAGCATCCTGAAGCTCTTCGCCAGACTGCACTTGAGAACTCAAGACTGCAGTTGCACCGTGGTCCTGACTGGGAAGGTATTTATCAGGGCGATCATGCAATTATTGTTCATGAGCGTCTGTCAATTGTTGATCCTCAGAATGGTGCTCAGCCTCTATATAATGAAGACAAGTCTATCGTTTTGGCTGTTAACGGCGAAATCTACAATCACAAAGATCTGAAGAAAGAACTTACAGTTGATTACAAGTTCAAGACAGGTTCAGATTGTGAGGTAATCATCCCTCTATACGAAGAGTTCAAGCGTACTGGTAAAAACTTTGTTGACAGATTAGTAGGCGACTTTGCTTTCGTTATCTATGATGCTAAAGACAACACCATCTTTGCAGCACGTGACCATATGGGTATTAACCCTATGTACGTTGGTACTGACAGAGAAGGTCGTTTCTATGTAGCTTCCGAGATGAAAGCTTTAGTCAACGTTTGTGACTCAGTAAAAGAATTCCCTCCACGTCATTACCTATACACCAAAGGTGGTGACTACGAGTTTAAACAGTACTACAAGCGTGACTGGTTCGAGTACGACAATGTTAAGAACGATAAAGCTGATGTAAAGAGCTTAAAAGACGGTTTAATGGACGCAGTTCGCCGTCAGTTGATGTGTGATGTACCATACGGTGTGTTACTGTCAGGTGGTCTTGATTCATCAGTAATTTCTGCTATTGCCAAGTTCTACTCAGAAAAGCGTGTTGAGGACGACGGTAAGTCACAGGCATGGTTCCCAAGACTGCACTCATTTGCAATAGGTCTTGAGGGTGCTCCAGATCTTAAGAAAGCTCGTGTGGTAGCTGATTACTTAGGTACTGTTCACCATGAGATTCACTACACCATCCAGGAAGGTTTAGATGCCCTGCGTGATGTTATCTATCATATCGAAACATATGATGTAACCACTATCAGAGCTTCAACTCCTATGTACCTAATGGCCCGTTACATTAAAGCTATGGGCATTAAGATGGTTCTATCAGGTGAAGGTTCTGATGAGATCTTTGGCGGTTACTTATACTTCCACAAAGCTCCAAATGCTAAAGAGATGCATGAAGAGTTAGTAAGAAAGTTAGACCAGTTACACTTATATGATTGCTTAAGAGCTAACAAGTCTCTGATGGCATGGGGTGTTGAAGGTCGTGTTCCATTCCTAGATAAGAAATTCTTAGACATCGCTATGCACTTCAATCCAGAAGCTAAGATGTGCCCTGGTAAGGTTATCGAAAAGAAAGCTCTAAGAGAGGCTTTTGACGGTATGTTACCTGAGGAAGTTCTATGGCGTCAGAAAGAGCAGTTCTCTGATGGTGTAGGTTACTCATGGATTGATGCACTACGTGACTATGCTGAAGAAAAGGTATCTGACAGAAAGTTTGCTGAACGTGAAGTAAGATTCCCTGTAAACACTCCTTTAACTAAGGAAGCTTACCTGTACAGAGAAATCTTTGAAGATCTGTTCAAGTTACCATCAGCAGTTAAGACTGTTCCATACGGTAAGTCTGTAGCATGCTCTACCCCTACTGCTATTGCATGGGATGCTAAGTTTGCTCAGATGAACGATCCATCAGGTCGTGCAGTTACCGATGTTCATGAAGAGGCTTATGAAATGGGCCACAAGATGTAATTGTCAGACGACATTACACTTTGAACCATTGATAGATTTCAATTCTGTTCATTAGTATTTATATCTTACTCTTTTAAGGTTCAGCGCAAGCTGAGCCTTTCTTTTACCTTGCTTTGCATTACCAACTGAGCCACTACAGCTATGTTATTACTGGTAAGCTATTTCCAATTGAGCTGTTAGATAACCAATTACATAAGAGCAAATCCTACTATTTTGTTTTAACGTGTTTTATGGTTCTGTCACATAGGCTTTGATATTCTTCTTGGTGGGCGTTTCACATGGCATCATCTATCATTCTTTATAAAGAGTGATAAGAACATAAGTCTTTGCCTGTATAATTAAATAACAAAATTACCAACACCTAATTTCTAAATATAACAACGATCGGTGTTGTTAAATCCACTTTAAAGATGAGGTATCCTTTGAAGGTATTCAAACTTGTATTAAGTCTTATAGGACTTTTGTGTGCTACATCTTTTATTACAGGATGTGCTGGATTTGCTGAAGATCTAGGTGATGTCAGTGAAATCAATTACTACGTAAAAAAAGATCAATCAACAGTAAAATCAGTCCTCTACAGGATGAATAATCCAAACGTAGAAAAACGTAGCTATGATTACTTTGTTTCAAGAAAACTCTATGAAGCCACTCAAGTAAGTTCAGGAAATAAGCTCTTAATTGTCCACTATTATGTAGATTATCCTTCAAAGTCACAGCCTTATAGAACTTTAAAAGACGTGATATTCTTACTTCAGGATGACAAGATCTCAGAAGACAGCATCATTCATGATGTCAAAGCTTTTGGTGCAGTTTATCTTAAAAATGAAGGTATCAATGAGTACTATGCAATGTCAGAGGCAGAGCTAAAGTCCTTTGACAATATGGGAGAAGAATATATAGCCTCAACTAATAAAACAGGTCAATTCAAATCAGAACTTGATCTTACTGAAGATAAGCTCATCAAAGCAGAAACTACAGAGTTATTTGGAGAAATTGACGATTTAAAAGTTGTTGATGATAAGGAACTTAATTCTTTAGGTGTTACTGAAATTGAAAGTATCTTAACAGCCCCTAAAATACGAGTTGTAAAAGTCTCTTATCTCTTATACGGAGCAGCCTTTGCGCTTGCAGTAGCAGAAGCAGTACTACAAGCAAAGCAACAATAGCTACTGCTTTTTATAAGTTTCTTATTCTATTGTCTTCTTGTTATATAAGTTTCCTATTAAAGGTTAATCAGGAGAACATTGATAAGTACCTCAAGTTAAGACATGAAAGAGTCACTAAAGGCCACTTAAAGAAATTGACACTTCTACGATGAGCGTTACGTGACTTTTATTAAGTGAAAATATTTGCTTTTACTCCTCTTGTCATGATTTTTCTTTCATCGTTTCTTTCTTGCTTTCTTCCTTTCTTTCTTCTTTCTTGCTTTTATAATAAAAAAGAAAGAAGAAAGGATATAGTACGAAATGCTGTCATTTGAAAATCAGAATATTGAGTTCAAACAAGAATACGTTCCTGATATTCTAAAAGAAGTAATTGGGTTTGCCAACGCCGATGGTGGAACAGTTTTTGTCGGTGTTAGAAAAGATGGTGCGGTCTTAGGAATTGATGATCCAGATGGTGTGATGCTACAAATAGCAAATTCACTAAAAGATTCACTATCTCCTGATGTCATGCCATTTGTAAAAGTAAACACGGTTGAGATAGAAGGTAAACAGGTTGTTAAAATTGATGTAACGACTGGAATATATCGCCCCTATTACATAAGGGAAAAGGGACTGAAACCTGGTGGAGTATATGTACGTAAAGGCAGCTCCACTCAGCCTATGACAGAAGAAGGAATCAGAGAAATGATCCTTCAAAACAGTGGCAGATCCTTTGAACAGTGTAGAAGCATGAATCAGGAACTGAGTTTTCAGACTTTTTTTGCAGAAATGCAAAGCAGATCTCTAGAAGTCGGTCCCTCTCAGATGATAACTCTTAAACTCATTGGAGAAGATGGTCTTTATACAAATTTGGCTTTGTTGCTGTCAGATCAGTGTGAAACAACTACAAAAGTTGCGCTTTTTCAGGGAACAGATAAGGAACAGTTTAGAGATAGAAAAGAATTTACAGGTTCTATTTTGAAGCAACTTGAAGATGTATATCAGTTCATAGATCTTGTAAACAAAACCAAAGCAACTTTCTCTGGACTTAATCGAACTGATAAGAGAGATTATCCAGAAGTTGCTGTAAGAGAAGCGTTGCTTAATAGTATTGTCCATCGAGACTATTCTTTTAGTGGCAGTAATCTTATAAATGTTTTCGAGGATAGAATTGAGTTTGTGTCTCTTGGAGGTCTAGTTTCAGGCTTGGAGCTGAAATCTATTTTTCTTGGAGTATCCATGTCGAGAAATCCTAACCTTGCAGCGATTTTTTATCGAATGAGGCTGATTGAAAGTTATGGAACTGGAATAGGAAAGATAGAACGAGTATATAAATCAAATCACCTGCAGCCAGAATTTGAAACAGCAAAGGGAGTTTTCCGTGTGACTCTCCCAAACAGAAATGAGGAGCAGAACTCTAATATACGGTCCTACAGCAACAATGACGCTGATATCTCTTTGGACGAACAGAAGAAACTTATCATTCAGTATGCAAAGGAAAATGGTAGTGTATCAAGAAAAGAAGTCGAGAATTTGATTGGTTCAGGAACAACCAAAGCATTCAGGCTACTAAAAGAACTCTGTGAGGCTGGAGAACTTGAGCAGACAGGAAAAGGAAAGTTAATGAGATATGTTATCAAATAAGCCTTTTACCTCTTTTCTGTAAATCATATAAAAGTTTGAAAACCACCTGCAAAAAAGCTATGTCGGATTTTGTCTGACATAGCTTTTTGTTTTTAGTGGTAGGACAATCTTTTCCATGAAAGATTGCACTTGATTACTGGTGCATGAAGAA
Organism: Succinatimonas sp. UBA6849; assembly: GCA_002449335.1. GTDB lineage: Bacteria > Pseudomonadota > Gammaproteobacteria > Enterobacterales > Succinivibrionaceae > Succinivibrio. The sequence goes on along the minus strand of DKDL01000047.1, from coordinate 11,314 downwards.
GCCAATAATTAAGATAACGCTTACGCCCCACATAATTGGAGTTACCTGACGGTATTTACCAGTAATCAGTTTTAACAGACAGTAGCTTGCAAAACCGAAGCCAAAACCATTACCTATAGAATAAGTCATTGGCATCATGATCACGGTTAAGAAAGCAGGAATTGATTCAGAGAAGTCTGTAAAGTCGATGCCCTGTACATTCTTCATCATCATAGCACCTACTACGATAAGAGCAGGAGCTGTTGCATAAGCAGGAATTAAACTTGCAAGTGGTGAGAAGAAGAATGCTAATAGGAAGCAGATACCTACAACTACTGCGGTAAGACCAGTCTTACCACCAACATTAACACCAGCTGATGATTCAACATATGAGGTTACAGCACAGGTACCCATGGTTGCTGATAATAAGGTACCAACAGAATCGGTCATCAGAGCTCTATCGCAGTTTTCAATCTTACCGTCTTTATCTACAAGACCTGCTGCCTTGGTAACACCGATTAGAGTACCGATATTATCGAATAGCTCAACAATGGTGAAAGTAAAGATGATTGAAACTAGACCATAATGGAAAGCACCTACAAGATCCATCTTCAAGAAGGTCTCACCCATGCCTGGGAAAGATAAACTTACAACATCAGAGATGCCTTCAGGTGCCTTAGTTACACCAAAGATCATTCCAATTACAGTTACAGTCACAATGCCGATTAACATGGCTGCTCTGATTTTTAAGGCTAAAAGAGCGCCAATGATGAGAACACCTAAAAGTGCCAGATCAACTTTTGGATCAGAGAATGTACCTAAGGTGATCTTAGTAGCAGGAGATTCAACAATCAGATTTGAGCTTTGAAGACCAACGAAAGCAATGAACATACCGATACCAACTACGGTTGCTGATTTCAAACTCATTGGTACAGCATCAATAATCATCTGACGCAGTTTAGTAACAGTCAGCACAAAGAAGACTAAACCTGATACAAACACAGCACCTAAAGCTGTTTCCCAATTCAAGCCTACAGTCTTACATACATAGAAGGTAAAGAATGCATTAAGTCCCATGCCAGGAGCCATAGCAACCGGAAGATTTGCAAAAAGGCCCATTGCGATGGTACATAAAGCAGCAGACCAGATAGTTGCAGCTACAGCTGCTTCTACAGGGATACCTGCTTCTTTTAAGATTGATGGGTTAACAAAAATAATGTAAGCCATAGCTACGAAGGTAGTAATACCAGCAATGATCTCAGTGCGGACATTAGTACCTTTAGCTTTTAATTTGAAATAACGATCTAAAAACCCCTGATCGTTCTTTGAGATGGTGTCAGACATAATTTCCTCTGAATGAAAAATACCTGCTAAAAAGGCGCTTTCAGTATATTTGAATTTACCTTAGTGTCAATGCTGATTAAATAAGAAATCGACATTTACCAAGATTTGATAAATATCGTATTCACTAATGTGCTGACAGGTGTGCATATGCACACTTTTAGCGGGGGTTAAGACTGATTTTGAACAGTTGATTAAGATTTTCTACAGAGAAAATGGAGTCTATATAAAGGTGCTTATATTGAGTTGAATGCAAATATTTTGGGGATAGTTCTATCCTTTGAGGTATCTTGTTTTACCTGATGTTCAGGCAAAACAAAAAGCTACCATAATGGCAATAAAGCCAATCACTATTAAAAGAGTCAGTACTAAACCTACAATGGATAAAGCAATGCCGGTGTAACACAGTTTTGTGCTTTCAGGATGCTTTTTTAAAGCTATAAAGCCAAAGACAATACCTAAAACAGCTAAAGCTACACCCAAGAAACAACCTGCACCAGTAAAAATACTTATGATGGAGACAATTCCTAAAACAATCGGAAGATACTGCAAATGATAATCCTTACACTGATGCATTAGATTGGATGATATTATATTTGACGCAGATAATGTGACTGCATAAATTTTGTACTATTTATTGTACATTCATTCAGTGTAAATATTCAAATTTATTTTTAGGTTCATTAAGTGTGCAAATCATATTTTGAGCAATTCTATTATGAAATCTTTTCATGGAAAGTCAGTCAAAATACATTTCGATCAAATGATTAATCACCAAAAATACTCCCAATGCAGATACAACGACCCCCGAATAAAAGATATTTTCCTCTTTAGGTGTGATAGCTACTTGAATAATATAGATTAAAACGACTCCAGGAATTCCTAAAATCGCTCCTAAGACAAAATTTGACAAGACATAAATGCTTATGAGTGAAGCTATTCCAAAAGTAAGAGGCAGATATAACAGGAATTTCATTTGGTACTCCTTAAATATTAAGACATATAAATCTTGTACAATTTATTGTATATACATTTAATGTATATACTCAAGTGCAATTTTATGCTTATTTACTAAGCAAATCATTTTTCTGAAAATTTAGCTTCATTTGGTATAATTCATGACTGTTCAATGTACAGTCTGTTATAAACGACATGAATGTTATAAACGCATGATAGTTACAAACAGAATGAATGCTACAAAAGTATAAGCAGCAAGATTTCAGTACTTGTTTATCAGGATCATTTATCAGAAGAATCAGGTCAAATGGAAGAATTAGGTCTAACTAGAGTTCCCTACTATTCAGAACTTAGCGTGTTTAATCGAGATGATGTACCAAATGATGCTGTATGCCTGGTGCTTTCAGTCATGCTCTATTGGCATTCACTAGAAAAGTGCCAAAGATTTAATGCCAGAAATCATGTGCACCTTTTAGCCCGTAATTTAAGAAGAACTCCTGAATGTGTAAAAGAGTGCCTGGACTATCTTGCAAGCTTAAAGATCTTAGATAAAAAAGAAGAAACTATTACCACAGAAAGTGACAATCCTGATAAAAAGACCAAATTAAACGAGTTCTATACTCTAAACTTCCATGTACTCCATGAACTGTTAAAAGAGCATAACCTGAATATTCCTGTAAAGATCCTGCGCCTGGCCAGTGATGATTACTTTGATATCTACTCATATTTATCACCTAAGAGATTGCCTTTAGTACAAGGTCTTGTAGGTATGGTCAAAGGTGGTATTTATGATGAAGCTGCTTTAAATGTCTGTAAGGTTATCTGTGGTATCTGCAAAGATAGTGATTATGAGGATTTCTCATATAAGGCATTAGCTCCAGGCTGGAGAATGTTAGCTCAGCCTCCAGCTACAGCAGAGGACGTTGTACAAAGATATTTAAGAGAAGGTGAACGCTCTGTAGATATTGATCTTATGGATGGTTCTTTCTTTATGCCAGATGGCGATTACTTTGGAACTGAAAAACATAAGATTTGGCATTCAGGGAAAAGTAAAGAACCTAGAGTTTTAGCTACTGCTTTATATCTTTGCTTTACAGCTTTAAGTCATGATGTAGAGTTTTATTCAGATCTAGATCTTGAGGAGCTAAAGGATGGCTTTGAACTTCTGTATAAATTTACAGGATTAAAAGGCAGATTATCTGATGTGTACTTTAACTATAAAGACTTTACAGGAGATGCACTTATAAAGGCTAAAGCAAAGTACCAGAAAATCTTAGATTCATTAGCATAAAACAGCTTTTTGCCACAAGGTAAGAGTCTCATCTTAGGTAAGTATCAAACCTTAAATTAAGCTCTCATCTAAAACCGATGATTTTACCTTGTGGCATAAAACAAAATGTCTGAGAGATCTTATAGTTTAGCCTTTTCAATAATACATTGATGAGTTTTTGTTTTCTTTGAATAATTAATACCCACTAATAAGACCTCTCCTTTATAGTCTTTAAAGAACTGTAAGTAGTTCTTCTCTTTTATCTGAGTAATAGCTGATTCTGCTGACTTATCATACTTTAACTCCATAAGTAGTGCAGGTCTATTTACACCTGGCTTTGGCAAATATACTAAATCAGCATAGCCTTTTCCTGTAGGTAATTCTCTTACTACGTTATATGTATCAGTCGTACTTGCATCTAAGGATAAAGATATCACACAAGACAATGAATTCTCGTCATTGTAAGTTAGAATTGAGGTATGGTCTTGATGTGCCTCATCAAAGACTTTAGCTACAGCTTCACCATTTAATGACCAGATATCTTTTAAAAGATCATATGACTTGCTTATAAGATTGTAGACACCAGCGTAGTTTTTGTTATCTTCAACTATATTTCTAAATTCCATTTTGATTTCTTCATTTGGAATATGAACTACAAATTTAGAAATATTGTCTACTCTGATATCTGAATCTGTTTTTATTGCGAGATATCCTAAATGAATAAGCAAAGTTAAAACATCGTTCTTGGTCTTAAATGTAACCATATCATTTTGGAATTTAGCAACATTCACCACCACATCTTCGCCTGCAATTAACTTTACAATATCTTCTTTTAGTCCTTCCTTATTCATATCAATAAAATCTTGAAGGGTTTCAAAGGTTCCAGTTTTTGTCCAGTAACTACCAAATCTTTTTCTGCTGATACTCTTTACTACAGAATTAGGATTATAAATATGAGGAACATCTATAAAAGAGTACCCATCATACCATTGTTGCATTAGGTTATAATCCATATTGAACTTGTTACACAATGACTGAACTTCGTTCTCTGTAAAACCGATGAAAGGAGCAAAATTATCAGGATCTGTCATTGAAAACTCATTGAACATATTCAATGCACTTTGGTTTCCGTACTTCTTAACTGGTAGGATACCTGTCATATAAGCTAGAGCTATGTAAACTTGATCTTTGAAGATACCTTCTAACCATTCAAGGTACAGCTTTAAACTTTGACCATCCTCTTTTTTCTCTCGCATAATGCGATCCCATTCATCGATAATGATGACAAAAGGAATATTGCTTTCTGAAAAAACATCATCTAAACATTTATGTAACTTGTTAGGAGAATTGAATACAATTTGTGGATAAGCTTCTTTTAATTCATCCACTATAGAAGATGTAATTGATGAAATCATTTTATTAACATCATGGTGAGCATCATTAAATTCAAGCGACATGTTAATAAAAATAACATTGTATCGATTTAAATGATTCTTATAGCTTGGAGATTTTGCTATGTTAAGATTATCAAACTGTGATGAGCTATCTACTCCTCTTGAATAATAAGAACAGAGCATTTTTGCTGTGACAGATTTTCCAAAACGGCGAGGTCTACTTAGGCAAAAGTACTTATCTTGAGTTTTTATGCTTTGATTCAAGATCTCTATTAAAGAAGACTTATCAACATATATAAGAGAGTCTAACGTTTCTTGAAAAAGCTCTTTTCCCTTATTTAAATACTTTGCCATTAACAATCACCTTATTCTCACTTCAATTACATTTACAAGCAGTTATTATAAATGTAACTACATTTATCTCAGCGATGTGAAACATAAAATTCATAAAAATAATCTATTTTTGGCATTTTTTGCCAGTAAATTGTCTGTTCTCAAAAATTTGCCCTGTACACTGCCTCAAACTTATTTTGAGGATTATTTAATGTTCTTTAAATCAAAATCTGTAGAAAACAGTTTTCAAACTAAAGATCCTACCTGGTTAATCGTGTTAGGTTCTTTAACTCTATTTGCAACCTGTATCTTTTGTGCCTTAGATGGAGCTTCACTGTCATCATCCCTGTCATTTGGACTTGTGATCTTATTGAACGTTCCTATCTATGTGGGCATGTTCAAATATGAACCTGACTCTGAGCATTCTAATGAGTACTACCTTTGTGACAGTGAACTGTATAAGCTCTCTGGCTACGAGGAAGTGCCTATCTTAGATAAAAACAGCAATTACAAGTTCACAGAAGCTAGCCGTCTTATCGACAGGCATATTGAATCTCAAAAAGAGGAGAACCGTAACCGAGAGGACTACGTACCAATCAATCTTAATAAAGATGACATCGCAGCACTGACTATGGTAGCTGCTAAAAACATCACCAATAAGCTCTTTATTGGATATGGCTATGAGTTTTTACCAAAGCACGCTAGACGTCTTGTCAAACTCCAGGAGCAGGGACTCAAGCTGTTACCTAATGGTAAGGGCTCTGCTCAAATCCACAATTTAAAAAGACGACATAAACCTCTTTTTGTGGATTTACAGAATATTAAAGATCATGCCATTATCTTTGGTACTACAGGCTCTGGTAAAACCAGGTTCTTCGATCTTTTAATTACTCAGGCAATTGAAAGAAACGATACTGTCATCATTATCGATCCTAAAGGAGATCGAGATTTAAAACGTAGAGCTCGTAGAATTTGTGCCTGCACTCATCGAGATGGAGCTTTCCATGTTTTAGATATCAAAGATCCTAAGTTAACCACATCCCCCTTTAACCTCTTTGGCTCATCTACAAGCTCATCTGATATTGCAGATAAACTCTCTGCTCTCATGAAACAGTCAACCTTTGATACTGACAGCTTTGCAAGCTATGGTCAGGAGGCTGTTGCCTGTGCTGTAACTGCCTTAGACTGTCTTGATTTACCTGTTGATATCTACAATATTTGCAATCATGCCAATATTGAAAGCTACTTTGATGGCATGGTAGCAGGGCTTTCAAAGCTTACAGCTAAAACTCAAAATCGAGATCTGGCAGTTTACTTTGCTAGACTCTTAAAAGGCTACTCCATTGAAAAGCACCTTTACACTCATGTAAGAGATTTCTTAGTCAGCATCGGGGATGAAGCTCTGTTAGACGGCATTGGTGATATCAGTGAGGATTGTCTTTTAGATCCTGAACTTTCCTTTACCCTATCCCCTGAAGATCTTGCAAACTTAAGAGCTAAAAGAATGGCTTCCTTCACAGATGCTAACGTAAGTGAGGAAGATGTAGTTGAAGCTCAGGTAGTAGAAACAAAGACTGATGAATCTGACTTTGTGTCATCTGAAAACAAAGGAAGTGAGAACTGTGGCAGTGACAGTAGCGATAACGGTACTGATAAGAGTGTAAAAGCAAATAAGGATGAAAAAGACTCTGCTTTAAAAGACGCAGAGACAAATGCAACTGATACCAAGCCTAAACGACGAGGTCGACCTCCTAAAAAGAAGATTGAGGATACTGCTGATATTAAAGCTGCAACTGAGGATAAAAAAGGCAAAGAAACCACTAAAAAGACTACTGCCAAAAAGAAGGCTACAAAACCTAAGAACTATAAAACTCAGGTAAAGGCAGCAGCTTTTATTACCTACTACAAATATCTAAAACGACATGCAAATTTGGATGTTGATCCTGAGTTTGAAAAGCTTGTCTTCATGACTGTAAAAGATCAGTCATTCTTTGAAAGAACCACAGCAAGCATTAAGACTGTACTTAATACATTGAACAGTTACAACTTAAAACAGGTTTTATCAAAATCACCTGATCAGACTGACTTTTCTGATATTTACCAGAAGAACAAGGTCTTTTACTGCGCCTTACACTCAATGTCTAATGCCACCTTAAGCTCATATGTAGGTAAGTTACTTTTATCTGATTTAAGCTCTTTTGCTGATCATATTTATTCAATGGATGAGGATTTACATGCTCTCAATAATCATAATTCAAATAATAAGCTGCGCCATGCTGATGATTTATTTAGTAAGGTAGGAAGTGCTTTTAATTTTGCTGATGAATTTAAAGACAACAGCTTTGATGACAACGGTTTTAATTCCACCCCAGATAACAGGACAGAAAAAGATTTAAAACATTCTGACGCGCTCTTTTCAAAAGAGCTGTATTCAGATCATACCGATCCTGATGCCAAGGCAGCTTTAGAGCTTACACGTGAACTTGTAAATCTTGAGGAGGTGGACGCTTTTATTGAAGATAAGAAGGCAGAAAAAGCTCAAAAGGCTCTCCGCCATAAAGCCAGAAATCCAGAGTTTGACAAGGTCATGAGTATCTTACAAGCCCCAAAATTTGACAAGGTAAAGCAAAGACGCAAGGTAAGTATCTTTATTGATGAGGCAAGTGAGGTGGTTAATGAAGCACTGTTGCAGCTTTTAAACAAAGCTCGTGGAGCTGATTTCTCAATTACGATTGCAACACAGACGTTCTCTGATTTAGCTAAAAGATGTGGTTCTAAAGATGCAGCTATGCAGTTAATTGGTAACTGCAACACCATGTATGCTTTAAGAGTAAAAGATGAGCAGACAGCAGAGGTCATCACCTCATCTTTACCTAATACCACTTTCTATACCAAGAACATCTCTACAGGCACGATGTCTGATACCTATAAGGAGAATTACAAAGACTCAGCATCCATGTCAGCTAATACCTATATTGACAGGATCTTTCCAGCATCTGCTCTCATGGATCTGCCTAACTTTGAGTATGTGGCAAAACTCTCTGATGGACGCTTTGTTAAAGGTGTAATTCCAATTCTAACGGACAATAAGGTTCGTGCTTAGGAAATTGGGATAAAAAGCTCTTTGACTATAAAGTTCTTTGATAAGTCACGTTCATGATAAGAAACTGTCAAAAGAAAAGAAAGAAAGAAAAAGCTCATGAAGCTAAAGCTCTCAGCTTTAGCTTCATGGTAGCTGTTTTTTATATAGCTGTTTTTAGATAGCTGTTTTTTACAAAATTACTTTAGGATCATATGTTCGGTTTTACATTTAAAACATTAAGACTTTATGTAATTGGTTTTATTATTTTGCTTTTTATCTTAAGTACTGACCATTTAGGTCCTAGTACTAAGGTGATCTTTTATGAGGAGTTAGATAACTTTTGCTATATCTTTGCCCATAACTGTGAGGATACACTGGTACGTATTGGTAAGATTGCTGACTTTATAAGACCAATCTTAGTAGTAACAAAGGTGGTTGAATTAGATAAAGTGATCTTATTGCCAATCATCAGGATCCTCTTTTTGGCAATTGGCTTTGGAAAGTACTTAGTGTTGCTGACTTTAGCAGGCTTTGCATTAGGTCGAATTTTAAGATTTCAGGCGGTTGAGGATTTTAAGACACCGATTATCTTAAAGATTGTAGGTGGCTTTTCCTATGAGCTTGTAACCTTAATTTTACTGGTGCTAATTTTTCAGGCTTTTATATCCTGTGCTTACATATTAACCTTTCTCTTTTTACTTCTGCCTGCTCTGTGCGGCATCAGAATAGGATCAGCTTGTTAATGGCAAGGTAAATACCTGCAGTAAGATGTAGTTTCTAACAATAATGTAAAGCAACTCATCTTTTATGAGCTGTTTTTTTACTAGCTGATTTTATGGGCAGTACCCTACTTACAAAGTTCATTTCAAAGTCTTGTAGAAGGTACTGCTCCTATGTTGATTATTGCTCCAAGCATCAGAGACAATTCTTAAAAAATACTGCTCCAATCATCAGAAAATTTGCTCCAACCTTAAGAAAACTTAGCTATTGTTACAGGATAATCACTCAAAATCATTCTCCACAAAAAATTTAAATGCGGTAAGATAAGAGCCTTACTTGATAACAAAGAACCATAACACGATCCTAAAAATGATCTTTCAGGCATTTAAATTAGCGTTTCCAAGAACACTACCGATACTGGCAGGATTCTGGTTTGTAGGCTTAGCCTATGGACTGTATATGCATGTATCAGGATTCTCGTTTGTATACCCTATGCTCATGAGTCTTATTATCTATGGAGGCTCATTAGAGTTTATTACTGTAGCGATGTTGCTATCGCCATTCAGCCCTGTAGGAGCATTTGTAATAGCGCTGTTAGTACAGGCAAGACATCTTTTCTACGGTATCTCGATGTTAGATAAGTACAAAGGCTTGGGGCTTAAGAAGTACTATCTAATCTTTGGCATGTGTGATGAGTCTTTCTCATTGAACTTTACAGCTAAAATTCCAGAAGGTGTTGATAGAGGCTGGTACTACTTTTTCATTACCCTTTTAAATCAGTTCTATTGGGTCTCAGGATCAACTATGGGTGCTCTTATAGGTGATCTGTTACCTCTTAATACCAAAGGTTTAGAGTTTGTGATGACTGCTTTGTTTGTAGTGATCTTTGTAGAGCAGTTTTTAAATGATAAAGAAAAGATAAATGGCTTTATTGGTATTGGTGCATCTGTACTCTGTCTTTTAATCTTTAAAGCACAGAACTTTATGATACCTGCGATGATCTTAATGTTAGCTGTCATTCTTTTAAGGTACAAGCTAAAGAAAAGTCATAAAGATGCTGACACAACCAATGCTTGCGTAAGTCATGATGACGTGAGTAGCGATAAAACCTCTGGCGCAAAACAGGATCTTAAGGACAATAGACTATGACCATTACAGAACAGTGCATTACTATTGGCCTGTGCGCTCTTGGCACTCAGATATGCCGTTTTCTGCCTTTTATCTTATTCTCAGGTAAAAGCAGATTGCCTCACTGCATAGAATACTTAGGTAAAGCTCTGCCTTTAGCAGTCTTTGGTATGTTGGTTGTTTACTGTTTAAAAGACGTGTCTTTTGTTCAAAAAGATTACGGTCTGCCTGAAATGATAGCTGTGATTGCAACTGCTCTAATTCATGTTTTAAAGAGAAACATGATGCTGTCTATTGCCTTAGGTACAGCAATCTATATGGTCTTAGTGCAGTTTGTGTTTGTAGGTTGATTTGATGATTGATTTGCAGGTTGATTAAAGTTGTAGCTAGAAAGGTTCAGTAAACTAATAGTTTACTGAAAAATAGAGTAACTCTAAAGAGAGTGTGACTTTTCAAAGCTAAAAGAGCTAAATAGATTGAACTTGATAGATTTAAGCTAGTGCTTTTAATTGCAGGACATGCTCTTCAATCTCTTTAATCACTCTTTTGAAGATCTCATCACTTTTACCTGTAGGATCTTCTAAATGCCAGTTATCATCAAAAGGTCTACCAATAAAAGGACAAGCTACATCACAGCCCATTGAAATTGCAAGATCAGGTGTTGGAATGTCTTTAATGAGCTTACTTTTCTGACCTTGTTTTTCCATATCAATGCCATAAAGCTCTTTTACAAGCCGTACAGCATCTTGATTGATTTTATCTTTTAAAACAGTGCCTGCTGAATAGCATGTAAATTTATCAGAAAGAAAATAATTACCTAAAGCTTCAGCTATTTGGCTTCTGCAAGAATTATGGACACAGATAAAGGCAATTACTTTCTTATTCATGTTTGGATAATCCTAAGCTTAAAAGGTAAGAAACATTAATAACTCTCAAGAGACATACCGTTAGAGTAGTTATCTATCTTCTTATCAATTGATGAGTAGCCTTACTTTATTTTTTTACAAGCTACAGTGCAATCCTTTTTGCAAAAAGAAATACCAATAGCATAGATATCAGTGATCTTTGCAATCTTTGTAAAAGGCTCTGCATAGTTCTTCTCTTCAATCT
>DKDL01000068.1 GCA_002449335.1 Succinatimonas sp. UBA6849 | reverse complement strand
CAACTGAGCTATTCCCGCATCCAATGCGTGCCATTATACAGAAAGATTTTTTCAGATCAAGAATTGACATAAAAAATTTTCTTCTAAACTCTTTATTATTTGCCTAAACTAGGTGGCAAAAAACTGCCACCCCAAAACTTTATCTCACTTGACTTTTCTCTATATCAACATTTCTAATTTAATATTTTCTTTCATTTTCAAAATATTAGTTATTTTTTAACGTGGCAATTTAAAAATTGGCACGCATTTTTCATATATATTTTCAGCAAATAAAAGCAGTTAAAAAAACTGCGCAATTTAGGAGAGAAAAAAATGTCTTTATATGTTCAGACCAATGTATCATCTCTGAACTCTCAGAGAAGATTAAACAGCGCAACTAAATCGCTAGATACAACTTACCAGAGATTATCTTCAGGTCTTCGCATCAATTCTGCTAAAGATGATGCTGCAGGTCTGCAGATCTCTAACAGACTTACCAACCAGATTAACGGTTTACAGCAAGGTAACCGTAATGCTAATGACGGTATCGCACTATGTCAAACCATGGAAGGTGCTCTAGATGAAACCACCTCTATGTTACAGCGTATCCGTACCTTAGCTATTCAGGCTGCTAACGGTACCAATACCACTATCGATAGACAGGCTATTCAGCAGGAAGTTTCTCAGTTATCAGCTGAAATTACCCGTATTGCTTGTAAGACTACCTTCGCAGGTCGTCAGTGCTTGGCTGGTGTCAACGGTTCAGATCACGGTGGTGTGTTAGATAGTAAAGGTCAGGTTGCATTCCAGGTTGGTGCTTATGCATTTGATACTTTAGGCGTAAGTATGTCAAATGGCTTTACTCTATCAGGTATCTATGCTGAAAAGCACACTACAGCTATTACATCAACTGATAAGTTAGCTCAACAGTCAACAGGTCTGTACGTAAATAACGGAGCCTACGAGTTCAACTGTTACACACAGTGTAACGCTCAATACACCATCCAGGCTATCGATGAAATCATCAACGTGGTTGATTCAAAGAGAGCAGAATTAGGTGCTATTCAGAACCGTATGGAATCTACCATCAGAAACCAGGAAAACGTTGCTGAAAACGTATCCGACGCAAGATCTAGAATTCGTGATGCCGATTATGCCGAGGAAGCATCTAATCTGTCAGCACAGAACATCGTGCAACAGGCTGCAACCTCAATCTTAACACAGGCAAATCAGCGTCCATCAATCGCTATGTCTCTTTTAAATGGAGGTTAGTAGAACAAGTTTACAAGAACCGTAATAAGGTTTCTCTCCTGAGCATTTTATGCTCATTGGCCGGGAAAGCCTCCCGGCCCTTTTTGGAGTTACCTTGTGTATTGGATCTATCTTAAAAATTTTGTTACTTATTGTTCTATGATCTGATCTTCTCTTAAGATCGGAGAATTATTAATGCAATAAAGTTAATGATGATTCACCTATATGCTGCAATTGGGCAGCTCATTTATTATGACAAGAGTGTTATTGCATCATCAAAATTCTGTTCTGTCTGTTTATAGCTCTCGTTCCTTCTGATGCACATAGCAGATACCCTCTTTTTAACAAAGACCTTATCATTTTCACTATAGATAATTACATCCATAGTAAATCACATCTCAAAATGAAATAACCTGATTTTTTGTTTTTTGAATATGACATTCTATTTTGTTACAGCATTAAGCCTCAAAAAGGGCTTAAATCAAGGCACAGTTTTGCCTGGCAAAAAATTGCCATCAAAAGATTAATGAAAGATTAATCTTTGATAATAAAGTAAGCGGCAATCATAAATACTCTTAATAATCAAAACGTTATTTTAATCATTAAATAATTGGCACGTATTTTTCATATATAAATTCAACTTTAGAAAAAGTCTTTTTTCTGGAGAGATATAAAAAGGCTTTAGAGCTTTCTAAAGGATGAAATACCAAGTAATTGGATTTTTGGGGAGAAAAATAAAATGGCTCTATATGTAAAAACAAATACCTCTGCAATCAATTCGCAGAGAAGATTAAATACAGCAACTAAATCATTAGATACAACCTATCAAAGATTGTCATCTGGTCTTCGCATCAATTCTGCTAAAGATGATGCTGCAGGTCTGCAGATCTCTGATAGATTGACTTCTCAGATTAACGGTTTAGGACAAGGTAACCGTAATGCTAACGACGGTATCGCACTGTGTCAGACCATGGAAGGTGCTCTAGATGAGACCACATCCATGTTACAGCGTATCCGTACCTTAGCTATCCAGGCAGCCAACGGTACTAATACAACTAATGACAGACAGGCAATTCAGGAAGAAGTAGCTCAGCTATCTGCTGAAATTACCCGTATTGCATGTAAGACTACTTTCGCAGGTCGTCAGTGTATTGCTGGTGTTGGCGGTGCCGATAAAGGTGGCGTGCTTGACAGTAAAGGTAAAGTTTCATTCCAGGTTGGTGCCTACGCTTTTGATACTTTAGGTATTTCCTTATCAAATGGTTTTACTGTGTCAGGTATTTGCGCAGGTGCTGCAGGTGGTGCTATTGCAGCCGGAGGTGCTCTAGATACAACATCTACTGGTATTTACAAAAATGCTAATGGCATGTATGAGTTCTCAGTGCATTCTGCATCAGCAGCTCAACACACCATTGAGTCTATTGATAAAATGATTAACGTTGTAGATTCAAAGCGTGCTGAATTAGGTGCACTGCAGAACCGTATGGAATCTACAATTCGTAACCAGGAAAACGTATCTGAGAACGTATCAGATGCAAGATCACGTATTCGTGATGCTGATTACGCTGAGGAAGCTGCAAACCTGTCAGCTCAGAACATCGTACAGCAGGCAGCTACTACCGTTCTGACACAGGCAAACTCAAGACCTCAGATTGCTTTAAGTCTACTAGGTAGCTAGACATAAGATAAAATCACTCCCCTATAGTACTCAGGCTATGCCTGAGTACTGGAGTAAGTTTTATCGTTAAATCATTAAGCTTTGTGAATTTTCATAGTCCAAACAAGCTGTCTTTATAGATATGCTTGCGTTTTGCTATGCGTAAACTGAAATACCCAGTTTTGAAGATAGAGATTCTTTCTTTTCTTGATCGGACACAGCTGTATAAGCTGCTACATATGACGATTTAGATGATTTTTGATTGATGTAGCTCTCTGCCTCTTCATATAGATTTTCTGAATTTACAGATGCTTTAATTGCAGATGTCTGTGGATATCTTTGTTCAAAAGATACCTTTACAGCATTAGGATCTTCTTTATAAGTACTGTTATTTCTAGACTGCTCGTCAATTCTCTGACGATTAGTAGTACTCTGTATCAGTACAGATGATCCCTGATAACTATTTACACTGCCTACAGCCATTTAAAACACATACCCTGTGGTTAAATCTTAAATTTGATTCTTATTGAAGTTAATGCTTATTGATTTGTAATTTGCTCTGACAAATCATCTTAACTGTGCTTATTTTAGTAAACAATGGCTTAAATATCCACTTTTTTATAAAAGCAGTGGCAAAATTTGCCAGTTAAAGCATAGATTTGATGAGTTTCTTACTGATGTTGTTCAGATACTTTCTTCCAGGTAACTTCGTTTCTTACATATAAAGGAAGTGCCTGTGAGGCATCTACAGTCTTACCCTTTTCAAAAAGCTCTTTTCCTTTTTTAAGGATGAACTGAGCCTGCGGAAAATTAGCACTTACATTTGCATCTGGCTTAAAGCCATGTTTTTGTAATACTAAAATACCGCTTCCTGCTAAAAGGTAATTGTCAGACTTTAACAAAGATTCAATTCTAGTGATTGCATCTTCAGGTTTTAGAACGCGCTCTTCATCTAAAAGTGTTAATTCATTGTCTGCGTATTTGTATACAGCCAAATACACTTCTCCCATACGAGCATCAATTGATGACACAACATAATCAGGAGTACTGTTACTATCAGCTATAGATTCAATTGCTAAAGCTTCTAATGAGGTTACTAAAGCTACCTTTTTATCCAAACCTAAAGCTAAACCTTGAGCTGTAGAAGCTGCAATTCTCACTCCAGTAAAAGAACCTGGTCCCTGGCTTAGGACAATACCGTCTAAATCATCTTTTGAAAGTGAACTTTCCTTTAGGAGCTCATCAATCATGGTGATGATGATTTCAGCATGATGCTGAGGAGCTAATTCTGATTTAAAAGTAATTTTATCTTCATTTAAAAGTGCTACTGAACAATTCTCTGTTGAAGTTTCAAGTGCAAGTAATTTCATAAGATAAAATCCTCTAAATCAAGATATATTCTTCTTTTTACAGTTTCATAACCTTTTAGAACTAAACTGTCCTTTTAAGTTTGAGTAATTTTATACTTTTAAGAGAAGATTTTGAACTCTTTGTTTTTGATAATAAGAACAGAATTCTAAGGGTACTATGTAGATTTCTTGTCTTAAGATCTATTTTCAAGAAATATGGAAGATAAAAAGGCTCCTTTAAGCTAAGTAAGGGAAAAGCTTAAAGGAGAACGAATTTCCTATCTATGTTTTCAGTATAGAGAGGCATCGTTCCAGATCCTGACACATCAAAAAAGTTTTTAAACTTTTTTAGCTGATAAGCTGTTTTACAGCCACTGTAAAATCATCTAAATGGGAGTAGGAGTGCATGTCTGGTAATGACTTTTTAAAGATTTTTCCAAAAGATTTGTTCTCTAATCTTGGATCACAAATCACTAATCCGCCCTTGTCATCCTCGTGTCTTATGAGTCTTCCCACACCTTGTCGCAATTCAATTACAGCTTCAGGGATACATATAGAGATAAAATGATTGCCCCCATTGGCCTTATTCTTTGCATCAAAGAGATCACACCTTGCCTTAAAGATAGGTTCTGATGGAGAGTCAAACGGAAGTTTGTCTATTATCACTAAGGATAAAGCTTTACCAGGAACATCAACTCCTGCCCAGAAAGACGATGTTCCCACAAGAATTGACCTGCCGTCTTCTTTAAATTTGGAGAGCATTTGAGAATTAGACAGCATTCCGTTTTGGCACATGATTTTACGCTTGTCTTTAAACTTAGCTAATAAAAGCTCATAAGCAGCTTTTAATGCCTGATGAGAGGTTGTCAAAAAGAAAATGCCACCGTCGACAGAGTCGATTAAAGGAGACAGCATCTCGATTATCTTCAAAATTCTGCTGTTATCTGCAATCGATGGAAATTCAGAACTGGTATAAAGTAAAGACTGCTTTTGATAATCAAAACTACTCTTTACAGTAAGGCATTTTGTACCCTGTCTTGCTCCGACATCTCTTAAAAACTTATTAAATTTGCCTGCAACAGAAATGGTAGCTGATGTCATCAAGACACTGATTCTATGCTCATCGCATTTAGCAAGGTACGGTCCAAAGACATCATCAATTTCCAATGGTGTTAGAGACATGGCGTAACTTTTTCTTTTGACAGTGATAGTACCTACATACTTACCATAATTAGGATTAGCACCATCAGAGCTGTCTACGTTCATTAAATCTACAATAGTCTGGATTTTGCAGTTCATGTAAACAATGCTGCGGGAAAAGAAATCCTCATCGAGCTCTTTGTTGTCTTTGTAAATCTTGCAGTGATCTGTTAGAGCTCTGTAGAGATTGCCTACAAGCTCTCTGAATTTCTCATTACGCTGTTGATAAGCATAATAAGGATCAGTGTTGTTCTCATCATAGTCATTGTATTTGTAGTAGAGTAAGTTTCTACAATTCTCGCCACCGCCTTCAGCAGTTTTAAGATAAGCTCCAAGATCTTTATAGGCTTTGTGGAGCTTTTTGTAACTGTTTTCGAAAATACGCACAGGACATTTTAACTGCTTTTGCATGTATTTAATGTCCTCTTCAAATTTGCGTAAATCGCTGGTACCTACGCTCTCAGACAGATGCTCACGACCGACAGAAGGCAGTTCATGAGCCTCATCAAAGATGATGCATCTGTATTTTGGCAACAGAATGCTAGGCTCCATCACATCAAAAGGATCTTCAATCTGCATATCTGCAAAGAACAAAGAATGATTGATGACAACTACTTTAGTTCTAATGGCTTTTTGCCTTGCCATAAATGGATAACATTCAGAATAGTAAGGACACTTTTTCTTATAGCAGTTCTCACCTGCACAGGTAACTTTGCTGACAACTCCTTTTGAAAATAAAGAGTTAACTTCAGCAAAATCACAATCAGGTGTGTTAAGTTCTAACTGATGCTCTGTTCTTTGAATCAGCAACTCTAACTTTGCAAGATCCTCTTTTTTAATAAGATCTGCTTTGTCATTAACATCTAAAAGTTCTTCATCAGAAACATTTTCGTTTTCTACTTCTTCAAACTTCAAGGCATGTGAATTTACATACTTCTGACTTACTTCATAGTATTTTCTTTTACAAAGGTAATTATTAAATCCCTTTAAAGACATGAAATTAGGAGGTAACTGTAAAAGATCGAACAGCCTTGGAAGATCTTTTTTGACTAACTGATCTTGTAGCGCTTTTGAAGCTGTAGAGATAACAACACTCTTGCCTGAGAGGATTGCAGGAATAAGGTATGCAAAGGTCTTACCAGTACCGGTACCAGCCTCGCAGACTAGGATAGTACTGTCCTCTTGATTGTTGACACACTTTTGCCAAGCATCAGTCATAGTAAGCTGACCGTCTCTTACTTTAAATCCAGATATTTTCTTTTGAAAAATACCATCTTTACCTAAATAAGAGAGAGCATCAACCTGTCTGATTGAAGCATAGTCAACGAAACTTTGAATGTCATCATCTTGACTATAAAGATTGTCAGCTACAGCTACATTGGAGCTTGTAGCTGTATTGCCACTATCATCTTTATAATTTACATACTTATCCATAAAAGTAAGCTGCACTAATCCTTAATGGCAAAGCTCGCATATACATCGGAGGTGACAGTAATCTTTTCTGGAGAGTACTCTGTATTGTTGTCACTATCTTCGTTGGTTGCTGCAAGAGTTGCTACTTTTGCCATTCTTGTTTGAACTCTATATGGCATTACGTTATTACCGTTAGTAAATTTCAAAGAACAGGCTTTTTTGATTTTTACACCAAAGCCTTTAGCTAATACCAAAGCTTTGTTTTGAGCATCCTTGATAGCTTCTTGATTAGCTTTATCTTCTAAAGTTTTAGTGTCTTTAATTGTGTAATCAAAGCCGTTGATTTGTGTAATTCCGGCATCAACTGCAGCAGTAGTAATTTTATCGATTAAAGAGAAATCAGTTACTTTAAAGGTGATATCACGGGTTGCTACATAACCTTCAAATTCTCTCTTACCTTCATTGGTATAGTTGTATTTTGGATATAAAGAAATTGATGATGAGACAATATCTTCTTTTTTAAGCCCTGACTTTAGAGCACCTTCATAAAGAGCTGTAACCTGCTTTTCGGTATTTTTACGTGCACTTTTGGCGTTTTTATCTACATTTTTAGCGCTATAACTTAAAACCGCCTGATCTGGCATTGCCTCAACTGAAGCATGACCATTAACTTCAATCAAACCATCTGAGGCGCAATCATCTGCAAATGAACTTTGGCTAAATGACAAGCTAAATGACGACAAGGTTGCAGATAACACTAATGACAAGACTTTTTTATTCATAATAAACATCCTGTGTCAGACTAAAATGAGATAAGTAAGATTTGTCTGCTTAACAACAACGTGATAAACAAAAACAACTCTCCGTATGATACACGAAAGTCATCTCTTTTGTTTTAAGAAAAAGAATTAAGAACACTACCTTTGATACAAGGCAAGGACTGCAAAGCACGACTACATCTTCATAGCCGTGCCTTTTAATAGAATTGAATTATTTCTTGTGTAACTGACGTGAAGCTTCAGCTGCTGCAACTACAGACTCTAATGAAGAGTGTGCATCAGATGCTGACTCAACAGCAGCACCTACAGCACCCTCAAGAATAGGAGCATCAGCGATTCTTACACGGCTCTTTAAAGGCTCTTCTAACATAGAGATAGCTGCCTGTGAACTGATTACACCAGAACCTAAATCACATACTACAACTACACCATCACCTTCGTTAGCGTTTTTGATTGCCTCTAAAATACGCTTAGGATCTGTACCAAGCTTACCTTCTGCATTTCCACCTGCAGCAATAATTGGCAGCTTGTGATCGCCTGAAGCAGAGATCTGTTCAACCATGTCGCAGATACCTTCAGAAACCTTTACACTGTGTGATACTACCACAATACCAATCATTTATAACTCCTTAACAATCTTCATAAACTTTGCAAAATATAAACTATGCAAAACAGCATAATTTTATCTAACACACTAAATTGTCTATATTTTAAGCAAAATTCTATACCGAAACTTGATCATAATTCACATCATCGATTTTTATTATCTGTTCTCACGATGAAATTAAAACTATGTTCACTTCTCTAACTAAAAAAACGAGAGCTACAGAAAAAAGATCCAATTGCTGACCTTACATACAATCTTTTTCTGTAGTTACCTTTTGCCATTTCTAAACATTACTAGTGGCTAAGACAATATATAACACAGATGTGCAGTGCTTTGAACTGTCAAAAATGATTTTTTTGTTAAATTTGTTATCTGTATTTTCTAATTACTGAAATAACTGGGCCTATGATCACAACTCTTGAGTTATCGGTAATTTCTACAGGAGGATATTCCTTATTTCGAGGCAACAGCATTTTTTTCTTACCAAACTTTATTTCTTTAATGGTAAATTCATTATCAACTGATGCTACAACCACATCTCCATCGTGCACTTCCAATGAAGAATCTACAAGCACATAGTCGCCGTTCATGATGCCAGCTTCTTTCATAGATTCTCCTGATACTCTATAGATATAGGTCGATGATGGTGACTTTACTAAAAACTCATTCACATCAAGATTTTCGTCAATGTAACCCCCATTAGGTGCAGGAAAGCCTGCCTGAATACTTTCTTGAGCTAAAGGTAATTCAATATGTCTTCTCTCTTCTACTGCTTTACCAAATGATTCTAGTGAGTCTTTCATGACACTTTTATCCGTAATTGATGTTTCAGTCGTTATGTCTGATAGGATCATACGCTAATGAGTTAATTTTGACTATGGATGTTAGTGAGTTGTATATGAGCTTGACATGTTTATCTATCTTTTAATGAAAAGCTCATAGCTCTCTTAAGACACGAGATTCTGTGACTGTTACTAGATCTTTTGACTAGCTCTTTTGCTGGACTTAAATAAAAATGGACAGAAACTTACTCCTGTCCATTTTCTCTATCATTTTTCTCTATCATTTTTGACTGTTACAGTTAAACCACATCATCGATTGATGAACCTAAGGTCTTTTTCTCTTCAGCACAATCGTTTTCAAAGTCATTTTTCAGTGTTTCTTCCTTTTCATGACGGTGCTCTTTTGATGCAGTTTTGTGTGGTCTGTTTGATGCTGTAGTTTCTCTTACTCTACGGTTAAAAACCAAGCTGTCGGGACCTAAAGCTACTCTAGGTACAATGGTATATAAGAAATCTTGACTCATATGTACCTCCAACGTTTCTTTATATTTATTTCTCTTACTTATTTATCGGCCCTAATATAAATTCATTTACTACATCCGATGTTTATGAGAAAAATTATGAGTAAGAAGGATTTTCTAGAACCAATTTAGATTTGGATAAAATCGTAGTTTTATCCATGAACTTGAACACCTAAGTTTATGTTATAATCGGACCAATATACGGATTATTTATTTTTAAAATTCAAATAATTGAACGGTGATATCATGAGCGAAGAGACTATTTTTACAAAAATCATCAACGGCACTATTCCATCAAAGACTATTTATCATGATGATCTTGTTACTGCTTTTTTAGACATCAATCCTAAAGCAGAGCATCACATTTTAATTGTAACAAATAAGCCAATTCCTTCAGTATCACAGGTAGAACCTGAAGATGAGAAGATGATGGGACACCTCTTTATCGTTGCAAGAAAAATTGCAGAGGATTTAGGTGTAAGTGAGTCAGGTTACCGTCTAATCGTTAACGTTGGTAAGAATGGATGTCAGGAAGTACCTCACATTCATATGCACCTTTTAGCTGGTGGTTATTTAGGTGGTTTTGGATTCCCAAATGACAAGATTTAATTTGAAAACTCTTAATAAATCTTTATATCTTGGCTGTATGTTCGTAGGGGCACTTTCTCTTACAGCATGTAACACTTATTATTTTGACAGTTCTGTAGGTCCTGATGGTCAGACAGTTAAAACTGAACCGGTAAAGGCACATAAAAAGGCTAGCAACAAAAATAATAAGAAAACAGCCACAAATAAAAAGAAGACTCAAGCAACTGTAAAGCCTGAAGATAAAGCAAAAAGCGATTTAGTTGCAAAAGCTTTTAATCAGGAAATGCAGGCAGGTGTAGTAAAACCATATGTACCTGAAGGCAGTACTGCTCAGACAGAAGGCTCACTGCTGCCTGTACTAAATGAGTTAAAAGATAAAGAGAACTCCTCTCCTTTAGCTTCAGTATCAGTCAAAGACGTAGTACAAGGCAATGTTGATCTTAACAAACTCAACCAGGATCAAAATGCCAATGCAGACGTAGAAACACAAACTAAAGGTCCTCAAGCATTCGTCCCTGAAGAGAACACTCCACAGGATCTGAATAAGCTTGAAAAAGAAGAGAACGCAAATACAGATAACTCTCAAGACGTAGAGATCGCAAACTCTAACGAGGAATCTACCCTTGAAAGCCTTCAGAGTGCCCCTTCAAGCTCTAAGTGCGGTACTGCTAACACAAGCAATGCAGCTCAAATTGCCTATAAGATTGCATTAGGTCAGGCTCAGAGATTAAAGAATGAGCAAGGTCCTGTATATATTGCTCCTACTGTAGTACCAGACAGTGCCTCTGACTGTATTGGCGATTTATCAGGTGCAATCCGTCAGGCTTTAAATTCAGCAGGCATTGAAACTGTAACAGGAGCAGGTGTTGATGTTTCACAAAACTCTGGCTCATCTACTGTGATCCCTTCATTAGTAAGAGCTTGCAGACAGTCTGGTGTTCCTATCTTGAATGTTTCTGTAATTAGACATATTGGACCTAAGACTGTTATCAATATTAGAAACATGAGAGCAAAAGACGGCATCACGCTGGTTCAAAATACCTCTCAGCTTTAAGTTTAATTTATTAAACAGTGACCTATGGTCACTGTTTTTTTGTGTGTAAAAAAGTGATTCAATTATCTGATGTAACCATTATGCGTGGTAGCAAGTATCTTTTAGAGAAAGCTTCTGCCAGCATCTTTCCAGGTCAAAAAGTGGGTATTATCGGCAGAAACGGTTGTGGTAAATCGACCTTATTTGCTGCCATCAAGGGTGAAATTGCGCCTGAATTGGGTACTCTGTCAGTTCCTCGTAATTTTAAGATATCAGAAGTATCACAGCAGACTCCATCTCTTGATATCTCAGCTCTTGATTACGTAAAACAGGGCGATAAAGATCTTTGTCAACTCTTAGCTCAAAAAGGAAAAGCTTATGCTGAAAATAATGGTGAAAAGATAGCTTTAATTGAAGATAAGCTGGGCATTGCCGGTGCTTGGACAATCGACTCACGAGCAAAGATCCTTTTACATGGTTTAGGCTTTGCTGAAGACGAAATGCAAAAGGCTGTAAAAGAATTCTCAGGTGGTTGGAGAATGCGTCTTAATCTTGCTCAGGCTCTTATCTACAAATCAGATGTCTTGCTGTTAGATGAGCCTACTAACCATTTAGACTTAGATACCATTATCTTCCTTGAAAACTACTTAAAGAGTTTTGAAGGCACTATTTTATGTATCTCTCATGATCGTGATTTTCTGGATACTTTCTGTTCTCACATTTTGCACTTTGAATCAAATCACCTGGTCATGTATACAGGTAACTATTCAGACTATGAAAGATTAAGAGCAGAAAGAATTAAAAACGAAAAAGCTAATCGTCGTCGTGAAGAAGCTTCTTTAGCCCACATGCAGGACTTTGTGGAGAGATTTAGATATAAAGCATCTAAAGCAAAGCAGGCTCAAAGTATGTTAAAGGCTATCGACAGATTAAAGCTTACTGCTGTTACTCAAGAAGAATCCCCTTACCATATTAGATTTGCAGATCCTGAAAGAACCGTAGATATCATTGCTGACTTAAAAGAACTTGACTGTGGTTACTCAGAAAACGACATCATTTTAAAGAAAGTAAATCTGATGTTAATAGCTGGTGACAGAATCGGTCTTTTAGGACGCAACGGTCAAGGTAAATCTACTTTAATAAAAACCTTATGTTCGGTTCTAAAGCCTGTGCATGGCTCCGTAACCTTAGGTAAAGGCATTAAGATTGGTTACTTTGCTCAGCATGAATTAGATCAGCTCTCAGGTCAGATGAGTGCTTTAGATCATTTAAGAGCAATTGACCATAATGCTAAAGAAAAAGACTTAAGAACCTTCTTAGGTTCATTCTCTTTTAGCGGCGACAAAGCCACTCAAAAAGTTGAGGATATGTCAGGTGGTGAACAGGCACGACTTGCCCTTGCTATTATTGCATATCAAAAGCCAAATCTTTTGCTGTTAGATGAGCCTACTAACCACCTCGATCTTGATATGCGTGAAGCTTTGTCTTTAGCTTTATCGAGCTATAAAGGTGCTTTAATTTTAGTATCTCATGATCGCCATCTCTTAGAGGCTATCGCAGATAAGTTATGGCTTATCGATGATGGAAAGGTTTCTGAATTTAACGGTGATCTTAACGATTATCAGGAATTCTTAAATAAAAAGAACCGTGAGTATAAAGAAAAGCTAAACGAAAAGAGTGATTCTTCCATAAATTTAGCCTCAGCTTCAGAAAAAGCCAAAGCTCAAACTTATAAGACCAAAGAGCAAAAGAAACTTGAAGCGCAAAAAAGACAAAGTTTAAGACCTTTAAAACTTGAAATAGAGAAATTGGAAAAGCAAATGG
The DNA here is from genome assembly GCA_002449335.1 of Succinatimonas sp. UBA6849. GTDB lineage: Bacteria > Pseudomonadota > Gammaproteobacteria > Enterobacterales > Succinivibrionaceae > Succinivibrio. Next base: position 244 of record DKDL01000068.1, on the reverse strand, counting down.
AAAAGATTAAAAAGTCCATTGCCGATATTGATACATCCTTATCTGATACTGAGCTTTACACCAAAGAGCCTAAAAAGGTTGAAGAACTCTCTATTGAAAGAGCTAAACTTGCTGATGACTTAGATGAGTGTGAAGTTACTTGGATTGAGAAACAGGATGAATTAGAACAGGCTATGAAAGAGTAAAGGAATAGCAAAGCTAAATCTTGTAGATAGAGATCTTATGTAAATGGTAAGAAGTAATT
>DKDL01000112.1 GCA_002449335.1 Succinatimonas sp. UBA6849 | reverse complement strand
TTTTAACCGTGGAAAGTAGAGGTTGACAATTAATGACGAGCATGAAGCCTTAACGATTTTCCTTCTGATATGGAAACGATTTTAAGCTCAAAATAGAAGGATATTAGATAGATTGTTTTATAGGTTACAACCTAAACTTTGCAGAGCATAGATTACTAATCCTTGATCTGTTTCTGTGAAAATGGAATTTAAAATCCCCGAAGAGAGCTCTGGTTTTTTGTGTGCTCTCTTTTACTATGTATATACCCCTGCCAACTAAGTCCAGAAACATGATGTCTCTGCATCTGAATTAACCCTTCCTAGTATCTTGATGTAAACAAGGATTGAATGAATGTTTTATTCAATTTACAAGGTATTTTTCATTACTTATGCTTAATTATGGTTAAAAGTACACCAATTGACATATGCTCACTTGCAATGTGGTAAAATACAGCCACATTTTTTTAGAGCTGTTTTATTTAAGGTTGATTGTTACATCTTAAGCAAAACAGTTACTCTAGAAAAAAGTCATTTCACTATATCAGTTAGTTAAACAGGAACATTTCTGATGGATATCATTTTAGGTTCTCCTGCCGTTTCAACCTTTAGAATTGAGAAGATTATCAATGCATTAGGTAAAGAAGGCATCAAGGTAAGTTCAATTAGTACTCATTTTGTTCATCTTGTTGATACCAAAGAGTCTTTAACCGATAAGGAAAAGACTGTTTTAAACAAGATCCTAAGCTATGGTCCATCAAAGGACGAAACCGAGAATAAAGGTGAGCTATTCTTTGTAATTCCTCGTGTAGGTACCATTTCTCCTTGGGCATCTAAGGCTACTGATATTGCTCACAACTGCGGTCTTAATAAGATCTTAAGAATTGAGCGTGGTATTGCTTACTACATCGTAAAAGAGAATGGTACATTCTCTGATGAAGAGAAGAAGAAAGTAAGTGCTTTAATTCACGACCGCATGATGGAGAACGTTCTGTTCTCTTTAGAAGAAGGTTCAAAGCTATTTGAAAAGCAGACTCCAAAGCCATTTAAGACTGTTGCTTTAACTACAGGCGGTATGGATGCACTGCGCAAGGCTAATGTAGAGTTAGGCTTAGCTTTATCAGAGCCTGAAATGGAATACTTAATGGACAGCTTCAAGGTAATTGGTCGTGATCCTACCGATATCGAGCTGTACATGTTTGCTCAGATGAACTCAGAGCACTGCCGTCATAAGGTATTCGGTGCTGAATGGAAGATCGATGGTAAGTTACAAGACAAATCTTTATTCGGCATGATTAAAAACACCTTTGAGACCAACGGTGATTATGTATTATCAGCATATAAAGATAATGCTGCTGTTATGGAAGGCTCAAAGGCAGGTCGTTTCTTCCCAAATCCTAATCACGAGTGGGCATACCACGAAGAGGATATGCCTATCTTAATGAAGGTAGAAACTCATAACCATCCTACAGCTATTTCTCCATTCCCAGGTGCTGCAACAGGTTCTGGTGGTGAAATCCGTGATGAAGGCGCAACCGGTATTGGTTCTAAGCCAAAGGCTGGTATCAGTGGCTTTAGCGTATCAAACTTACGTATTCCAGGTGACGTTCAGCCATGGGAGCATGATTTTGGTAAGCCAGGTCGTTTAGCATCAGCTTTACAGATCATGATCGACGGCCCATTAGGTGCTGCAAGTTTCAACAATGAGTTTGGTCGTCCAAACCTGTGCGGTTACTTTAGAACTTACGAAGAAGAAGTTACAAGCTTCAACGGTAAAGAAGTTCGTGGTTACCACAAGCCAATTATGTTAGCTGGTGGTTGGGGCAACATCCGCCGTGAGCACATCATTAAAGATCATATCGATCCAGGTGCTAAGTTGATCGTTTTAGGCGGTCCTGCTATGAACATCGGTTTAGGTGGCGGTGCAGCTTCATCAATGAACTCAGGTGCTTCATCTGAGGACTTAGACTTTGCTTCAGTTCAGCGTGGTAACCCTGAAATGCAGCGTCGTTGTCAGGAAGTTATCGACGCTTGCTGGGAATTAGGCGAAGATAACCCAATTATGTTCATCCACGATGTAGGTGCAGGTGGATTATCAAACGCAATGCCAGAGTTAGTAGCTGACGGTGGCGTAGGTGGTAAGTTTGACTTACGTAAGATCCCTAACGACGAGCCTGGTATGTCACCATTACAGATTTGGTGTAATGAGTCTCAGGAGCGTTATGTATTAGCTGTATCTGCTGAGAAGTTCGATATCTTTGAAGGCTTCTGTAAGCGTGAGCGCGCTCAGTATGCTGTAATCGGAGAAGCTACCAAAGAGCGTCGTGTTGTTTTAGAGGATCCATACTTTGGTAACAAGCCAATTGATTTACCTTTAGATGTTCTATTAGGTAAACCACCTCGTATGCACAAGGACGTAAAGACTGCACAGCAGCACTCACCTGAATTAAATCTTGAGGGGGTAACCCCAAGTCAGGCAGCTGAACGTGTATTACGCCTACCTACAGTTGCTGAAAAGACCTTCTTAATTACCATCGGTGACAGATCAGTTACTGGTTTAGTTGCTCGTGATCAGATGGTAGGACCATGGCAGGTTCCTGTAGCTGATGTTGCAGTAACTGCTGCATCATATGACACCTATCACGGTGAAGCTGGTGCCGTAGGTGAAAGAACACCTGTTGCTCTGTTAAATCACGCAGCATCTGCACGTTTAGCAGTAGCTGAGGCTGTAACTAATATTGCAGCTGCTGATATCGGTGAGTTAAAGAGAGTTAAGTTATCAGCTAACTGGATGGCTCCAAATGGTCATCCAGGTGAGGATGCTGGTTTATACGAAGCTGTTAAGACAGTTGGTATGGATATCTGCCCTGAGTTAGGTATCACTGTACCAGTTGGTAAAGACTCAATGTCAATGAAGACAACCTGGCAGGAGAACGGACAGAACAAGACCGTAACTGCTCCTATGTCTTTAATCATTTCAGCATTTGCTAGAGTTGAGGATATTCGTAAGACCCTAACCCCTCAGTTACGTACTGACAAGGGTGAGACTACTCTTATCTATGTAACCTTAGGTGAGAGACAGAATCGTTTAGGTGGTTCTGCTCTAGCTCAGGTATATCGTCAGTTAGGTTCTAAGTGTCCTGATCTTGACCACCCAGTACGTCTAAAGGGCTTATTCGATTCAATTCAGTTCTTAAATCGTAAGGGCAAGTTATTAGCTTACCACGACATTTCTGATGGTGGTCTATTCACCACAATCTGTGAAATGGCTTTTGCAGGTCACACTGGTGTTAATGTTCGTATCGACAACTTAGGTGAAGACGACTTAGCAGTTCTCTTCTCAGAAGAAGTTGGTGCTGTTCTACAGGTTAAGGTTGAAGATGCTGAGACTGTAATGAACATCCTGTCAGGTCACGGTTTAGCTAACTGCATCTTTGAGATCGGTTCATTACGCAGCGATGATCATATCGTCTTCAATCGTGATGGCAACGAAATCATCAACGAGCCTCGTCAGTACTTCCGTAAGATCTGGGCTGAGACCACTTATCAGATGCAGTCACTTCGTGATAATCCTGAGTGTGCTCGCCAAGAGTATGAAGCTAAGGATGAGTCAAATGATAGAGGTCTGTTTGCAGAGCTTTCATTTGATATCAATGAGGATGTTGCAGCTCCTTACATCAGCAAGGGCGTTGCTCCTAAGGTTGCAATTTTACGTGAGCAAGGTGTTAACTCACAGGGTGAAATGGCAGCTGCCTTCAATAGAGCAGGCTTTAACTGCGTAGACGTTCATATGTCAGATGTTTTAACAGGCAAGGTTAAATTAGATGACTTTAAGGGCTTTGCAGCTTGCGGTGGTTTCTCATACGGTGACGTTTTAGGTGCCGGTGAAGGTTGGGCAAAATCAATTCTGTTCAACTCTGTTGCAGCAGAAGAGTTCTCTAAGTTCTTCAACAGAAAAGACACCTTCGCTTTAGGCGTATGTAACGGCTGTCAGATGATGTCTACTCTGTCATCTTTAATTCCTGGTGCACAGAACTGGCCTCGTTTCGTAACAAACTTATCAGAGCGTTTTGAGGCTCGTTTTGTTGAAGTTGAAATCCAGAAGAGCCCTTCAGTACTGTTTGCCGGTATGGAAGGTTCAAGACTTCCTATCGTAGTATCACACGGTGAAGGTCGCGCTGAGTTCAAGGATAAGGCTCATTTAGAAGCTTTAGAGAAGTCAGGTCAGATTGCAGTTCGTTACATTGACCACAATGGCAAGGTAACAGAGCAGTACCCAATGAACCCTAACGGTTCCCCAAATGGTATTACCTCTGTAACTAATACAGATGGTCGTTTCACCATCTTAATGCCTCATCCAGAGCGTGTAATGCGTACTGTATCTAACTCATACCACCCAGACGAGTGGGGTGAGGATAGCCCATGGGTAAGACTGTTTAGAAATGCACGTGTATTCGTAGGTTAATCTACTACTAATACACAAGTTCAAAGCCTCTGCACCAACCTGTAGAGGCTTTTTTGATCTTTAAAAAGCAATTTTCAAAAAGATTATTGTTCCTGCCTATAAAATGTCTAGCTTATAGCGTTATACTCAATGAGTCTTTAGGAGAAACCTAAGACTTTCATAAAATTTCATGTATTAAGAATGCGATAAAGATTTAGGAGTTATTGAAAAGTTATGGAACTGACAAAAGAGCAACTAGAAAGGTACTCTAGACACATTACCTTAAAAGAATTTGGTGTTGAAGGTCAGAAAAAACTACTCTCATCTAAAGTGCTTGTCATTGGAACTGGTGGATTGGGATCTCCTGTTTTAATGTATTTGGCTGCAGCTGGTATCGGTACAATCGGTATTGTTGATGATGATGTTGTGGACTACTCAAATCTACAACGACAAGTAATTCATCAGACCAAAGATGTTGGTGTCTTAAAAACTGAGTCAGCCAAAAACAAAATCAATGCTCTAAATCCAGAGGTAAAGGTTAATATCTACAACACCTTTATAACTCCTGATAACATTTTGGACATCATTAAGGATTACGATTTTATCTTAGATTGTACTGATAACTTTGAAAGTAAGTTCTTAATCAATGATGCTTGTGTGATAGCTAAAAAGCCATTTTGTCATGCTGCGGTGATCCGTTTCCAAGGTCAGGTAATGACCTACGTACCAGGTAAAGGTCCTTGCTATAGATGTGTATTTGGACAGGTACCACCAAAGGGCGCTGTAAAGAACAGTAAGCAGATTGGTGTCTTTGGTCCATTACCAGGACTTATTGGTAATTTTCAGGTAATTGAGTGTGTAAAGTATCTATTAGGCATAGGTGAGTTATTAACAGGACGTCTGTTAACAGTTGAAGCTTTGAGCATGAAGGTTAAAACCATGAAATTACCTCCTAAAAACTGTGAATGCCCAGTATGCTCTGAGCATAGAACAATCCTAAAGCCATCAGACTCATTCTAGACAGTCATAAAACTGTCATATAAAAAGGTTGTAAAGATATTTGTTTTATATAACCATTTGAATATACATATAAAATTTTATATGGCACGATAATTGAATAAGTCATCTTAACTTAAGAAAAGTGGGGTGACTTATGACAGCTTCAGTAAACGAATTAGAACTCTATAAAGAAATTTTTGAAAAAGAGCCTTCTGCAATCATCGTCTTAGATGAAAGAGGTGTCGTAAAAAAGGCTAATGATTCTGCCTTAAAGATGCTTAATGTAGAAGCTTTAGAAGGTCGTAAGTGGTATCAGGTTATTGATGAAGTGTTCCGCCCTCAAAAAGATGACGGTCAGGAAATCTCAACTGTAGATGGCAAGCGTCTTCAGGTATCTACAAAACCTTTAGCTCATGGTCAGTTAGTTCAAATGACTGATCAGACTGAGACTCGTAAACTTACCGATAAGTTAAATCATATGGAGAGATTGTCTTCATTAGGTAAGATGGCTGCATCTTTAGCTCACCAGATCAGAACCCCATTATCTGCTGCTATTTTGTATGCTGCAAACTTAGGTAATCAGAAGTTACCTTTGACCTCACGTAATGTTTTCCAGAAAAAGCTAATGTCTCGTCTTGAGGCTCTAGAAGCTCAGGTAAGTGACATTTTAATGTATGCTCGTTCAGGAGAGCAGTCAGTTAAAGTTTTAGATGCTGTAGATATCGTTGAAGGTGTTTTAGGCTCTGTAGCTTCAGTAGTTGAAAAGAGTGGTGCAAATTTAAGCTCAGATATTGGTCCACGTCCAATGACAGTTTTAGGCAATGTTACAGCTTTAAACGGAGCAATTAGCAATTTGGTGACAAATGCCATTGAAGCTGGTGCAAAAAACGTTAAGATAGAGCTTGTAGCTGATACTAAGAATGTTATGATCAGCGTTAAAAATGACGGACCTATGATTAAGCCTGAAGTAAGTGCTCATATCTTTGAGCCTTTCTATACTACTAAGAGCAATGGTACAGGTTTAGGCCTTGCAGTAGTAGCTGCTGTTGCTAAGGTACATCAGGGAGATATACGTCTTGTTTCAAATGAGAAGGAAACAGTATTCACCATGATCATTCCAAAGTATGAGGGAGTACTTGAACCTTCTGAGAGCTTTAAAGACGAAAAGTCCGTAGCTTAAAGCCATGTTTTAAGGAATATTATGAGTAACAGTCAAATTCTAATTGTTGATGACGACAGTCAGTTAAGAGAGGCGATTGTAGATACACTGATGCTGACAGGTTATGTTTGTCTTGAGGCATCAGGCGGTGAAGAAGCTCTAGATATTCTTTCAAAGAAAAAAGTTGATATGGTCATATCAGATATCCAGATGGGCGCTATGGATGGCCATACTCTTTTAAACGCAATTCACGAAAAATTCCCTAATATGCCTGTCCTGTTAATGACAGCATATGCCAATATCAATGGCGCTGTAAGAGCAATGCGCGATGGCGCTATTGATTATTTAGCAAAGCCCTTTGCCCCAGAGGTTTTGTTAAATCAGGTATCTCGTTATGTTCCTGTAAGTAAGGTTGTAGGCGGTGAGCCTATTTTTGCTGATCCGTCAACAGCTGAGTTGTTGTCTTTAGCAGCACGAGTTGCTGCAACTGATGCAACCGTGATGATTACAGGTCCTTCAGGATCTGGTAAAGAGGTTTTATCCCGTTATGTTCATGATAAATCACCTCGTGCCTCAGGTCCTTTTGTAGCAATTAACTGTGCTGCAATTCCAGACTCAATGTTAGAGGCTACCTTATTCGGTTATGAAAAAGGAGCTTTTACAGGTGCAGTACAGGCCTGTCCTGGTAAATTTGAACAGGCTCAAGGTGGTACCATCCTTTTAGATGAAATTACAGAGATGGATCTTGGGTTGCAGGCAAAGCTCTTGCGAGTACTGCAAGAAAAAGAAGTTGAAAGATTAGGCTCTCGTAAAACTATTTCTTTAGATGTAAGAGTCATTGCAACTTCAAATAGAGATTTAAAACAGGCTGTCGCTGAAAAGAAATTCCGCGAAGATCTTTATTACAGATTAAATGTCTTCCCATTACGCTGGTTACCTCTTTGTAAGAGACCTAATGATATTATTCCTATTGGTTCTTTCTTATTATCAAAGCATGCTAAAGACTCGAATATGGCAATTCCTAAATTGTCAGAGAGCGCTAAAAAGAAACTTTTAGCTTACAGCTGGCCAGGTAACGTACGTGAATTAGATAACGTAATGCAAAGAGCTCTTATTCTATCTGCAAACGGTGTCGTTGATGACAACTGCATTATCTTAGATGAGTCCTCATTAGAAGATGCTCTGCAGTCACAGTCTTTTGACGCTGAAGGGGTAGCTGTACCTGAGATTGCTCCGGAACAGATTACAGAAGATGAAGCTCCTAGTGCACAGTCAGTTCCAAATTCTGTTTCAAGCAGTGAAGAGCTTGTGCGTAACCAGAAGATCCCACAGGATCTTGGTGGTGAGTTAAAGCAACAGGAATATCAGATCATTTTAGATGCTTTAATTGAATGCCGTGGTTCTCGTCAGGAAGTTGCTGCAAAGTTAGGTATCAGTCCTAGAACCCTACGCTATAAGATTGCCAAAATGAGAGATCTTGGAATGATCATTCCAGGATAGAAAAACATTATCATATATTAAACACCAAAATCGTCTAAAATACTGGATTATAGCTATTCATTTTGGTGTTTATATGTCTTCAAAAATCAGAGTCCCTGCCTTAGAAAGAGCCCTGAGGATCCTAGAGGTTCTTCAAAAAAATCATCGTTGTACTATATCTGAAATTATTTCATTAACAGGACTTCCTAGAAGTTCAGTTTATGTCCTTGTCGATGATATGGTCAAATTGCGTTTATTAAGACAGAATTCTGACAAGACTATTCAATTATGGATGAAGCTAGTTGCTTTAGGTAATTCAGCTTCAGATTCATTAGATTTAAAAGAAATCATAAGCCCATATTTAGACAGACTTATTACCAGCATTGATTGTCTTGCAGTGCATTTTGGCATTATGGACGATGATAAGGCTTTTTATGTGCTAAAAAAGACCAGTCCTAAAACCGGTATGAGAATAATGTCCAGAGAGGGAGCTGAGATCTCTTTAGTACATACAGCCTTAGGAAAGTGCCTTTTAGCTTATCAGGAAGCTACTCAAAGAGAGAATATTATAAGAACACTAGACTACACTCCTGCTACTGCTAACTCTATTACAACCCCTGAGGCGTTACGCAAAGAATTAGCTTCAATTCATTTAAGAGGTTTCTCTTATGACAATGGTGAAGGAGGTCTGGAGATCCGCTGTGTAGCAGTGCCAGTGTTTGACCTAGACAGTCATTTGATAGGAGCTATCTCTATTGTAGGTACCATCAACAAATTTACGACAGATAAGTTGTCAGCAATTATTGAAAAGGCTAAGAAAACAGCTTTACAGATAACCTCTGGATTGATGATGTAGCAGATCTTTGTAAGAACTCTATTTTCCAGCATTAAATGCCACTAATCAAAGTTCTCAAAATTTTTATCATGTATAATTGAAGAAGAACTAATGAATTGAGAACAAAATAATGACTACTAAACAATTCTTACCATTACCATACGGACAAGATGATTTTGACAATTTAAA
>DKDL01000108.1:32693-66764 GCA_002449335.1 Succinatimonas sp. UBA6849 | reverse complement strand
ATTGTTGTCAAATTATTTTTTACCAAATCTTAATCTTATAGTCTCCTTATTTTTACACTTTGGCTTTCCTATGCTGTATGACTGCCTTTAAAATTTTTTTTAGATTTTTGCTTTTAGATTTTTCTTTTTTACATCTGAAATTTCAGTAAGTTAGTTTTATTGTTGATCATTTTTTTAACGGCAATTTTACATTTTTCAATCGCTAAAAACACAAGCACTTGACAGGTTAGATATACTTAACATTGAGTGTAGTTACAGATTTTATAAGGAGTACTCATGGATACTTTAGATTGCATATTCTCTAGACACTCAGTTAGAAAATTCAAAGATAAAGAAGTACCTGATTCTGACATTCATACCATCTTGCAGGCTGCTATGAGCGGACCTTCGGCTGTTAACTGCAGACCTTGGCAATTTTTGGTTACCAAAAGAAAAGATGTGCTAGAGCGTATGGCTAAAGCTAATGGTCCTTATGCAACACCACTTACTCATGCTGCTTTTGGTGTGATGGTCGCAGGTGACTTATCTAAAGCTTACAGTAATGCCCCTGATTACTGGCAGACTGACTGCTCTATTGCAGCTCAAAATATGATCTTAGCAGCTCAAGCTTTAGGTGTAGGTTCTGTATGGTTAGGTACTTTTCCTGAGCAGGAAAGAGTTCAGGATCTAAAAGAAGAGTTTAATCTTCCTGATAACATCGTACCTCACTCTTTAATTGCCTTTGGTTATCCAGTTGACAACGACAATCATCAAAGAGATCTCTTTGAATCAGAGAAGGTACATGTGGACAAATGGTAGATCTAAAAGGCTTTTGCCTTTAAGAAAGACACTGTTTTCTCAATAACAGATAAAAGTGGCTCGTCAGAGCCATTATTTGTAAAGTCATGACCTGCATTTACAGTCTGAAGTTCATGCTCTCCTTCATGGCAGGAAATAATACCTTCTGCTTGAGCAGGTTCTGGCCATACAACATGATCATTAAGTCCAACCTGAAGTAACATCGGACCATTGTATTTTGCAATGCTTGCGTGAGCACTCATCTTGCACAAGCTTGTAAAGAACTCACCGCAAAGTTTTCTTTTGGCATTCCAAATATCAAACTCATAAATTCTGTGTTCATCTTTACATGCGTTCATGACAGGATCAATACCAGCAATTGTCAACATAACTTCCATCATGTTTACTGCAGGATTCCACAGCACTAATGATTTTATCTTACTGTCTTGTGCACAAAGTGCAGTGGCAACTAATCCACCAAATGACAGACCTAAGACAGAGATCCTGTTACCATCTACAAGGTCACACTGTTTTAGGTAATCACAGGCTGCAATTGCATCTTCTAATTCTGTAAATGCAGTTATATCTTCAAGTGATCCATCACTTTGGCCACTTCCACGCATATCAATGCGCAATGAAGCAATGCCAGCATCAGACAATTTTGTTGCCAGTAAGGTAAATTTACCATGAGGTGCTGACTTACTTACAGACTCGTGACGATTTCCTGTAAAGCCATGAATTAAAAGCACTACAGGAGCTTTGGCATCACCATCTGGTAAGCTCAAAGTACCAACTACCTTCTTGCCCTTAACTAAAAAGCTCAAGTCTGTTTCTTTCACTGTAAATTTTCCTTACTAAGCTTTGATTATCTGTTCTTATTCATTCTCTTGCTTTTTGAATGAACAGTTGTCAGAGCAACCTGTAGGATATTCTTGCTTGAATGATGAAGCACCTGCGAACATCTTGTATGAAGATACACCTGTTAAATCAAAATTCTTTAAAGGCTGGTTAAATGCTTTGGCATCTGTGAACATACCTGGTGCGTTTTGCAGAGTTGCAAGATCCCATTTTTCTAGAGGCTGATTGAAGTTCTCAGCTTCTCTGAACATATATGCCATGTTAGATACTCTAGAAACATTCCAGTTTTCAACTGGCTTATTAAAGGATTTTGCTCCAAAGAACATACTTGACATGTTCTCTACTTTTGAAACATCCCAAGCACTGATGTCCTGATTGAACGCACTTGCACCAAAGAACATGTATGCCATGGTTCTTACATTAGATACATTCCATGAATTTAAAGGCTGATTAAAGTTCTTTAACTCATAGAACATGCCTTTCATGTTCTGAACATTTGAGACATTCCAAGTATCAATTGGCTCATTAAAGGAATCTGCTTCAAAGAACATCGACTGCATGTTTACAACTGAAGAAACATTCCACTTTTCAATGCCTTTGTAGTCTTTTCTAACCTCGTCCTTACGGCAAGTTCTCTTGACTCTAATATATTCAGAGTCATTACTGATATAGTCACACTTTGCAAAGAGATAACTCATATCAGTGATCTTGCTAGTATCAATTCTGTCTAGACGAACTTTCTTATTCTTAATTAGCTTTCTTAATTCGGTCTTATCAATAGGCTGATAATCATATGGCTTGTCTTTGATAAATTTGTCATTTACCACAGCGCCGGCTGAAAAAATTAAAATAGCTACAGCAAGACCAGGAATAATGTAGGCTGAAAGACGTGAAGTTGAACTTTTTCCGTGTTCTAATTTGTGCTCACGACGAGCGATAATTCCTAAGAAATGCTCCCTTACCTGGCTCTCTTCACCTTTTTCAATTAAAGGATATTCCTCTGTAGACTTAATCATATTAAGTCTTACTTTTGACAGTTTTTTAAGACCGCTTAAACCTTTAATTTTGAATTGCAAAAGTAATTTTAAAATTAAAAGTTCAGTGCTATTTGGATTTTCTTCTTTTAAGATAGAGATCTTTTCCTGAGCTTCACTCCAGTGTTCTTTTTCAAGATCACGCAGTGCAATTTTAATCCATTTGTTAAAGTCTTTATTTGTATCTGTAATCATAACTGTCATACTGAAATTCCAAAAATTTATCTGACAATTTTAAGGGATCAGAATCCTGTAAAACTTGATAATAAGCAAAATATTCACAAAATCAAAAAAAAATACCGCAGATTTTGACTGCGGTACTTGCTATCAATTAAAGCTTATTACCACTTAGGGGAATTATTCCCACTCAATAGTTGCTGGTGGTTTTCCAGAGATATCATAAACAACTCTTGAAATACCATTGATTTCGTTAATGATACGATTTGAAATATGACCTAATAAATCATATGGTAACTCAGCCCACTTTGCGGTCATAAAATCGATAGTCTTAACAGCACGTAAAGACACTACGTAATCATAGCTACGATGATCACCCATAACACCTACGGCACGAACTGGTAAGAATACAGTGAAAGCCTGGCTTACTTTCTGATACCAGCCTGACTTGTTTAACTCTTCCATGAAGATTGCATCAGCCTGACGTAACAGATCTAAGTATTCCTTCTTAACTTCACCTAGGACACGGACACCTAAACCTGGACCTGGGAAAGGATGTCTCATTACCATAGCCTCAGGTAAACCTAAAGCTACACCAATACGTCTTACTTCATCCTTGAACAGCTCACGTAAAGGCTCAACTAACTTGAACTTTAAGTCCTTAGGTAGACCACCTACATTGTGGTGAGACTTAATTACGTGTGCTTTGCCTGATTTAGCAGCAGCTGATTCGATAACATCTGGGTAAATGGTGCCTTGAGCTAAGAACTCAACACCTTCTAACTTTCTTGCCTCATCAGCAAAAACGTCAATGAAGGTCTTACCGATAGCCTTACGCTTTAATTCTGGATCAGAAATACCTTTTAAGGCGTCCAAGAATCTGTCTGAAGCATCAGCATAGACAAAGTTCAAATCTAAAGGAGCAAACATCTCTTTTACCTGAGCACCTTCGTTTAAACGTAATAAACCGTTATCAACGAATACACAGGTTAACTGTTTACCGATTGCCTTTTGTAATAGTAAAGCAGTAACTGATGAATCAACACCACCTGATAGACCTAATAAAACTTTCTTGTCGCCTACCTGCTCACGAATTCTCTGTACAGCATCTTCGATAATAGCGCTAGGTGACCATAATGCGTGTAAGCCACAAACATCAAGCAAAAAGCGTTTTAAGATCTCACCGCCCTGCTTTGAGTGGGTTACCTCAGGATGGAACTGAACACCAAAGAATTTCTTATCTTTGTTGTAAATAGCTGCGTATGGGCAAGTGTCAGTGCTACCTACAGTTGTAAAACCTTCAGGGATTGCAGTTACCTTGTCACCATGAGACATCCAAACATCTAGCTTATGCTCACCTTCATGATCAGTTAGATTATCAAATAGAGGGCACTCTGCTTTGATTTCAACAGTTGCGTGGCCGTATTCACGTTTAGATGAACCTTGAACCTTACCACCTAACTGAACTGACATTGTCTGCAAGCCATAGCAGATACCAAGAACAGGAACACCAGCCTCATATACCCACATAGGAGCACGTGGAGAACCAGCCTCTGTTGTTGACTCAGGACCGCCTGAAAGGATGATACCCTGAGCACCGAAATTCTTGATTAAATTAAGATCTGCATCAAATGGATAAATTTCGCAGTAAACACCGATTTCACGTACACGGCGGGCAATCAGCTGTGTCACCTGAGAACCGAAATCTAAGATGAGGATCTTTTCAGAATGGATGTTCTGTGAAGACATAAATGAATCTCTTGATAGATTTAAAACGACAAATGCACCTGCATTGCAGGTGCATCATGAAATATTAGACGTGGCTCTGATAGTTTGGAGCTTCCTTAGTGATGGTTACGTCATGAACATGTGACTCATGGAAACCAGCACTAGTAATACGTACGAACTGAGCTTTAGTACGTAAGTCATCGATTGTTGCACAACCGGTCAAGCCCATAGCAGCACGTAAACCGCCCATCTGCTGATGAATGATGTTGTGTAATAAGCCCTTATATGCAACACGACCTTCAATACCTTCTGGTACTAACTTGTCAGCAGCATTGTCTGACTGGAAGTAACGGTCAGCAGAACCCTTTGACATAGCAGCTAAAGAGCCCATGCCACGGTATGACTTGAATGAACGACCCTGATAGATTTCAATCTCACCTGGAGCCTCTTCTGTACCAGCGAACATTGAGCCTACCATTACACAGTTTGCGCCAGCTGCTAGTGCCTTTGCAATATCACCTGAATAGCGGATACCACCATCAGCGATAACAGTAATGTCTGTGCCCTTTAAAGCTTCAACAGCATTTGATACTGCAGTCATCTGAGGAACACCGCAACCAGTTACGATTCTGGTTGTACAAATTGAGCCAGGACCAATACCAACCTTAACAGCGCTTACACCAGCATCTGCTAAAGCTAAAGCACCTGCTGCAGTAGCTACGTTACCACCGATGATTGGTAGTTCAGGATATTCTTTACGTAACCACTTTAATCTGTCTAAAACGCCCTGTGAATGACCGTGTGATGAATCAACTAACAGAACATCAACACCTGCTTCAACTAGAGCCTTTGCTCTGTCTTCATTGCCAGCGCCAGCACCAATTGCAGCACCAACTCTTAATCTGCCTAAAGCATCTTTACATGCATTTGGCTTGTTTGATGATTTCTGGAAATCTTTTACAGTAATAAGTCCCTTTAAGTGGAAAGCATCGTCAACTACTAAAACTTTCTCAATACGATGTTTCTGCATTAAAGCCTGAACGTTTTCGCGAGACTCATTTTCTCTTACAGTAACAAGACGATCTTTAGGAGTCATAACCTCGTGAACCTTAACCTCACCGTTGGTTAAGAAACGGGTGTCACGACCGGTGATGATACCTAATAAGTTGTCTTTCTCATCTACTACAGGGAAACCGTAGAAACCATATTTAGCTGCCATCTGGCGAACCTGATTGATGGTGTTATCAGGATGTACTGTAACAGGCTTAGTTACCATACCGTTTTCAAAACGCTTTACACGAGCAACTTCCTGAGCCTGTCTTTCAATAGACATGTTCTTGTGAATGAAACCAATACCACCTTCCTGAGCTAGAGCAATTGCAAGGTTTGATTCGGTAACGGTATCCATTGCAGATGAGATCATTGGAATGTTCAACTGAATGTTGGAGGTCAATCTGGTACGAAGATCTGCAGTGTTTGGTAAAACAGTTGAATGTGCAGGCACTAACAGTACGTCATCGTATGTTAAAGCCTCTTCCATAATGCGTAGCATAAATTCCTCCAAAACTTGTAAAATTTGATCGGACATTATACAAGAAAAAGTGATCGTTTTATCAGTTTTCAAGATGATTTTTTTGTATAGAGGTATGTTCTCAATTTCTTTTTGCAATTGAGCATCTGAAAAAGGATTGAAAAATATAATTTTCAAGATTAGTCAAAGCTAATTTTTGTATAAGATTTGTCTGTTATAACATCCTAATCACTTTGAACTTGTGTTACTATCTGACAAGTTTTAGATTTTGGATAAAATAATGAACAACTACTCTTTAGAGCCTAAAGATGGCGACTTTGTTGCACTAGTAAAGCAGTTAGAAAAGAAAAACATCACAGCCATGAAAAATGACATTGTAAAAAGCAATGCCAATCATCAGGCTCACATTCAAAAAGATGCAATCAACGAGTTAAGCAAAGTAAACTCCAGCAACGCATCATCAGAAGATTTCTACTCGGCTGAAGACTCTTTTGCTGATGATGTAGTAATTCCTGTTAAAAAGACTCGTTCTCATGTAAAAGCAAACGTAGGTAATTTCTCTACTGTAGCGTCTGCTCCAAAAGATGCCAGAGACAATGCCTATAGAGCTCAAAGAAATAATCTAAGCCAGAGTAGCAAGGCTAAGGTAACTTCAAATCAGAGTGCATACCAAAATGCATCTTCTGGCGGTTCTGTTAATCAGAACGCAAGCAAAGCTCCTAAAAAGACTTCTCCTTTTGTGTCTTTCTTAATTGTAGCTTGCGTCTTTGTGTTCTTTAGCTTCATTGTAGTTTCAGATAATCCAGAAAGATTGATTAGACTTTTTGTTCCAATTTTCTTTGCTCTGATATTTTTCAATATCTTTAAAAAGAAACCTAAAAAGAAATAGCTTGGGAGTAAGGTATGTCAGATTACTTAATTTGGTTAATAGTAGCTCTAGTAATTCTAGGCAGTGAAATGATGCTAGGCACAATCTATCTTTTAGCTTTTAGCGCAGGTGCGCTAGCTGCCTGCATTTGTGCTCTATTTGGTCTGACGCTTACAGCTCAGTTTACAGTAGCTGCTCTTGTAATTGTCTTAGGCGTCATCATTGCTCTTTACTTTAGAAGAAACTTAAGAAAACTCACTCCTAACACTCAGTGTGACAATCTAGATAAAGGTCAGATTGTAAGTGTTACTAAAGTAAATGACGATGGTAGCGCTAAGGTAAACTACCGTGGCACTTCATGGACAGCTTATGCTGATAATGGTTCATTAGAATGCGGTGTCTATAAAATTGATAGAGTAGAAGGCACAAGGCTTATCCTTAAAAAATAAGATTTATTATGACCATTCATATGTTAAAAACATATGTTCAAAAGATATGGTCAGAACATATAAAGACAAACAAAGATTCAAAAAATAACTTTTACGGAGACTTTAAATTATGTTTGATATGTACGATGACTCTTTGTCAGGCGGACTTGTAGTTGCGATTGTTTTAATTGTAATTGCAATTATCTTTGCTTTTAAATCGATCAATGTGATCCCTCAGCAGACAGCTTGGGTAATTGAAAGATTAGGTAAATTCCACAAAGTCCTAAATCCTGGTCTTAACTTCATCATTCCTTTTATTGATAAAGTAGCTTACAAACATTCATTAAAGGAAATTCCTTTAGATACTCCAAGTCAGGTATGTATCACCCGTGATAACACCCAATTATCAGTTGACGGTATTTTATATTTCCAGGTAACCGATCCAAAGCTAGCAAGTTACGGAACCTCTAACTACATCATTGCTGTAACTCAGTTAGCACAGACAACACTACGTTCTGTAATCGGTAAAATGGTTTTAGATGAGACTTTTGAAGAAAGAGATCTTATCAACAATCAGGTTGTATCTGCTATTGATGAAGCTGCTCTAAACTGGGGTGTTAAAGTTCTTCGTTATGAAATTAAAGATTTAACCCCTCCTGCTGTAATCTTACAGGCAATGCAAAGACAGATCACCGCAGAGCGTGAAAAGAGAGCTGTTATTTCTGAGTCTGAAGGTAAAAAGCAGGAGCAGATTAACTTAGCAACTGGTGCTAGAGAAGCTGCTATTGCTAAATCTGAAGGTGAAAAGCAATCAGAAATCAATGTAGCTGAAGGTAAAGCTCAGGCTACTATCGCTATTGCAAATGCAACAGCTCAGGCTATTTCTTTAATTGCTAAAGCATCTGAAGAGCAAGGTGGCAACACTGCTATTAACTTAAAGGTAGCAGAACAGTATATCGATGCCTTCTCAAATCTTGCTAAAACCAACAATACTCTGATTGTTCCTAGCAACCTCTCAGACGTCTCAGGCATGGTAGGTTCTGTCATGAAGATCGTACAGAGCACTAAAACAGCAAAATAATTTAATTTAGCAATCTTAAAAGACAAGATCATCTAAAATGATCTTGTCTTTTTTATATGACAAACTGCATATTAATGAGCATTAGTAACTTTTAAACATCAGTATGTCAATTCTTGGAAAAAATTATGAGTGAAGAAAACAATAATCAGTCATTCCCTACTGATAACAGTGAAAAATCTCCTGTTATCATTATTGAAGGAAAGACCTCAGGCAGTTCTCATAAGCTCTGCAAAAACATAGGCAAAGTACTGCTTACTATTGGCTCTGTGATTACTTTTGCCAGAAACTTAGTTTTCAACTTAATCTTTTTACTGCTTATTCTTGCAATCTTCTCAGGAATTTACTTTGCAAATAACGCCAAAGATATGGTTGAAAACACCGCAGTTAACGCTGACGGTTCTGCTAAAACTGTATCTCCAATTCTCTATTTTGATTTGTCCGGTACCATTCATGAAATGCCTCAACCTGACAACGAGTACACTAAGTTTACAAAACAGTTTTCAGATGTTTTAAATACACCTGAATACAATGATGTAGTTTCAATTGAAGATGCTTTAAATACAGCAAGTGATGACAAGAGAATTAAGTCTGTTTACTTTAACTTTTCAAAAACAGACAGAATGCCAATGCCTGTTGCTTCAAGAGTTAAAAAGGCAATCTTAGATTACAAAAAGAAAAATCCTGGTGTAATGGTAAGTGCTTACTCAGACTCTTATAACGCATCATCATATTTGATTGCTACAGCCTGTGATAAGATCATCTTAGATCCTTTAGGTGGTTTCACCTTTAGAGGCTTTTCAGCATCTTCTCTTTACTTTAAAGATCTCTTAAACAGATTTAATCTCTCCCCTTTAGTCTTTAGAGCAGGTGAATTTAAGAGTGCTGTAGAACCATTTACCTCTAGCAGAATGTCAGAACCTGTAAAAGAAGAATACCGTAAGGCATTCAATATTCTCTGGCTTACCTATTTAAAATCTCTAAACTCAAGACCTAATACAGGAAGCACAATTGGTAACCTCTACGCGGTACCTGATAGCTATATTAAGACATTGGTAAATTATCAAGGCAGTGAAGCTGAACTTTTAAAGAAGCTCAATCTTGTGGATGAACTGATGTCTCAAGAGGACTTTAACGCTTCTTTAATCAAACTTTATGGTCAGGGTAAGAGTATCTTTGAGCCAAAACTTACTGCTTATCAGGATTATTTAACTTTAGCTTCATTAGCTAAAAACAAAGAATCAAAGAAATCAGATAAGAAAGTAAGTTCAGTTGCAGTTATCTACGGCATAGGAGATATTGTAGATAAGACAGAGACTCCTACTACCTTTAGTCCTGATAATATCAAAGAAGTTTTAAATAATATTAGAAAAGACAAATCTGTAAACAGTGTGCTTTTATACATAAACTCAGGTGGTGGCTCAGTTACAGCCTCTGAAAAGATTAGAAACATGCTGGTTAACTTTAAAAAGGAAACTGGTAAAACACTAACTGTTTCTATGAATGGCTTGGCAGCCTCAGGTGCTTACTGGATCTCAACTGCTGCTGACTATGTATACGCAAGTCCAGAGACTATCACTGGATCAATTGGAGTGTTCTCTTTGGGCATCAGCGCTGACAAACTCTTAAATGAGTACGGTGTTTATGAAGACGGTGTAGAAACCTCAGAGCTTGCTAGAACTTCCATTGCAAGAGAAATGCCTCAGTCACAAAAGATCGAATATCAGTTATCAGTAGAATCAATCTATAAGAGATTCATCACTCTTGTTAGAAATGCTCATCCAGAGCTTCAAAAGGTCGATTACAGAGAGTTTGCCGAAGGCAGGATCTTTACAGTATATGACGCTAAGAATCTGCATTTAATCAATGATATTGATACTTTTGACAGCTTAATTGCCAATGCTAAACAGCAGATTGAAAAAGACGGTAATACTCTTTGTAAGGTTAAACACTTCGTTCCTGACGGAATTGACAGTCAGTTTATCTTAAAGAGAATGCTCTCAGGCCATATTCAGGGTCTAGTCTCAGATAAGACTTTAAAGATGATTTTATCCTGGTTTGATACAACCTCTGTAAAAGATAACAGCACTCATGCATCAAAGATCATGGCTTCAAGTGCTTTTACTTCAATTGATTTGTAATTAAATAAAACGCCTAAAAAATAAGGTCCAAACGGACCTTATTTTTCTTTAGAAGTTTCCTTGTCTTGCTACTTCATCTTGTCGATTTTCATGTTTCGATTCTGATGTCTGGTCAAAGCTTCAAATGAAGTACTGTTTTTGAGCTTTGAATGACTTGTAAGTCTTAACATGAATACTTTCAAACAAGGTTTGTTTACATAGATCTTTTTAACTCCATACATTTCTTTTGCATTAGGAGCTCCTGTAGGATCTGTTGTATCTAATACCTCTACCCATTCAGCGCCTTCACGAGGTATAGGGAGCTCGATAATATGCTCATTGTATTTCTGATTAAAGATAAAACACCAAGTTTCTCTTCTCTCTTTACCCTCAGAACCTAAGGTTAAAGTAATGGCATCTGTATTTGGATCATTCCAGGTTGCAGAATCCATATTTGAGCCATCAGTTTTGAACCAGTGAGCTTCATACTTTTCATCTTGCAGATGGAAAGAGTCTTCAACTAAGGTTAACTCCCTTAACATCTTAGACTTATGTCTTAATGAAGATACCCTCTCAATGAAGTTGATAAAATCCTGATTCTCTTTGTTGTAATCCCAGTGATTCCAACACATAGCATTATCCTGACAATAACCGTTGTTATTGCCATGCTGAGTTTTGGAGAACTCATCACCTGAAAGAATATGTGGTACACCTTGAGATAAGAGTACTGTTGCCATTAAGTTACGCTTTAGCAACCAACGTTTAGACAGAACTTCACTGTTTGTGGTAGGTCCTTCTACACCCTGATTAGATGAGTAGTTCTCATCTGTGCCATCTCGGTTGTTCTCACAGTTAGCTTCATTGTACTTGTGTGAGTAACTTACAAGATCTTCTAAAGTGAAACCATCGTGATAAGTAATGTAGTTCAGTGAGGCGTTAATTGAACGCTCTTCTGAGGAGAAAACATCCCTTGAGCCCATAATTCTGGTTGCAAAATCACCAATAAGACCAGAATCGCCTCTCCAGAAACGTCTTACAGTATCTCTGAACTTATCATTCTGCTCAGACCATCCTGTAGGGAACTGACCTAATCTGTAACCATTAGGTCCAACATCCCAAGGCTCTGCGATCATGATTGACTGAGCTAATCTGTCAATACAGAAACATGACTTTAAGAAAGCACTGTCTCTGTCATACTCATGGAAGATACCCCTGTGGCTTTCTCTACATACGGTAACACCCAAGTCAAATCTGAAGCCATCGACCTGCATCCATTTTGTCCAATGGATTAAAGAATCCAAGATGAGGTTCAATGTAGGTCTTGCCTGAGCATTTACTGTATTGCCACAACCAGTTACATCATAGAATGATGAGAAATCTTTATTGCCGTTTTCATCTTCTTTAAAGGTGTAGTAGTTAGCAGCATCCAAACCTTTCAAACTTAGGATAGGACCGCCCTTACCGCCTTCAGCTGTATGGTTGTATACAACATCTAAGATCACTGCAATACCGTTACGATGCAGTTCTCTTACCATGGTTCTAAATTCATCAACACTCTTTAAAGGCTCAACAGCATATCTTGGATCTGGAGCCATGAAACTTACTGGATTGTAGCCCCAGTAATTAACCAAACCATGTTTGATTAAATGAGGTTCACTCATGAAAGCTGCTATTGGATTTAGCTGAATAGCAGTTACGCCTAATTTCTTTAAATGAGCAATTACACTCTCATGGCAGATACCTAAATATTTGCCGCGTAAGTTTTGTGGAACCTTTTCATTTAACTGTGTTAGACCTTTGACATTTGCCTCATAAACAATGAGGTTATCTCGACCGAACTGAGGCTTGGTTACACCTTGCCAATCAAAGCTTCTGTCAATCACCACTGCTTTAGGAATAAAATTGGCATTGTCGTTTAAATAACGCTGCTGATTATAGGTGTAAGGCTTATTCAGAGCCTTAGCGTATGGATCAACTAAAAGTTGTCCTTTTTTGAAAAAGAGACCTCTGTCAGGATCGTATTCACCTTCAGCTTCAATAGCATAAAGATCACCTACACCTACATTTGGAATAAATCCATACCAAATATTTCCAAACTTATCGGTAAGTTTTACCTTATAGCGTTCTTTTTCATCATGATCATAAATGTGTACGATTACAGATTTAGCTTTAGGTGACCAAATAGAAAAATAGCATCCCCCCTGAGCTATTGAAGCACCTAAAGGTACTAATCTGAAATCAATATTAGATGGTAACTTTCTTAGCATATATAACTAACCTTAATTATTATTATTTTTCGCTAGGTATCATTTTTCTTATATTTTAATTTTATTGTACACAAATGAAATTTTTGTTTAATTATTTATAAAGATGTGACGGAAACAAAAAAAGGCCTTCTAAAAATAGGAGGCCTCTCAAGAAATTTACACTTTAATCTGAAATCTTCTTAACAAAGATTGTTGCTAAAGGAGGCAGATCAAGCACAATTGAATGATAGTTGTTCTGATATGAAATGTTTGAAGCCACGATTTCATCAGAACCTGTACCATAACCACTACCCCAATACTTCTTATCATCAGTATTTAAGATAACCTTATAAGTACCAGGTGTAGGAACACCTAAACGGTATGCAACATAAGGCACCGGAGTGAAGTTAGATACAGCCATGATGCAATCGCCATCATCACCAGATCTCAACATTGCAAAGATACTGTGCTCAGCATCGTTTACATCTAACCATCTGAATGCCTCAGGATCGTAGTCTCTCTTCCATAAAGCAGGTTCTTTCTTATACATAGCGTTAAGATCCTGAACCAACTTCTGTACACCCTGATGCTTAGGATACTTTAATAACCACCAGTCTAACTGTGCATTATCATTCCACTCTGAGCCCTGACCGAACTCTGAGCCCATGAAGTTTAACTTCTTACCTGGATGTGCATACTGGTAACCTAAGTAAGCTCTTAAGTTAGCTGCCTGTTGCCACTCATCACCTGGCATCTTGTACAGTAAAGAGTGCTTACCATGGGTAACCTCATCATGAGAAATTGACAGGATGAAGTTCTCGTTGTAAGCATAGATCATAGAGAATGACATCTCTCCATGATGGTACTTACGGAAGAAAGGATCAGTCTGCATGTACTCTAAAGAATCATGCATCCAGCCCATGTTCCACTTAAAGTTAAAGCCTAAACCGCCAGTGCTTGTAGGACGAGAAACACCGGTAAATGCGGTTGACTCTTCAGCGATGGTTACAGCATTAGGATGCTTTCTGTTAACTTCTTCGTTGAACCACTTTAAGAAGCTTACAGCCTCATAGTTGATGTTACCGCCATCAACGTTAGGGATCCATTCACCTTCCTTACGTGAGTAATCCCAATACAGCATTGAAGCTACTGCATCAACACGTAAACCATCAATGTGGTATAAATCAAGCCAAATTAAAGCAGAAGCAATTAAGAATCTACGTACGGTATCACGACCGAAATCATAGATTAAGGAATTCCAGTCAGGATGCCATCCACGTCTTGGATCCTCGTACTCGTAAACACAAGTACCATCAAACTTAGCCAAACCGAAAGCGTCAGTTGGGAAGTGAGCAGGAACCCAGTCTAAGATGATACCAATACCGTTCTGGTGGAAGGTATCAACAAAGAATTTGAAATCGTCGATAGTACCAAAGCGTGAAGTTGGAGCAAACAGACCTGTAGGCTGATAGCCCCATGAGCCTGAGAATGGGTGCTCCATGATTGGCATTAACTCAATATGGGTGTAGCCCATATTCTTTACATAATCTAGAAGCTCAACAGCTAACTGACGATAGGTTAAAGGCTGACCATTCTCATCCTTCTTCCATGACCCCATATGCAATTCATAAATTGACATAGGTCTTTCTAACTTGTTGCCAAGCTGTGACTTCTGCCACTCAGCATCATGCCAGGTGTATGTTCTCTGATCTGAAATAATTGAAGCAAATGAAGGATATTGCTCGTGGTAGAAACCAACTGGATCAGCTTTATGAGGTAGTCGATTACCAAATGGATCTTTAATTTCGTACTTATAACGTAAGCCTGCACCTAAACCAGGTACGAAAAGAACCCAGTGACCTAATAAGCTCTTTGCCATTGGTAAACGGCGACCATCCCAGAAGTTAAAGTCACCGATTACACTTACAGCTGTAGCTGATGGAGCATATACGGCAAACTTAGTACCTTTTACTTTTACTCCGTCAACATCAACTTCAATTAGCTGAGCACCTAAGGTCTTATAGATATTAGCTGGCTCTTCATTCATGGTACTCAAACCAAAGAATGCTTCGTCTCTAAACTGATAGGGATCGATAACTTCAACTACTGCATCTTGGTAAGTAACCTTGAACAAATAGTGGAATGGCTTATCAACATTAACTTTCTCTTCAAAAAGACCATCTGGATGAACCAAGGTTAAATCACAGATGTGTTTAGTTCCGTCAATAGAACGAACTTCTACACTTTTTGCACTAGGAAGCCAAGCTCTTAACAAAAAGCCATTTTCGCCATCAACCTTTTGCAGACCTAAAGTTTCAAAAGGTTTACCAATTCTTGCATTATTAAAATCATCGATCAGCATAAAGCTGTCCTCCTAGTTTATTCTCTAGCCAGGGTCATTGACTTAGTCATATCCCTTACGTGCTGATTTGCAAATATATCCTCAAGATCTGCAGTCAACTTACGACGCCAGTTTGGATACTCTGTATTGGTTCCTGGAACATTAACTGGCTTATCAACGCCTATCCAGTCTTCAATCTGAGAACTGAATAATGAGCAAGAACCTGTACACATATGGATCTGTAGAGCAGTTGCTAGTTCTTCATTCATTACAGATTCTTTTGCATTACGTGTGTAAGAATCAGAAATAGAACCTAAACCGTGCAAGCTATCTAAAATTCTCTGCTTAGAATATTCTCTTGCAGCTCTTAAATCATCAGCCTCTTTCTGTGTATAGATACCAAGTTTAATACCCAAATCTAAATCGAAGCAACCCCACCAGCCTACTAATGTTGGCATATCGTGGGTTGTCAGTGCTGACATTGCCTGACTTATATAGTCACGAGGAGCGATATATCCGCCATCCTGAGCCTTTTCATCGAAGAAGATCTTGTATGAGAAAGCACCAACTTTACGTAGAGCTTTTGTTAACTCTACTGGAATAGTACCAAGATCCTCTGTAATCACCAAACACTTGTTGCGATGAGACTCTAGAGCAATGATACCTAAAAGATCGTGCATATCATAGTGAACGTATGCACCAGTTGAAGCTGGCTCACAAGTTTTTGTAATCCACAGTCTGAACAGGCCTGCAGCATGATCAATACGCATTGCACCGCAAGACTGCATATTTGCCTTGTACATAGCAATCATTGGCTTGTAGGCACATGCTTTAAGTGCGCTAGGCGCCATTGGAGCTAAGCCCCAGTTCTGACCTAGAGGGCCTAGTGGATCAGGAGGAGCACCGATTGAACCTTTAGTTCTGAATACATTATTAACATCAGCCCAAACGTCACAGCTTTGCTTTGCAACACCTACAGCTAAATCTCTGTAGGTACCGATTAACATGCCATCATTTTTAGCTGTGTTGTAGGCATCAGCTAACTGCTCGTTTGCCAAGAACTGTAAGTAGCAGTAGAACATTACATCCTGATGATGCTCTTTTCTCCAAGCATCAACAAAGGTTGAATGGATATCCTGATACTCTTTAGGGAACTTCTCCCATGAGTATGCATCTACGCCCTGGCTGTAGAAATACTGCTGCATTGCATCATAAGTTGCAAAGTTGATTAAATTCTCACCGCCTCTCTCAACAAATTCATTGAATTTATTACCACGAGATGATCTCTTATCATCAACTTTTACGTGATCAAAGATCATACGTAATACTTGAAGCTTAGCTTCAATTACGCCACGGTAATCTACATACTCTTTATCTCTTAGAACTCGTAGTTTCTGCTGGAATTTTTCTGAATTGATAAGATCAAGAGCTTCCTTGCAATGAGCTAATTCAGGAACTGAATTTACAGAAATATAAACAATGTTTACCCAGTTTCTTGAAGATGGTGAATATGGGCTGACAGATGACTCATCAGGAATTGCAGGGTAGCCTGCGTGCATAGGATTTAAGCCTACAAACTGACCACCACATTTGTGAACACCTAATAACAACTGCTTAAGATCAGCAAAATCACCAATACCCCAGTTGTTTCTTGAACGAACTGAATATAACTGAGAGCTTACACCCCAAACTTTCTTGCCATTTAAAATTGACTCTGGAGTGTACATCTTTACTGGAGTAATAATTAAAGACATTGGAATTGACTTTAAGGTCTTACCATTTGCCTTTACTACAACAGAACACTCATGATAACCATAAGGAAGATCTGAAATAATGAAATATCTACGGATGTCGTAAACAGTACCGTCTACATTCTTAAAGTCAGCAATTTCAACCTGCTCTAATGGCAGTTCCCTATCAATTACACGACCGTCTTCAAGTTTTAAAGAAACAGATAAAGTTGCATTCTCGTCTTCACCAAATGATTCTGGAGTTCTAATGTAGAACTGTTTTAAATCCTCATCATTTATAACTTGAACAGGATCAAGTACATTCTTAAAAGGTTCTAATTCTTCTTTGTCTAAGATTGCCTGAAGAGCTTTTTCGTCGTCTACAGGATATCCTAAAATTTCAAGAACATTTTTTCTGCTCTCATCTGAAATTTTTACAAGCTTATTGGTTGCATCGAAATACTCTCGAGCAATGCCTTTTTCGTCCGCTAATAATTGAATGTCTATCATGAGTATACCGTGTTAACAAAATCTTTCCTGATAGAGAGGAACTCCCTTCAAGAAAAAATAACTTACAAATGTGATTATAGTCATTAATAATACTCAATACCCTTGATGTATGCTTGAAATTTGAGAATTTGTGCAGTTTTTTTGTTAAAAAATTTGAGCAAGGCTAAATTTTGAAAAAGAATATGAATAAGTTTCAATTTGTGCATTGACGATAACAAAAGTGTAAAAAATTTTGATATTCGATCAAAACCGCTCATCAATGCAAGTTCAAGAAAAAATAAAAGGCGCAATTTTGAACATTGCGAAGGTTAAATAATGAAATAAGACGAAATTTTTTTTCATTTTACTGTAAACGTTTAAATTAACTTTTTATTGTTAATAATCAAAATGTTATTTTTAGCTAATCTAGTTTATAGATTAAACAATTCTACTTTTAACATAAAAATAATAAAAAATATGTTTAAAAATCACAAACAATCGTCTAAACTAAGTGCGCTTTTTAGTTAAAGCTACTTTTATAAAAGTGATCGGTTATAGTGCTCAATCTTGACAAAACCGAGAATTAGAGTATCTTTTAACTGTTTTAATTTTTGTCAATTGTTAACTACGGGTAACATTTAATATGACTATTAAAGTTGGTATTAACGGCTTTGGCCGTATCGGTCGTTTCGTATTCCGTGCTTCAATCTATCGTCCAGAGTTAGGCATTCAGGTTGTTGGTATTAATGATTTATTACCACCTGATTACATGGCTTACATGTTAAAGTACGATACTATGCACGGTCAGTTCCAGGGCAAAGTAGAAGTTAAAGATGGTCACCTGGTTGTAAACGGCAACACCATCCGCGTAACTGCTGAGCGTGATCCTGCAAACTTAAAGTGGGGTGACATCGGTGTTGATTACGTTGTTGAGTCAACTGGTTTCTTCTTAACAGACGAGTTAGCACGTAAGCACATCCAGGCTGGTGCACGTCGTGTTGTTATGTCAGCTCCTTCAAAGGATTCAACCCCAATGTTCGTAATGGGCGTTAACAACGACACTTATGCTGGTCAGGATATCGTTTCTAACGCATCATGCACAACAAACTGCTTAGCACCTTTAGCTAAGGTTATCAACGATGAGTTCGGTTTAGAGCAGGGCTTAATGACTACTGTTCACTCAACAACTGCTACTCAGCGTACTGTTGACGGTCCTTCAATGAAGGATTGGCGTGGTGGCCGTGGTGCTGCTGGCAACATCATCCCTTCATCAACTGGTGCTGCAAAGGCTGTTGGTAAGGTTATCCCTTCATTAAATGGTAAGTTAACTGGTATGTCAATCCGTGTTCCTACACTAGACGTTTCAGTTGTTGACTTAACCTGTACCTTAAAGAAGGGTGCTTCATACGCTGATATCTGTGCTGCTATCAAGAATGCAGTTGCAGGTCCTATGAAGGGCATTATGGATTACACCGACGAAGCTGTTGTATCTTCAGACTTCTTAGGCAACACCCACACTTCAATCTTCGATGAGAAGGCTGGTATTGCTTTAACCGATAAGTTCGTTAAGTTAGTATCATGGTACGATAACGAAATCGGTTACTCAAACAAGGTTCTTGAGTTAATCAAGTCAATGGAAGAGTCAGGCAAATAATTTTTGCTAGATAATTTCTAAGAAATGCCCCTTAATTGGGGCATTTTTGTTTTTGTAAAAAGCAAAAAAATGCGCCTGAGGCGCATTCGTTTTAAATAAGTGCTTACTCGAAATCTTCTTGTTTTAAAGGTGTCTTTTCCTGTAAGTCATGCTTTGCCATCTTACCTAAAACCTCATCTAAAAGATATGGTTCTAATCCTAAAGCTGGTCTTACTGAGCGGACATGTTCTTTAGTTAAACACTCCCCTTTCTTGATGTTTTTTATAAGATAGATTGAACGTCTGCCCATTCTCATTGGATATTCATCATCCTGTAAATGTACACCTTTAACACCTAATGATTTTGCAACCATCTTACAGTCTTTTACAAGTTTTATAAGATCATCCTTTTCCATAGAAAAGGCAGAATCTACTCCACCGTTTTTCTTATCATCAGTAAAGTGTTTTTCAATCATCTCAGCACCTAGTGCAGTAGCTGCGATGTCAAGTTCATCACCTATTGCATGATTAGATAACCCACTTCTGCATTGGTATCTTTCTTTTAAAAATGGAATTGAATTTAAATTAAACTTTTCTGGATCAGCAGGATATCTGCTCTCACAGTGCAGTAAAGTAAGATCATTTATACCATGACGTCTAACTACCGCAACAGCTCTGTCTATTTCTTCTAAAGTAGCAAGTCCTGTTGACATCACCATAGGCTTACCTTTAGATGCACAGTAATCAATAAGTCCAATGTCATTTAATTCATATGAAGCTATTTTATAAACTGGGCAACCGGCTTCTTCTAGGCAGTCAACATCATCATAAGAGAATGGAGAGCTAAACAGAAAGATCCCATGCTCTTTAGCGTGATTGAATAATGGTTTCATCCACTCACGAGGTGTTTTAGCCTTTTTATAAAGCTCATAATAAGTTTGACCTCCCCATAGTCCACCTTCTAATTTGAACTCTGGTCTGTCTGAATCTAATGTCAGTGAATCCTCAGTATAGGTTTGTATTTTTACAGCATCGGCTCCACACTCGTGAGCTAATTCCATAAGCTCAATAGCTCTATTTAAAGAGCCATTATGGTTTCCTGATAATTCAGCTACGATGAGAGGCATTTTCTTATTCTTATACATATTTCACCTATAAAAAACTCCGATGACTTATTTTTAGTTATCGGAGTTTAGTGCAATTTATTCAGTATTACTACTCTGTTAAAAAGAAATTGTGAAGGTTCTATTCCTTTACACAGAGCGTTTTACCTAGAACAAAGAGTCTTACATAGAACGTAAAGCTGCAATTCTCTTTTCTAAAGGAGGATGAGACATAAAGAGCTCTGATACAGTAACAGGCCCATTGATGCATAAAGCCTGCATATAACTCTTATCTTTACGCTCTTTAGGCTGAATACCACGTTTTAAAGCTTCCAGAGCTCCAATCATGCACTCTTTACCATTCAACACTGCAGAGCCAGCATCTGCTCTGTATTCTCTAAATCTTGAGAACCACATCAGGATCATGGTTGCAAATAAACCAAAGACCATCTGCATGATAGAGTTAATTGAGTAAAACATCATGGATGAGCCAAATGAAACATTGCGATTGTCTGAGTTGTTGCCTCTGGTAGCATTTACAATGGCAAAAGCTGCTACATATGAGAAGAAGTAAACAAAAGTATTGAGAACTCCCTGTAATAAAGCCATAGTAACCATATCACCATTTTTGATATGAGAAATCTCATGGCCTAAAACACCGGTTACTTCAGACTGACTCATAGAGTTTAATAGTCCTGATGAAACTGCAACCAAAGCAGCATCTTTTGAAGCACCTGTTGCAAAAGCGTTTGGATCAGGTGAGTTATAGATACCAACCTCTGGCATTGCTAAACCATCTTTTTGAGTTAGCATTCTTACTGTGCTTAATAAAAAAGCTTCCTGCTGATTTCTAGGGGTGGTAATAACCTGTACTCCATAAGCTTTTTTACACATAGTTTTAGATAAGAACAGTGAAATTACAGAACCTACACAACCAAAGATTGCACACATTACTAATAATGAAGCATAACTTTGGGTATCAATCTGAATGCCAAAGATGTTAAGTAGGATTGATCCTACGATACTTACAAGCAGTAACACTGCAATTTGCATTGCTATATAAAGTAATATTCTCATTTTTCTGTGTCCTCTATTTACTAAGAGATTACAGCAATTTGCTTATCTTTAACTTAGTGCTGACTCCATCTTAGATTTAAATCTCTTTTAGCTTTTCTAAGATTTCACTCTCTTTGATAGCTAAGAACTACGGCGCTTTAAGATTGCCTATAGTTCATCAAGGTTAATTGTTAGATCTTTCTTTATATGTTTCTCATCGTCATCAGACTTATTTAAATCTGAATTGATATCAACACCATTTAAAGTGATCTTATTACCATTTAACTCTAATACAGTAGAGTAGTTGCCACCATCTGATGAGATAGCACCTGTTCTTAAGTAATCCTCAAGTCCTACCTTATATTGAGAATCTACCCATTCATCAACAAAATCTACAGGAGATTTTGCAAAGAGCTTTAAGTAGATATTCTCTGGCTTTTTATCATTTGCGTTAAATGAAAGAGAGCTCTCACCCTGGAATTTGGTTTCCTTACCATTATGCATAAATGAAAAGTTCTCAAGATTTAACTTAACTGGTTTTGATAAATTCAGAATTACACTTTGCATCGGATCAGAAGAGTTCTTAATAGTCTTTAGTAAGTTCATAAGATTGATACTGTCAATTGAACTTACATAACTTAATTTAGACAGATCATAGAAAGGAACAGTTTCCCCTTCTCTGATGCGAGGGAAAGCAAAATAAGCATCCATTGATCCATTTGAGCTTATCTTTTGGTAGCCTTCATCTTTATTTGCAAAAGCAACTTCAACATTAAAGTTCTTTACAGAGAAACTGTCTCTTAAAGTTTTGTCTTTAACATTGTCATCAGGCTTAAAGCCTATTAAATACAGAGTAGAAGCATCAGCTGATAACTCATCAAAAGTAATGGCAAATGAATCTAATGACAGCTTCTTAGTTGAGAGGTTAAACTTTGGTTTTGCCCTAGTCTTTAAATTCTGAAAGACTAGGTTATAAGCTTCACGACCTGAATAGATATCACGTCCACGACAGTTGATACCCGAGAAAGAAAACAGAGCATCAATAGAATTTAAGCTTCTTCCTGATACTGTAGTTACAGTGTCTCCAATATGGCATCTGCCATCCTCAAGATTCAACTCAAAGCCAGTAGTTCTTAAATTAGCATCACCTTTTAACTGCCATGGGTAGAAGTTAACTTCACCTGACATATCAATTACAGGTAAACCAATTGATGAGAGTAACTCATCGATATTACCGTCATAGTTTTCTTTGTGAAACTTAACTGCAAAAGATGATACAGAGAAGTTGATATCAACTAAAAAACTGGCTCTGAGCTCTCCTACAGGAGTGTCAGGAAGAGTAATTGAAACCTTACCTTTTTTAGATAAAAGAGAACTTGATACAGGCTTGTAGACAATTTTGGCATAAGACTGTCTTTCATTAACAAGTCTTAGGGCATCATTAAATTTGCTGTCAAAAATATAGCTTGCAGCAAATGCTGAAGCTATCAAGATACATAAAAGAAAGCCTAGGATAAAAGCTAATAGCTTTATAGGTTTACGCATAACTATCTTTCATCCTGAAGTTTAGCCAAGATGCTGCCACTTTCTTTTAGAGCTTCTTCAGAGAAATCACCAAAGTATTTTCTTACATTCAAGAATCTTTCAGTAAAGGTATCAACATCTACGTCTTTGATTACCTTTAACTGATCTTTAAGGCTGTTTACAAATTTCTCAATTAACTCGTAGTTCTGCTTTGATGACATGATGATGTCTGCATACAGACGAGGATCCTGAGCGAACAGACGACCTACCATCATCAATTCTAGGCGATAAATAGGACTTGAGAGATCCTTTAATTTCTCAAGGTCTGGCGCAATTTCACTTAAGAAATTACCATAACCATAGGTACTAAAGTGACGTAAAGCCTGAATGATACTCATAGCGCTGTCATGTTCTTTTGCTGAACATCTGCAGATATTAGCGCCCCAAATACGCAATTGTTCTACTAAGAACTCTGATGCTTTTTCGTCACGCTCGGGCACAGTTACAACCACCTGCTTTACTAAGCTTTTTACATCAGGACCAAACATAGGATGGAGACCTAAAACTGGACCTTTGTGATACTTCATCATGGCATCGACAATAGGTGCTTTTACTGATGTAAAGTCACATAAGATCTGATCTTCTCTTAGCATTGGAGATAGCTGTTTGATGATATCAATGGTGATATCAATAGGCACTGATACGATAACGATTTTAGCGTTCTTTAAATACTCTGGTGCTTTATCCCAGCCACGATGGCCAAAAGAGAATACCTTATAGCCTGACTTTTCAAAATAATCTGAAAAGATCCTACCCATGCCTCCGTTACCGCCGACAATAACCACGTCACCATCAGTCTTTAAACAGCGTGGATAGTTAAAGTCAGTGTTTGAACAGAGTTTATATGACTCACGTAGAACTCTTTTCATAATGTCAGCTAAGAGTCCTTTTGGCAGATCATATTCTCTAGCTAACTTTTCACAATTATCGATTACAAAAGATTCTCTTTCATGAGAGTAAGCACTTACTCCAAGATCTTTTTTACAGGAAGCTGCTTTTATTACAAGATCCTGACGACGTTTTAACAGACTGATTAACTCTTTATCAGTAGCATCAATTTGTGCTCTTACATTCTCTAAATCAACAGCACTCATTAGTCATCAATCTCATCTAAATAGTTATCAACGTTTTTATCTTCTTTATTTTCCATTGAAGCATTTGGATTTACCCTGCCCTCTTGGTACATGAGGTATACCTGACGAAGCTGAGCATAAGGATCAACAGCCTTATCAATAGCTTCTTCCTGTGGAATTAAAGATGCTCTTGCATCAATACCGTTAATTACAGTACATGCAATAGAAGTCCATGGGGTTACAAAGTAGTAAGGCCAGTTATCTACAGCTGAAGCATGGATACCTCTTTCTGTGGTAGGACCATAAGCTGGAACCATGATGTAAGCGCCCTGATCGACACCTGCTTTACCCATCACAGTATTCATAGTCATAGATTTTTGTTCTAGTCCCATGTGTTTTGCTACATCAATTAAACCTAACAGACCTACAGTTGAGTTAATAGCAAAACGGCCTAAAGATACACCTGAGCTAACTGGCTCACCTACTAACACATTGTTTACAGTATTGTTGAGATCTGAAAGATTTGAAAAGAAATTATGCACTGATGATTTTGCAAAATCAGGTAATTTTGAGTAGCCGTGAGCTACAGGTCTTAAGAGATATCTATCTAAAACCACATAATTTAATTTCCAGAAAGCATTTCTGTTGATGTATTCAATAGAGTCAATTGAGTTTCCTGGTAATACTGACAAACCGTAGCTGTAATCAGCATGACTTGCCTTTACAGAAATCTGACGTGGAGCCATTGGGCTGTAATTTGAATGAGATGCACCAGCTTCTGATATAAAAGCCATAGAAATTAGTGCAGTGCATAGAATTTTTTTAATCATATAGACCTCACATACATATCTATATTTTACAACATGCAAAGCCTTTTTTCTGTGGTTAACTCATAGATGTCTAAAGATAATTTCACAAATGCGTCAAAGATCTGCGTATCAAGATTAGTATTTTGTTATGATATACGCATATACGTATATCTAAATAATCAGTAAGCTTCCATGGATACTATAGACGTTGATTTAAAGACTTCTGTCGATAAGTCCAATACAGATCTAAACAGGACAGAGTCTGGTACTAAATCTGAGACACAAAAAGCTCAGATTAATGCTAATGCCACTGCAAAATATGTCAGTGTAATTTCAAAGCACAAAGGTCTTTTGGCTGAATCTCAGTCAAGGACTTTTAATCAGTTAAATTCAAGCCTAAATTCCTTTGTAAAGGACAGCTCTTCTATTGCTAAAGAATCCTACAACGAGGATTCTGCCCTCATGGGTCACTACAGAAAACTAACTGTACAGGTAATCAACAGAGATCCTAATCTGCAAGAGAAAGTTGCATCTGATTTATCATCACAGAAGGAGATGGTGCGTTCTCGTGATGCTGCACAGGTTTTGGAAGCTGATTTAAAGAACCTGCCAAAAGTACTCTCAGAAGGAACTGTAGCAGGTCAGAATCTTGGAAAATTTATCTGTCAGAGCGTTGTAAACCTTACTGATTATGAAAACATGGGCGCTGGTTTACAAAGAGATCTGGCTATACGACAGGTATTTGCTCCTACTGAGGAGCTGTCATTACGCTCAAAACAGGCTACAGCTGAAGTACTTTCAGCATCTATTGCTTATGTAAAGAGCAATCAGCCTGAAGTATTAGCTACTTTAAAACCTGAACAGCAGGAAATCGTAAAACCAAAACCTGGTTCTACCACTCCTCAGGTCATGACACGTTATCTTCGTCAGGCTTTAGATGAGTTTCCTGAAGATTCTACTTATCTTGATATCTTCAAGCAGAACAAAAAAGTTGAGGAGACTGAAGAGAACTTCAAAGATGATGTTTCAAAGGAAACAGCTAAAAGAATTCATGATTTGATTGCTAAAGCTGCGCTTACAGCAAGAAAAGGTAATCTTTTAAATACCAAAGAAGAGATTGGACTTGATAAGAGTACCGCTGTAAAAACAGATACAGTAGCTGCAAATAACAATACCTCTGAAGAAAAACCTGTTGAAGCTTCAAAACTCTCATTATCAGAGCTCTCAGCTCGTGCTGCTAAACTGCAGCAACAGTTCAGAGAAGAGAGAATGAGATTGGCAAGTGAAGGTAAGTTACCAGATCCTGCTGTAAAACCTAATTACTCATCAGATAACGAAGCTAATAACATAGAGCTTACCAAACAGAGAATTGCTCAGGTAGACAGAGCTATTGATGAGAGAATTGCTAAGAACAATTTACAGAATAATTCACAGAATCAGACTGTAAAAGCAGAGGTGCCAACAAAGACGGAACCTACACTTACAGCTGATGAAATCAAAAAGCTGGCTATCGATGCTGTAAAAGAAGCACTGCAGGAGACTGTAAAGTCTCAAATCGAGGCTAATCAGAATGCTGCTAAATTAGCTGCAACTGAAGCTGTAAATGCGCTAAAAGAAAGTGTTCTCTCTAAGTTTGAAGCAAATCAGAACTCCACTAAAGAAGTTGCTACTTTAGCTGTAAAAGAGGCTTTAGAGCAAAGTAAACAGGCTCAGTTAGAAGCAAGCCAGAACACCGCAAAGCAAGCTGTACAGGAGGCAGTTAACTCCTTAAAAGAAAGTGTTTTCTCAAAATTAGAGGCTACACAGAATTCAACTAAAGAGATTGCAGCACAGGCGGTAAAAGAAGCTCTAGAACAAAGCACTAAAGCGCAGCTTGAAGTAAGTCAGAACTCTGCTCGTGATGCTGCGACCGAAGCTGTAAATGCCTTAAAAGAGAGTGTTCTATCTAAACTTACTGATAATGAGAACAACTCTAAGAGTGCAGCTGAACAAGCTGTAAAAGAAGCTTTAGCTAAGTTTGAAGAGAGTCAGTCTCAGGCAAAAGAAGCTACAACTCAGGCTGTAAAAGATCTTAAAGAGAGTGTAAAGGCTCAATTAGAGCAGACTCAGACCAGTGCTAAGGAAGCAGCTGCTCTTGCGGCTAAAACAGTACTTGAAGAGAATGCCAAGACTCAAAATGAGAATGCGCAAAACTCAGCAAAAGAAGCAGTAAAACAGGCTCTAAAAGAAGCCTTAGAAGGCAGTCCTCTTGCTAAGAATGACTTAAGACAAAATGCTTATGAAAAGAATCAGGCATTTAATATGTCATTTAGAGGTTCAGCTGTGGCTGAGTACGGCTCCTATAACATGGGACCTACACTTTCAGTTAAAATTCCTGATGGTGTAGCTGACTACACTAATGAAGAGAACTCTGTAAATAACAGAAATGATCTTAATACTGTAAATACAGAACAAAAAGCCGAAGCTTTAAAAGAAGAATTCTTAAAATCTCAGGCTAATTCAGCTAATGAAGACATTGTTAATGAGGATATCGCTCAAGACGATGCTGCTTTAGAAGAAGCAAAGACTGCTGATGGCAGTAAAACTGATGTTAATAAGTCTTCAGACAAACAGACTGCATCAAATACAGCTTCAAAAGAAGCAACTTTGACTCAAAGTGAAAAGACTATTTCAAAGACAGAGTCTTCACAGACAAAAGCACCTGAGAACAATACTGTAAACGATGATGCTATCAATACTGATACTGTAGATGAGACTGCAAATGCTGTAGTTGATGAAAACATCGCTGATGATGTGGATTCTGTTGAGGCTCTTGCAGATAAGGATAATCTTAAGAACAGCACTTCTTCTGTAAAAGAGACTGTAGCAAACAGTGTTAGAGATGAGGTCGAAACTGATGCCGACGTTGTCGAAGCTAAAGGCAATGAAAAGCTAGCTGATGACACTAAGGCTTCTGTAAATGAAGATAACGACAGTTCTGATACAAAAGAGCAAGCTCAATCTTCAAATACACAAAACAGCTCTGTAACCTCAAGTACAGTTACTGAAGATTCATCAGATAAGGAAGTTACAGGAAATATCAATTCTGAGAACATCGATTCTGAGAACAAATTAGATAATAACTTCAATAATGTTCTTGTAAATCCGATTGTATCTAATGACAGTGCGATTACAGATGATAGCCCAATAGAGCTTGAATCTACATTTACCATTCCAAAGGACAATGGTGCAAGTGATACAAGCAAAGTAATCACTCCTGAAGAAAAGGCTCTGGCTCATAGCGCTCAAGAGCAGGCAAAGCTACAGGATAGTGCTGTTTCTAATAAGACTGCTACACCTGACAATTCTATTCTTGCAGAAGAAGATGACATCTTTAAATCAGGTAATGAAACATTAGAGAACTCAGATGTACAGACTGCTGTAAAAAACAGACCATCAGTCTTAGCTGGACTTAGTGCTAAAGAAGGTTCTGATGTTGAGACTTTACCTGATGGAAACTTAACTGCAACTAAGGCTAATCAGAACACTGTACAAAGTTCTGATGGAGCTTCACAGAATAAATCAGTTGAAAGCAAGATCTTAGCTTCAACCGTTCCTTCAATGGAATTAGAAGATAAAGTTGTTCCATCTGATGTAAAGCAGGACTTAAGTTTAGAAAAGAAGCTTACAGAGAATTCAGATGAAACATCTGATGAGTCTACACTTACTATCACCAAAATTCCTGAGAAGACTCCTGGGGCTGCTGCCATCACCCAAGGTCAAAGTGAACCAATTCCTGAAAAGAGTGTGGTTGACAATGTCGCTGATGTAAAAGAAAAAACAGGATTTTTCTCAAAAATTGCTTCGATTTTTGGTAAAAAGGCAGTCGAAACTCCTAATAAAACTGAAGAAAATGTAAGTAATGCAGTAGCTACAGCACCTAATCTCATGAATTTAATCTCTAAAGGCTCACCTTTAGATAGCCTCATGTACACTCTAAAAGTTCAGGCCAACAATACAGCCTTACCTGATGCTCTAAGAGAAGAAGCTAAGAATTACTTAAACAAGTTAGAAAATCCTATTGATGATTTACCATCTGTTGCTAACTGGTTGAACTTTACCTCAGGACCTATGTCCCCTACTTCACCACAGGCATTAGCTCTGCATCAGTGGGCATTCATGTTACTGTCTATCAGATTTGCTCAATTAGGAAAATCTGTTGATAAGTTCTTAAAGAAAGATGTTGATCTTATGGAAGACAGATTTGATGCTACCTTAGATGAGATGAAAGAGAGCATTGAAGCTAAAGGTAAGAACAACATTCCATCTTTATTAGATGAGACCTTAGAGCAGATTGTAAGATATCAGAATCCAAGTAAAGACAATTTACCATTGCTGTTCCAGTACATTCCTCTACCACCTACTTATGATGGTGGTCGTGAAGGAGGCTTTAATGCAAGACCTGTTATTGAAGAAGATGGCAAAAAAGCTTGGCATTTAAACTTTGTCTTTGATATCGAAAAATTAGGTCCTATTGAGATCAAGGCCGAAGCTAAATTACCAGAGCTTAAACTCTCAGTTGTAGCAAGTACCTTTAATGGTTTACAAAAAGTTCAGGAAGCACTTCCTACATTAAAAGAGAAGTTGCAGGATCTTGGAATTACCACACGTAATGCTACAGCTCGTATGGGCAAGGTTCATATTAGAGAAAAGAATGATCGTCCTGTAGTTGAAGTAAGAACTAAAAAAGACGGCTCAACTTTCTCAGTTGATATCTAGGTGATCTTATGCAAAATACCGATGATAAAAACGTAGATAAAGATACAAATGAAGTAGCTACAGATACTAATGTTGTAGATGCTACTGTTGTAGATACAGAAAGTGGCAAGACTTTAGACTCAGAAACTAAAAATGTTGAAGAGGCTAAAGACAACTCCATCAATGCAACCGATGAAGATCTGTCATTTAAAGCTAGCTATGAAAAAGCCTCTGCTGCTGTGGCTATCTCTTATAATGAAGAAAAACAGTCTCCATTTGTAAGTGCACTAGGCTATGAATCCAGAGCTCAAGCTATTATTGATATGGCAAAAGAGTTGGGCGTTTATGTTCATAAAGATCCGGTTTTATTAAATGAGCTTAAAGCTTTAAAGGAAGGAGAACAGGTGCCAGAGCAGCTGTTCCAGATCATCGCTGAGATTTTAGCTTTCAGTTATCTTTTACAGGGTAAAACACCTGAAAGCTACACCAGAGCTGATGGTTCTAAGGCTATCAATACTAAGGCTTAACCTTTTCTTTTGAAGGGACTCTATTGCTATAAAAGCTGATACTTGCGTATCAGCTTTTCATTTTCAACTAAACTTTCCAAATTAACTAATCAGTCCAAATAGACTAATCATTTGAAACATAAGGTACAGGTACTGGCTCAGGATCAGCTACGATAGTGCAGTTCTGATCAACGTACATAACCTTATCAACTCTTACAGGCAGTAAGTTCAAGCCTGGCATCATACAAGTATCAGCTACAATGTTACCTGACTTGTTGAAGTTTACAAACTTAATGCCTTCAGGTTTCTTTAACTCTAATGAGTTAACACCACGCTCCTGCAAGAATCTACCATAAACTCTCATTGCACCTGAAGAGCCGAACAGACCTGTTGACTTGTTGTTATCAAAACCAACCCAGGTTGCAACCACCTGATCTGAGTCAATACCTACAGACCAAGTATCTCTACTGTCGTTTGTAGTACCGGTCTTGGTTGCAATATTAACATTAGGGAATAACCTGCCAATTCTGCGACCAGTACCAATCTTAGTAGCTTCAGTCATCACGTACATAGTCAGGTATGAATCACGAGGATCAAGTGTTGGTTTTACCCTGGTACTTGCGCGCTCATATACAACCTTACCATCTTTAACCACAGTACGCAGTGTAGTTAAGTCTTTATAGCTACCGTCTGTTGCTAAACTTGTATAAATCTGAGTTACCTCAAAAGGAGTTAACTCAATGGTACCTAACAGCATTGATGGATAGAATGGAATTCTGCTCTTATCAATACCTACATTCATCAAGGTATCTCTTACATGATTTAAACCTACTCTCATACCAATCTTAACAGTAGGTACGTTCATGGAACGGGCCATAGCTACATAGGTAGGAATTCTGCCATGGTATTTCTTATCGTCATTATGAGGCTGCCATAACTTACCGTCAGCAAGTTTTACGGTAATAGGAGCATCATTAACTAAGGTACCAGTATGAATACCATTATGGAAAGCTGTTAGATAAACAAAAGGCTTGATAATAGAACCTACCTGACGTTTACCTTCCATCACACGGTTAAAGCCTGCATACTGAGGAGTTCTACTACCAACCACTGCTGATACTTCAGCTGTACGCCATGAACTTACCACCATTGCAGCTTCCATACCACGAAGACCGGTTTCTTTTTCAATGGCATTTAACTCATTCTGTACGGCATCTTCAGCTGACTGCTGAGCCTGTGGATCAAGACTTGTAAAGATCTTAATTCCATTACCGGATAAGAAATCAGGACCGAACTTAGATGAAATTTCCTTCTTTAATACGCCCATAAAAGCTGGTGTCTTAGAGTAATTCATAGAACCACGTTTTATTACGCCTAATGGACGGGCTGAATACTGTTCAAACTCGGTATCATTGATGATGCCACGATTTCTTAAAACAGCCAGTACTGTATTACGTCTTTCTAAGGCCTGATCAGGATGTCTCCATGGATCATAGTAAGATGGACCTTTAATGATACCTACTAACAGAGCCATCTGATCCTGAGTTAACTCAGAGATAGGCACACCAAAATAGAAGTATGAAGCAAGACCAAATCCGTAGATACCTGCAGGTCCATTTTGACCTAAGTAAATTTCATTCATGTAAGCTTCTAAGATCTGATCCTTGGTGTATCTATGGTTCATGATAAGAGCCATGATGATCTCTTTGAACTTACGGGTATAGCTCTTTTGAGAATTTAGAAAATAGTTTTTAACTAACTGCTGAGTAATAGTTGAACCACCTTCTACTACAGAGTGAGCAATCGCATTCTTTACAAAAGCTCTGGCAATTGCAAAGAAGTTAACACCAATGTTTGTTCTAAAAGAACGATCCTCAATTTCTAACAGGGTGGTTACCAAAGCTTCAGGTACTTCTGATAACTGAATAAAGATTCTGTCTTCTTTTGGATCAATACGGTTGATTCTGTCTAAAAGTACAGGATCCATTCTTACGTAGCCTAATTCCTCATGAGAATCAGCATTGATAATCTGAGCTACTCTCTGACCGTTAAAGGTTACTAATAAAGATACCTTGCCTTCAGCTTCATCAGGGAATTCAAATGGTCTGCGCAGAATAACCATGCGACCTGTCTTTGGATTAGCTGCATACTCACCTGGCTTTTGAGGATTATTAACTTTTCTGTATTTTAAGAGCTTTAACTCATATTCCATCTGTTTTAAAGACAGTTTCTGATCTGGGTAAAGCTCAAGCGGTCTTGAGTAAACGACAGCTGGTAAAACCCATTTATCGTCCACACCAAATTTTGATAAAACCACAGAATCAAAGTAAACGAAAAGCAGAGCTAAGATTACAACACCAACTACGCCAACCTTTAAGCAAAAATAGATAAACTTCTTTTTAATGCTTCTAGCTTTTTTAGGCTTTTTATCCTTTTTATTTGGATTTTCGTTGCCATCTTGAGGCTTTTCACGCTCATTTGTAGCGTTTTGATTGAAAGTGTTTTCCTGATAGGAATTACCTGAAAAGCTGTTTTGAGAGTAGTTGTTGTTAGAGTAATTATTTTCTGAATAGTTATTCTGTGAATAGTTATTTTCTGAATAATTGCTCTGACCAAAAGAAGGCTCAGTAAAGCCATCATCATTATCAATGTTACTTGAAATACCGCGCTCACCAAAAGTAGGTTCTGGTCGATTAGGATCTTCTTTTGTAGGATCAATTCTGTCGATACGGTCTTCTGCGTCTACTGCGCTAAAGCCCTTTAAAAAATCGTCACTATTATTGTTATTCATTTCATTCTTTCTTAAAAAATTTACGCTGTATTATAGCAAATGAACATGATTTAGAACGCTTTAAATAAAGGTATTGTGAAAAGTTAATTATACAGAGCATCCTTGAACATGGTCAGAGAGGTGTAAAAGCAAAATATATTTAGCAAAAACGAAACATACATCAATGAAATAGAGGAATTTATCTGCGTTTTTAGATCATGCGTCAAATAATCAATTTCTATTCTTGATAGAAAGTAAATAATAAAGCATAATTGCTCACTCAAAGAGGACCTGAAAAAAGGGTTCTTTTGTTTAAACTAAAAAATACTTAATACATACACTGTATTTTTGGACAGTAATTAAGTTAAGGAAGAAGAATATGGCTGACAATGAAAAGACTGCTACTGCAATCGACTCTATGGGCCCTTTAGCAATCGCTGGCGTTGAACCTTACCAAGAACAACCTGGCGAAGAGTATATGAACGAGAAGCAGAAGGCTCATTTCAAAAAGATCCTGACTGCATGGCGCGATCAGCTACGCAATGAAGTAGATCGTACCGTAGGTCATATGAAGAGCGAGGCTGCAAATTTCCCTGATCCTCTTGATAGAGCATCACAGGAGGAAGAGTTTGCTCTTGAGTTACGTGCACGTGACCGTGAACGTAAGTTAATCAAGAAGATCGAAAAGACTTTAGCAAAGATTGATAACGATGAGTTCGGTTACTGCGAACAGTGTGGTACTGAAATCGGTATCAAGCGTCTAGAAGCAAGACCAACTGCTGATTTATGCGTTGACTGCAAGTCACTAGCAGAAATCAAAGAAAAACAGCTTCAAGGCTAATCTATAATTCAAAGAAAAGCAGGTGACTATATGTCGCCTGTTTTTTTGCCTGCTATGTACATAGGTCGTTTTGCCCCATCCCCTTCAGGAAGACTTCATTTTGGCTCTCTAGTAGCAGCCTTAGGTTCCTATCTTAGAGCTCGTCATGAAAACGGACGTATTCTCTTAAGAATTGAAGATCTCGACTTTTACAGATGTAAAAAGGAATACACATCACTTATTATCGATGAGTTGCATACTCTTGGTTTTGAATATGACGGTGTTCCTTATATTCAATCAAAGCACACTGATGTTTATCTTGAAAAGGCCAAAGAGCTTATAGATAAAGGTGAGGCTTATTACTGTCACTGTACAAGGGCTATGAAAAAACAAGAGCCATGCCACTGTAAAGAGTTGCATTTACAGCAAACAGAAAATA
The DNA here is from genome assembly GCA_002449335.1 of Succinatimonas sp. UBA6849. GTDB lineage: Bacteria > Pseudomonadota > Gammaproteobacteria > Enterobacterales > Succinivibrionaceae > Succinivibrio. The sequence goes on along the minus strand of DKDL01000108.1, from coordinate 32,830 downwards.
CAAATTACGCCTTAAATTATGAGGTACACGATGTTTGCAATAACTCTTTTGAAGATGTACTTTTAGGTAAAGTTCAAAGTGAATATATAACTCATGAGCTTACTTTAATTAGAGCTGACAAAGTAATTTCCTACAAC
>DKDL01000108.1:10054-32665 GCA_002449335.1 Succinatimonas sp. UBA6849 | reverse complement strand
GGCTGTGTTGTCGATGACATTCTAGAAGGCATAACAGAGATTGTAAGAGGCGCTGATTTAATTGATATCACACCAGCTCAAATCTCACTCTATAAAAGTTTTAATGAAAAAGTTCCCCGCTATTTGCATTTACCTTTAATCATGCAAGATAGCAAAAGAAAACTCTCAAAACAGAATCATTCCCCTGCCGTACTTGATTTGGCAAGTCCACAGAAATTGCTGATAACAGGTCTTAAGTTTCTGAATCAAGAAACAGAAGATTTGAACGAAGACATGTCTGTTTACAAGATACTTTCAAAAGCGGTAGATCGCTTTTGTGTTGAAAATATCAGCAAAAGTTCTTTATTGTTGAATGACTAACTGTTTATAGCTAACGTAACCTACATTGATGCATTCGTAAAAATATACAATATCTGTAAAGTCACTTGACTGCAAGACAGCCTTAAAAATGGTATAATGCGCACGTTTTAAAAGAGTAAATTTGGAGTAAGAAAAAATTACTGCACCATTGCAAGGACTTAATACTGAAAGTCTAAAAAAATTCAAAACAAATGCCAAGAAAAAAGGCTTTGCTCAAAATATAGTATCCGCAAGTGAACTGGGGCTAGATTTATCATCTCTATCAAAAGCAGCAGTTCAGGTTGTTTCTACCCTTCAAAAGCATAAGTTTAAAGCCTATTTAGTAGGTGGTTGTATCCGTGATCTTCTACTAGGAAAGAAACCTAAAGATTTTGATGTATCAACAGATGCAACTCCTGAGCAGGTCCATAGAATTTTTTCCAATTCTAGAATCATCGGCAGAAGATTCAAGATTGTTCATGTGGTCTTTAGCGGACAGAATATTATTGAGGTTACTACCTTTAGAAGTAACTCTACAGTAAAAAAAGGTAAAGTAAATCCAACTAGAGTGTCAGCAGAATCAGGCATGCTTTTAAGAGACAATGTCTACGGTAAAAGCATTGTTGAAGATTCTCAAAGACGTGACTTTACCATTAACGCTTTATATCTAGATCCAGTAAAAAAAGAGATCTACGACTACAACGGTGGTCTTTACGATATGCAAAAGGGCATCATTGATATCATCGGTGATCCTGATACTAGATATAGTGAAGATCCTGTTCGTATGATCAGAGCTTTAAGATTTAGCGCAAAGCTAGGCTTTAAGCTCTCAAAGAGAACATCAGATCCGATTAAGAGACTATCAGCTCTCTTACTTGAAGTTTCTAATGCCCGTATGTTTGAAGAGGTAAACAAACTCTTTATTACAGGTCACGGCTATAACAGCTTTAAGATTTTAAGAAAGTACAATATCTTTGAACTTCTGTTCCCTGATGCTGGTGACTTCTTAGATAACAAGAGCTATATCGACTTCGTTGAGTATGCGCTTTCAAGCTCTGATAAGAGATATGCTGAAAACAAGAGAAATATGCCTCACTTCTTATATTCAGTAATTCTATGGGGCGTATTCCAGAACAATGTCTTCAGATTAAGACGCTACAGTGAATCTATGGTGTCTCCAATGGAAGACAATGACATTGTAAGATTAGCTTTAGATTCTGTATTTGATAATCAGGATAAAGTAACTGACATTCCAATGGCTGTAAGCGACAGCATTAAGTCATTGTGGAGAATGCAGTTAGTTCTGCAGCAAATTGAACAGCTAAAAGACTATGATGAAGTTTCAAACAGAACTATCTTTAGAGCTGCCTTTGATTTCATCTCTTTGCGTGCAAAGTTTGAACCATATTTAGTTAATTGCGTTAATTTCTGGCAGCCTTACTATGTAAAATCAGCTGCAATTGCTGCTAAGAGAAAAGCTTTAAAAGATCAAAAATATCAGCAAAAGTTTTCTAATAATAAAAAGAAATCTAAAAAGCAAAAAGCCTCAAAAAATCCTGCCACTGAAGGCTTTGAGGATGAGACCAACTTAAGCGCTAAGCGTAAAGAGCAGCTAGCTAAAGCAAGAGCATGGAGAGCTTCCATGAACTTAGGTAACTAAAATGACCAAAGTTTTACTCTCATTAGGTTCTAATCTTGGTGACAGCATCGATATCTTAAATCACGCTATTGAAGATATTAAACAGCATGATGGCATTGAAAAGGTAGTGGTATCTCCTTTTTATAAGACCAAACCTGTAGGATTTCTAGATCAGGACGATTTTGTAAATTTAGCATTATCTCTTGAAACAGATATCGACTCTTATAAGTTACTAGAATTTCTGTCATCACTTGAACAGAAATACAAAAGAGTAAGACTGTTCAAAGATGGTCCTAGAACTCTTGATATTGATATCATTGCATACGGAGATACTAGAAGTGATGATAAAAAGCTCACCTTGCCACATCCTAGGATGCAGGAGAGAGCTTTCGTGCTGGCTCCTTTAAAGGACATTGAGCCAGACTTTTTAGTTACAAAATTTAATCAGAGCATCAAAGAGCTTTTTGATGCGCTACCTACAAAAGAAAAACAAGACGTTAAGGTTATAAATGGCTAACGACAAGTGCAATATCAAACTGATTGTAGGTCTGGGTAATCCTGGTTCTGAGTATGAACACACCAGACACAACATCGGTGTTGATTTTTTATATAAGCTTGCAGATAAATACAGAATTGACATGCGTCCTGAAGGCAAGTTCTCAGGAATTTTAGGTAGAGGCATGATCTTAGATCACGAAGTAAGACTGGTATTCCCTACTACCTTTATGAATGAATCTGGTCGTTCTGTAGCTGCCCTGTGCAATTTCTACAAGATTAAACCTGAGGAAATCTTAGTTTGTCATGACGATCTTGATCTTCCGGCAGGTCATATGAAGTTTAAATTTGGTGGTGGTTTGGCAGGACACAATGGTCTGCGCAGCATCACTGCAAATTTATCAAATTCACAAAACTATTACAGATTACGTCTGGGTATTGGTAAACCACCATCACATGAGGTAATCAACTGGGTTTTAGGTAAGCCTTCTGCTACAGACAAGAAGCTTATCGATGATGCTTATGAAGAAGCTCTTTTAGCAATAGACAAGCTATTTACAGACGGAGTTTCTAAAGCAACATCAATGATTAATGGTTACAAGCCTAACTAGGAGAATAATAAAATGGGTTTTAAATGCGGTATTGTAGGTCTGCCTAATGTTGGTAAATCTACCTTGTTCAATGCACTAACAAAAGCAGGAATTGCAGCAGAAAACTTTCCATTCTGCACTATCGAACCTAATACCGGTATCGTTCCAGTACCAGATCCACGTTTAGACGCAATTGCAGCTATCGTAAAGCCTGCTAAGATTGTTCCAACTTCAATGGAGTTCGTAGATATTGCAGGTTTAGTAAAAGGTGCTTCTAAGGGTGAAGGTTTAGGTAACCAGTTCTTAATGAACATCCGTGAAACCGATGCAATTGCACACGTAGTTCGCTGCTTTGATGATGAGAACGTTATTCACGTCGCTGGCAAAGTTGATCCTGTTGAAGATATTGAAGTTATCAACACTGAGCTTGCTCTAAGTGATCTTGATATCTGTGATAAGGCTTTACAGCGTTTAGAGAAAAGAGCAAGAACCGGTGGTGATAAGGAAGCTTTAGCTCAGGTTGTAGCCCTAGAGAAGTGCAAACCTGCTTTAGAGCAAGGCAAGATGTTACGTTCTGTTGACTTTACCGATGCCGACAGAGCTGCTTTAAGAAACTTCAACTTCTTAACCATCAAGCCTGTAATGTACATTGCTAACGTATCTGAAGATGGCTTTACTAACAATCCTTATTTAGATGCTGTTAAGAAATTAGCAGATGAAGAAAAATCAATTGTAGTTCCAGTATCTGCTGCAATTGAGTCTGATTTAGCATCTATGGATGATGCTGACAGAAAAGAGTTCATGGACAGCTTAGGCATTGAAGAACCAGGTTTAAACCGTGTTATTCGTGCTGGCTATCAGTTATTAGGTCTACAGACCTTCTTTACAGCAGGTCCTAAGGAAGTAAGAGCATGGACTGTTAAAGTTGGTGCTACCGCTCCACAGGCAGCTGGTAAAATTCACTCTGACTTTGAAAGAGGTTTCATTCGCGCTCAGACTATCGCTTATGACGATTTCATCAAATACAACGGTGAAGCAGGCGCTAAAGAAGCTGGTAAGTTAAGATCTGAAGGTAAGGACTACATCGTTCACGACGGTGACTTATTCGAGTTCTTATTCAACGTTTAATTTGATTTAAACGTTCAAAAGAGAAGATAGGGAAACCAGTCTTCTCTTTTTGTATCTATTCTCTTTGTATCTAATCTCTTTATTTCAATTACTCAATTCAAAAGAGATTGCTCTTTTTTCAAGAAAGTCTGCAAGCACTTTTAGGTACTTCTCATCTACTACCAAAGAAAACTTCTCTTTAATAGTATTATCTAAAGGTACAACCTTCCCCTCTCCGATTTCAAAAGGTAACCTAAGCTCTGTGGCTATAGTGTAAATGATGCCTTTAGATACAGAAGGATCTTCAACAGTTTGTGTGCTAATTAAATTTTCGATAACAACTTTTACCTTTTTGTCTATGTATTCACTTGTAGCTTTATCCTCATGATCTTTACTAGCTACCTTTAAATTGTCTTTTGAAGTGATAGAAGCAACAGCTCTGTCTTTATCATTTGCTTGTCCATTAAGATCTTTAGCATCTTCAATGTTAATGACTCTAAGGGATGATTTATTCTCAAGCTGTGAAAGCTTAGGCACTGTTACAATGATGGTACAACCTAAGCGTTTGTTAAGATCTTTTAAGATGTTTATGATGATTTCCCTCTCCTCATGATTTAATCTTGAAAGAGGATCATCTAATAAGAGAATTTCAGAGTTTTGAGCTACAGCTCTGCTGATTAGAACCTTAATCTTTAAAAAGTCAGATAAGTTCAAACAACGATTTTGAATGTTGTTCTCAATCTTTAATAAAGAGATGGCTTTACTGACTACACGTGCTATCTGGCTTGATAATAAGTTAGTGCATTTTAAAGGTAGTGCAACATTGTCATAGACAGTGTCTCGTCTGTTTAATACTGCGTTATATGAGATTAGGTTTACTTTGCTTTTATAAAAACGCAGTGTTTCTCTTTTTAAGTTTGATAGATCTAGCTCTCCTACTCTGATGTTTCCAGAATCAGGCTTTGTAATTCTGCCTAAACACTCTAAAAGAGCAGTACGAGTATCAGCATCAGGAGATACACAAACTACAAACTCTCCTTTTTTTACTTCAAAGGAGATGTTATCGAGAACATTGTGCTTTCCTTGAACTTTGGTAACTTTACTTAAAGATATCATGACTACACCAATACCTTTTACAATACGCACTAGCTTAATGCAGAGATTAAGCTCTTAATCTTTTTTATTTTTAGTGCTCCTAAAACTAAAAGATGCCAGGCTCAATGGAGCCTGACAAATCAAACAAGGAGCAATTATGTTTTTAATTTACTCAGTTTTTTTAAGATCTTTTTTATTAAAGATCCATTAGACCATACTCAAGTAAGATCTCTTCTAATCTGTCCTGAGTTAAAGGCTTAGGAATAACAAAGTTCTTGTTCTCTTCAATCTTACGAGCAAGTTCTCTGTACTCATTTGCCTGAGCTGCCTCTGGATTGAACTCAATTACGGTCTTACGTCTAATCTCAGCTCTTTGAACATCGTTATCGCGAGGTACAAAGTGGATTAACTGAGTGCCTAACTCTTTGGCAAAAGCCTCTACTAACTCATACTCTCTATCAACTTTTCTGCTGTTACAGATGATGCCACCTAAGCGAACACCACCCTGTCTTGCGTAACGAGCAATACCTTTAGAGATGTTGTTAGCAGCATATAAAGCCATCATTTCACCAGATGCTACGATATAGATTTCTTTAGCTTTGCCTTCACGGATTGGCATAGCGAAACCACCACAAACCACGTCACCTAAAACGTCATAGAAAACGTAATCAAGATCGTCTGTATAAGCACCTAATCGCTCTAACTGATTGATAGCGGTGATAATGCCACGACCTGCGCAACCTACACCTGGCTCAGGACCACCTGACTCTACGCAACGGGTACCCTTATAGCCCTCTTTTAAGATATCGGTTAACTCTAAATCTTCACCAATATCACGTAAGGTATCCAATACGGTTTTCTGAGCTAAGCCACCTAAAAGAAGTCTTGTAGAATCAGCTTTAGGATCACAGCCTACAACCATGACTTTATTTCCTCTCTCAGCTAAACCTGCTGTAAGGTTCTGAGTAGTAGTTGATTTACCGATACCGCCTTTACCATAAATTGCAATTTGTCTTGCTGCCATTTGATTTTTCCTTAAAAAATAGATTTATTATTTGTTGCCAACTGCTGCGCTGTATACGCGTTCAATCAGATTTAAACCGCCTCTGTAACCTGCAAAGCTGCGGGTTACTACTAATGTCTCCGTAGAAGGTGCTGAAACTTCAATTAGCAAAGCTTTCTTAGATCTTGCTACATCAGCTTCCCAGCTACTGCCTAAAAGCAGAGGCACACCTGAACCAAAATCAGTTTCAGATAATGATTTTTCTACAAAGTAACCATCCTCATGGAACTCAACATCTACTGAGACATCCTCTGATAAGTGCTTAAAGCTCTCTGAAATCTGCTCACGCAGGTTCTCAGGAGGATTATCTGTAATGATCTGCTTTACAGGAATTAAACCTAACTGATCGGTTAAGAAAGTACTGTAAGAAAGCACATCAGTTGAACTGCCTACTGCTGCAAACTTTGCTGGAAGACCATACCAGTACTCTGAGAAGAAGTTTGCAAAATGCTCTAAGAAGTAATAGTAGATTTCAGACTCTTTCTTAATGAACTCTTCAGACTTAGTCTTATCAATTCCACCGAACTCTACAACCTTACGGATAAAGCTTGTGGTTGCCTCTTCACCGATTGGTAATCTGTCAATGTGAAGATATCTCTGTGAGTATTTCTTTTCTAAGTGTTTTACAATCTTAAGACCGTTCCAGGTGCCGATTAGAAGGTTGAAATCTGCCTTAGGAATGTCTTTCCACTCCTTTGCACCACCACTTTCAGGTCCAAATAAGACATTAACTTCAAAGCCGATTGCTCTTAAGATACGCACAATCTCAAGATAATCACCTCTCCAGTTCTGGTTAAAGTAAGGTGTTTCAAGCCACAGGTTAACTAGGCCTTTTTGTTTCTCACCGTCGTACTTACCTACAAACTGATCGATGATTGCCTTTACTACAAGCTCATGACCATCAAGATTAGTACCCTTAAAGCCACCGGTGTCAGCAAACACAATTGGATAACCGTTCTTTTGGTACTTGCGTACTACAGAGCCTACATCGTCACCTACCAACTCACCAGAACAACCTGTAAGTACTACGAAAAGATCACTTTTAACAACACCTAAACTTGCTCTAATTAAGTTGTCTAGTTTCTTAGCACCACCGAAAACAATATCGTTCTCACCTACGTTAGCGCTAGGGATATTGCCTCCACTTACACCTGCTGTTCCCTGAAAGCCGTTATCAAAGCTTAAAAAGAAGAACTGTTTGTACATACAGCCAGGACCAGTGTTAGCAATAGGCACAGCCCCTTTAATTGCTGCGACTGTATAAGCAGCGCCTACAGTGCAGGCGTAGTGTGAATGAACAATAGTGCCGCCTTTCTTTTTATTTGCCATTTTTAAAATTCCTCTTCATCATCAAAATCGTTAGTGTTATTTAGTGGCACTACATCGTTTAAAACAGATGGATCACGAGCTAATAAGAAAGGATCTTCCTGTGATAACCACCAATCGGTATAAGGTAGAGCAACATGCTTTTGTAAAACCTGATTGAACTTCTTACGTGACATAATATTCAGTAAGATTTCACCGGTTCTAATCATGCCGTCATATCCTACTGGGATATGCTCATCACCCATTGCCAGAGCTGGAATACCAAGCTTTGCAGCCTCTGGAGCTAAGCCCTGGTGTCTTATGATTACAAAGTCAGGCTTTTCAATTCGTCTGAAGATGTTGTAAAGCTGATAAGCCTCAGTCTTGCTTACGGTGTAATGAGGAATATCACCATAGGTATCAACTAACTCTTTTAAGGTGTTCTGATGCTCGCCTGCGCCATCATAAATAGGATCATGGTGGAACACGATTGAGCCATCTACCTCAATACCTAACTCACGTAACACAGTAATTAAGCCATGAGCGTAAGCAGAACCAGTCATCACAAAGCCTTTCACGCCCTTGAATTTTTCTCTTAACTCGTTAATCTTTGGCAGTACTCTTTCGTGCTCTGACTTGATGTACTCTTCAACTTCCTGCTCTTTGTCAACAAGTCTTGCAATCGCTCTTAACCACTCATCAGTACCTTTAAAACCGTAAGGCTGAGGAGCATCAATCTGAGGCACGCCATACTCTTGCTCTAATGCTGTAGCCATGTATGAACCTAAAGTGTTACAGAAAGTTGCAGTACCAACTGCTTCACTTGCCTGTGCTAGTTCATCAAAGCTTGCCATATCGATCATGTAGTTAACCTTAAGACCTAATGGAGCTAACATTGGAGTAAAGTAATCAGTACCCCAGAGCGCTACGATATTGATAAGATCTTTGCGCTTTACTGGGTTCTTTTTAACAATCTGACGCACTACACCGTGCTGAGAAATATCAAAACCAGTACTCCAGTGCTTTGAACGGAAGCCTTCACAGTGTAGTGGAACTACAGGAATACCTAATTCCTGCTCCATCTCGTCGGCAATACTGTCAATGTCCTCTCCGATAATTGCGGTTGCACAAGCCATAGAGATAAAGATTGCCTTTGGATGTTCACGGTTAAAGGCATCACGACAAGCCTGACGTAATTTGTCTGAAGCACCAAACACCATGTCTGACTCTAAAAGGTTGGTGCTGTAAATCTTTAAGTTCTGAGCAGGCTTATTTCTACGTGATAAACCCATGTTAAAAGCCAGATTGAACCAAGGGTTATCACCAGAACAACCTATAGGTGCGTGCTGAATTAAGATACAGTCAGTGATATTACCTATCTGACACTCCACGATAGCGTTAGCACACATGGTTTCCTGATTTAAAGGAGAGTTCAATTCACAAAGTTTGCAGATACTTTTTGAACCGCAACCACCTTCACAGGATGATTTACCAGAAAATTTTAATGAGCGTTCTACATAGTTAGATTCAGTGACTAGATCTGAAGCCTTACCATCCCAACCGATGATAGTACCTAGTCTCATCTCTCTATTTTCAACGGCACTCATTTGCAGATTGATTTGTTTTGCCATGTTTATTTACACCTTTTGTTAACCAAAATTCTGTTCTTACGTTTATTCGATTGTTTCGATATCTTTTACAGTGTTCTTTTCTTACTGTGTCTTTACTTAACCATGTGAGAAAGTGTCTTTTGCCTGCACCCTTGTAATGTCAAATTGTCCTTTTACCTCTGCGTAAACTTTTGATGAGATATCCTCGCCTCCTGGTATGCCGATAGCATCAGCTCTACAATGCTGACAGTGCTTGAAGACATCAATGTATTGAGAAGCCAGTCTTCTTGTAGAATCTATCTGCAGACAATTTGGCGCTGAGCACTCTGACAATTCAAATTGAGGTATTAAAGGAATAATGTTGTAAATAGAAGCACCATGCTCTTTTACAGTCCTGGCAATAGTCTCAATATGGTTGATGTTAATCTCTGGTACTAATACTGTATTTACCTTTACTGTGATGCCGGCATCAGATACCTTTTTAATACCTGTTAACTGGTTGTGAATTAAGATCTTGGCAGCTTCTACACCTTCATATTTTTGCTTGTGATAAACAATAAAGTTGTTCAAAAGAGCTTCAATTACAGGATCAACTGCGTTTACAGTTACTGTTAATGAATCAATACCAACCTCAATGATTTCATCTGCCTTTTCAGGTAATAACAGACCATTTGTAGACATACATAAAAAGAGGTTAGGAAACTCATCTTTTATAAGTCTGAAGGTGTCCAGTGCCTTTCAAGTAGCCAGGGTGTCTCCAGGACCTGCAATGCCTACAACAGTGATATTTGGATTTAATTCAACTGAACGTCTTACTACAGCTAAAGCTTCTTCTGGCTTTAAGATATTGGCTGTAACACCTGGGCGATTTTCAAAGTCATTTATCTTTCGGTCGCAAAACTTACAACCGATGTTGCAGCCTGGGCTTACAGGCAGATGAATTCTGCCAGTCTTGGCCTTGCCGCCTCTGGCATAGCATGGATGCTTTTGACATAGCTCTTCGTACTTAGAAACATCTTTTGAAGATACGTTCTCTTGTAAAGATTCAGTCTTAATGATTTCAAGTCTTCTAACCATGATTAAGCCTCCAGAAGTCTTTCTGATATGAGTTTTTCCAAAACTGCGGAGATTAAATATGGAGCTTCAAAGACATCAAAGCCTTTACCTTCTAAGAAAGCAGAAGCACCTTGACCAATCTTGGCAACAATAATGGCTTTACAGTCAGAGAGAGTATTAGCTACCTTTTCAAAAGCAGAAATTTTATGGGTACCGCCATTGCAGCATTGATTCACGTCACGGCTTTCTACAAAGCGAGCTGTGTTATCAACAATGTCAAAAACATGAAAAGTAGTAGCATGACCAAAATGCTGATTGATTACTTTGCCATCAGAGCTAGCAAGAGCAATTCTTACAGCCTTAGAGTGACCTGTATGAGTAGGCTCATCATTTAAAGCTTCGTCAGAAACCTTAACTTCTTTTACAGCTACTTCAGGCAATTTGCGCTCAGCGTACTGAACTGAAGATAAATCCTCACGATAGCCTTTATTTGTGCCATTGTTAGTCACACGATTGTCATATAAAGCTACTTTTACTACTGCCTTATCAATTGGCAGAGAAACTTCTAGAGCATCAATAAAGATCCTGTTTAAGAGCTTTGCTTCTTTGTGACCAAAAGAAGTTGCAAGTACATAATGGCAATCCCATAAGAACTCCACACTGTATGAAGAGCCACCGCCGCAACCGCCACCGCAGCCACCACAGGATGAGGCACCACAAGTACTTTCAGAAGATGGAACTGTAAGCGCAATATTTGGATTAGATCTGTAACCTTCTTCTACATACTTACCATCAGATTCAACTTCAAGAATTAAGAACTTTTTAGCAGTAGCAAATGCTGTATCAATATTTTTTCCATCTGAGGTTGCAACTGCGATCTTAAAAGACATAAAAAATCTCCTAAAGCTTAATTTTGAGAAAAAAAAAGCCCCTGTACAGAAAACTCTTGTTTCTGTAAAAAAACTGTATTGACTGAAAATTGTGAAGCTTATTAAGTGGCTTAGAGCCTTACTAAATAAAGCTTTTGTAGATTAGTTATGACTACAACTACACTTATTTGTCATGCACATTGAAGTCATTACCTTTGACTTAATGCACATAGGTGCAGCTTGTGTATTGAAGTGATCAAAGTGAATTGAGAAAAAATCACTTGAGTAAATTGTTCTTTTGTAATTCTTAATTTGCATGGTCTTTTCTGTTCTAAAAATAGTATGTTTTTATTTCTTGTTTTATATGTACATTCTCATGTACTTCGTTAGATATAGTATTCACGATTTTTGGTTATTTGGCTAATACTATATTTTTATGAAAAGTTATAAGCTTTTGTAATATATAGAAAAGTCTTATTTAAACTTATAGCTAATAACTATTAAGATTGACTATTTAATTAAAGACTCACTTTCTGTAAGAGCTCTAATACTCTTAGTAACACCTTGTATCAGGTAATAAAGCTCCTCATCAGTAAGTGTCTCGTCAATACTTAGCCTGATACTTGATTTAGCAAGCTCATCATCTAGTCCTATAGCTTTTAACACATGGCTAGGCTCTTTACTTTTGGCATTGCAAGCAGAACCTGCTGATACTGCTATTCCCTCTGCTTCTATAAGGTACCTTAGACTGTCACCATCTACTCCTTTAACCGAGATATTGATGTTGCCAGGTGATCTATGTACGGAATCTCCGTTTAATTTCACCTCTTTAATCTTTATAAGCTCATTGATGATACGTCTTGCCTTTACGCTTGTATCTTTTGCCTTTTCTTCAAGATTGGTTACAGCCTCTGTTAAAGCCTTTTCCATGCCCGCTATTGCAGGAACATTCTCAGTACCTGCTCTGTAGCCGTATTCCTGACCTCCACCTACAATCAAAGAAGTTGGAACGACAGTTCTGTTTACATACAGAAAACCAATACCTTTAGGTCCATGGAACTTATGAGCTGAAGCTGATAAGAGATCGATATTCATGTCTTTAACATTGATTGGAAGATGACCTACTGCCTGAACAGCATCAGTGTGGAAGAGCACACCTTTTTCTCTGCAGATGCGACCTAACTCCTTAGCAGGCTCTATAGTGCCAATCTCATTATTAGCAAACATAATGCTCACACCTACGGTATCAGCTCTTATCGCCTTTTGAAGAGCATCAGGATTTATAAGTCCATTTTTATCAACATCTAAAAGCTCGATTTCAAAGCCTTCATTTGCAAGTCTATCAAGTGAGTGCAAAATGGCATGATGCTCTATCTTTGAAGATATGATGTGCTTTTTATTGTTTTTAAGACCTTCTCTTTTAAAGATCTCAATTGCCTGATTATCAGATTCTGAACCTCCAGAGGTGAAAATAAGATAATCATGATGAATAGCACCAATGTCATTGAGGATTTTTATCCTGCTATTACTCAGTAGAGACAAAGCCTCTTGACCGAAGTGATGCAAACTTGAAGGATTGCCAAATTGATATTGATAAGCATCAACCATAGCTTTTAAAGCTGAAGGTGAAATCTTAGTGGTAGCAGCATTATCAGCATAAACTCTCATCTGTCACTCCTGTTTACACTCTTTATTTCCATAAAAAAATTCCATCAACAGCTTATTTCTGCCAATGGAATCACTAAATTAGGCTGTATTTGTATTGTTATTAGGATAGAAATCTATTCAGGATCTTCTTGTACTGCTTCAAAAGGACAGGCACTTTGGCAGGCAGCGCAGTCAGAACATACAGAAGCATCAATCTTAAATAGACCGTCATCTGTAGGTTCAATCGCTCCTACAGGGCAGTTATCCTGACATTCACCGCAACCACTGCAAATTGTCTCGTCAATAAAGAACATTATGTATTTGCTCCTAGCCATACCAAATATTTATCACCTGGTGATTTTATAGGCACAGCTTTTACTAATAGATATAACCGATAGAAACAACTGTAGCTTTTGCTACTCTGTTATTATTTAGATAAATTATTTATATTTCAATAAGATACTAATACTATCTTTGAATAGTCACTTATAGAGAATACTTATAGCTAGATTTAGTCGATAGGAAGATATTACTTGAGACTATAGAAACGAAATTTAGACAATATACGTGTTTTCTGAGGGATTTGATACAGATAAAATCAACGCCACAGGAGCATAAACAATCATCTATACTCTTGTAGCGTTATTTACAAACTTTAGCTTTATGACACCAAAAAGTCTTACTTGTCTAACTTTTCAGAGTTAACAATAAAGATATCGCCTTTGATCTGCTCTAAAACTAATTCACCAGCAGATGAATTCATTGAGCCTAAGAAAGTGCTACGTGGGGTTGTACCCATGCATACCATACGTGCATTTAATTTCTCACACAGTCTTGGGATCTCTTCATCAATTCTTCCCTCAACTACATGAACATTCTCAAGAGGAACGTTGTGTTTTAAAGCAAACTCTTCAGCTAACTTGAAGTGAACACCAACTCTGCTCTCAAGACCACCTGATGATACGATCTTTGACTGGCTTAAGTTACCACCCATTAGGCCTGGATTATCAGGAGTTACACAGTTTGCAATATGAACAGTTCCATCAAAGCTCTTAGCAAAGGTTGAAGCTGCATCAAATAAGTAGTCATCTAACTTGCCTACCTGAGCTGCATCTGTAAAATCAATTGCTAAAATTACAGACTGACCTAAAGTTGCTGTTGATGACGCATCACGAACAACTAATAATGGAATAGTGCACTTACGCATGATCTGGCTGTCAACATTGCTGATGAACAGATCTTTTAGAGCATGTCTCTTATTAGCTGAAATTACAGCCAATGAGTAATTGTCAGCTTTGCACTCAGCATTAAAGCCTTCGGCAACATTCTTATCAAATACTACTTTGAAGTCAAAGTTCTGAATACTTGCATACTTGCGCTTTAACATCTCAAAGTTAGCTTTTTCTTTTAGAGTGATCTGCTCTACATTCTCTTCTTTGTAGTCATTTACTACTCTAACAGCTACAACAGAAATTGAAGGATCAACTCTTGCGTACTGAGCAGCACGATCTAAAGCTGGCTGTTCTTCAGTTGGTTTTAATAAAACTGCAAATTTATTAGGGGTTGTCATAGTAACCTCCTTCTTAAAAAATAACTTTTCTTAAATAAGAACTTTCAACGTTTTATAGTTTGATTTTAAAACGAAAAATAAATAAATGCCCTCGTTTTTTCCAAATAATGCGACATAGCTTAATTTTTATCATAAAAGTGATTCTCTATGCTTTGTCAGAGAGCATTCAAGAATGCGATATATAACACAGGCATTCTCTTTTCATGCATATTAACGGTCAAAGTGATAAAAAAGTGCAACCACTCTTGTATTGCATAAAATGCAACGTATTACTTTTTATGTTGCACTTTTAAAATTACGGTCCTATAATGACACACATCACATTTTGTTAAATCACTAATCACATAACGTAATGATTAAAATATAAAAGGTTATTAAAAGGCTTATATGACACAGCGTACTATTACCTTTACAGAAGCAGTTTTTGCTCTAGATGAAGAAAGAACCGTTAATTTAGGATCACTTACAATTACCCCTAATGATCTTATTGTGCTAATCGGCGGTAATGGTAGCGGTAAGACTTCTATTGCTAAAGCCTTAAATGGAGAGGTACCTTTAAAGTCAGGTGTTGCACCTACTAACTATCATCCAGTTTTAGTTTCATTTGAAAAGCAGATGGAATTATTTGAAGCTGACTATGAGATGAGAAATTCTGACTGCACCACTCCAGAAGAAGAAATAGGTATTACTCCAGCTTTAATCTTAAAAGATGACGATCCTGAGTTACTTCCTGATTTAATCAAGGGCTTAAATCTTGAGAAACTGATGGAAAAGCCTATTAGACAGCTATCAGGCGGTGAAGGCAGAAAGGTACTTTTAGCTCATGCATTAGCATCAAAACCAAATCTAATCATTTTTGATACGCCTTTTGATGCTCTGGATGTTGAAACTCGTGCTGAATTATTGAAACTGATTAACGAGATCCACACTAAATATCAGACTCCTACAGTATTGATTGTTAACAGACCTACTGAAATTCCGGAGTCTTTGACCTCAATGGGTATCATTCAGAACTGTGCTATTTCAAAGCTGGCTTCACGTGAAGAAATTGAAGCTGACGATGATGCAAAGTCACTCTTAGGTTATGCTTCAATTCCTGATGTAACACTGCCAAAACCACCAGTTAAGTTTGCACTGCCACCTATTAAAGGAGACACCATTGTTTCTTTAAAGAAAGTTACAGTTGAATATCAGCGTGTGGTTTTAGATCATCTTGATTTTGAAGTAAAGAAAGGTGAACAGTGGCATATCATGGGACCTAACGGTGCAGGTAAGTCTACCCTTCTGTCCATGATCACAGGTGATAATCCTCTTGTATATGCAAATGACGTTACCGTATTCGGCTATCGTCGTGGTACTGGTGAGTCTATTTGGGATATCAAAAAGTACTATGGTGTAGTATCTGGTGCTCTTCATCTTGATTACAGAGTAAATGGTCCTGCACTTCATGTAGTTCTATCTGGCTTCTATGACTCAATTGGCCTTTACAAACAGCCTTCAGACGAAGAAGTAGCTATTGCAAGAAAGTGGTTACGACTGGCGGGTCTTCAGGACAGAGAGCATGACTCATTTAAGTCATTATCATTCGGTCAGCAAAGACTGTTATTGATTGTAAGAGCACTAGTTAAGAATCCTCCACTACTAATTCTTGATGAGCCTTTACAGGGTCTAGATGGTTACGCAAGAGCTTTAGTAAAGTCATTTATTAGCTATGTAATGCAAAACGGTAACACTAGCATTCTGTTTGTTTCTCATCATGAAGAGGACTTACCAGAAGGCTTTACTAACAGACTGTCATTTGTAAAAGATGGCGATAACTTTAAGGTTGTACAAGAAAAGCTTACAAAGTAAGAAATAGCCTTTTATTAAAAGATTAGTAAAATACTAGATTGGACAAGAAGATCTGTAGCTTTAAAGTTGCAGATCTTTTTTTATATAAGACAGAATTTCGTCAAAGCTCTAACAAACATACAAAATAAAGCTGACCAAAAAAATAAATCTGAATATTTGACTATTTTATGTCTTAAAAAGTGCTGAGTTTTAGTAAATTCATCCTCGAAAAAATGTAGATTTTCAGTAAATCAATCCTCCCAAAAATGTAGTTTTGAATGAAAAACTGCCATCAAAAAATGTAATTTTATTTAAATATATTCATGTATCATTTTGATTTATAATTACATTGTTATTTAATTTGTCAGCAAAAAAAATCTGTCTCAAAGAAGAGGTAAAATAATTTTAAACAGCAAAATAGGTTCAGTGAATATTGTTATATAGAAAAACAAATTAAAGAAGACGGCAAGAAGACAAAAGCGCGCCCTCAATAGATCAGCGCACTCTTAGAGAAATGAATGTTAAAAACTAGCTAGAGATATGAAATTAAGAACGACAGAGGTAATCGCCTTCACAAACATACTGATAGGTAGTTAAAGCTTCAAGAGCCATAGGTCCTCTTGCATGAAGTTTTTGTGTTGAAATTGCAACTTCAGCTCCAAGACCGAACTGACCGCCATCTGAGAATCTTGTAGAAGCATTTACATATACACAAGCAGAACCTGCTGCCTGAGTGAATAACTTAGAGTTTTCTCTACTGTCAGTTAAGATTGCATCTGAATGTGATGCCTTATGACGTCTTAAATGAGCTATAGCTTCATAAACATCATCAACAATAGAAATGTTCATCTTTAAAGATAAGAATTCTGTATCAAAGTCACTCTCAGATCCTGTTTCTACGTTGTTATAATCCTTGCACATAGATACAGCATCACCGTGTGCTACGATAGCAACGTTCTTTTGAGCAAGCTTTGGTAAAAGAATTTTAATAAAGTCACTGGCAATATCTTTATGTAACAGTAAAGTATCCAAGCTGTTACATGCTGATGGCTTTTGAGTCTTTGCATTGATAACAATATCAACACTCTTCTCAAGATCAGCTGTTTTATCCACAAAAATATGAGAAATACCAAAACCACCGATGATAACTGGAATAGATGATTCACGCTGACACATTCTCTGCAGCTTTTCACCGCCACGAGGAATGAGCACATCAATGTACTCATTTAAAGCTAACATCTGCTTTACCATCTCTCTGTCAGTGCTTTCTAAGAAGCTTACACCATCAGGATTTAGACCTTTCTCTTTTAATGCTTTTACAATCAGAGAATGAAGCATACAGTTAGTGTTAAAAGCTTCAGATCCACCTCTTAAGAAGCAGGCGTTACCTGATTTTAGACATAAAGCTGCAATATCCACGGTTACATTAGGACGTGACTCATAAATCACACCTACTACACCAAAAGGAACAGATTTCTTAACTAAGGTAAGCCCATTAGGAAGAGTTCTACCATCATAAATTCTGCCCACAGGATCATCGAGTACAGCTACTTTTCTGACACCTTCAACCATTTCACGGAATCTGCTGTCAGTGATGGTTAATCTGTCCACTAAAGCTTCGTTAAGACCATTATTTCTGGCGTTTTCAACATCAGTAGCATTTACAGAAAAGATAGCTTCGCGGTTATTCTCAAGTTCATCTGCAATCGCATACAAAGCATCATTCTTACTTTTAGTATCCAAGATTGAATAATCATAACCTGCGTTTCTTGCCTTCTTTGCAATTTCTTTAATATCTAACATGATGTTTTCCTATAAATCGTTTGTTTTGAAGCTTACTTTTGCTTTTAGGTTTTACCTTTTATGTAAATTAACCACTCTTATTTCTCCACTACCACCAAGTCATCACGGTGGATAGCTTCATCTCCATGAGTAAAGCCTAAGATCTTTTCAATAGAGGCTGAGCTCTTCTTTTTGATAAGGTTTAATTCATCTGAAGAGTATCTGGTGATACCTCTAGCAATTACATTACCCTTTTGATCTTTAACATAGACTGTAGCACCACGTAAGAACTCATCTTCGACATTTACAATGCCTTTTGGTAACAGACTTGAGCCTTTGTTTATAAGAGCATTAACCGCGCCATCATCAATGGTAATAGATCCTAGAGCGCGAGTAGCTGAACTAATCCATGACTTTCTTGCTAATACAGGCTTTTTAGAAGGCTTAAAGAAAGTAGCATTACCCTGACCATGAACGAGCTCTAGGATAATTGAAGGATTCTCACCTGAGGCAATGATCATCTCAACACCAGCTTGAGTTGCAACCTGTGCTGCCTTGATCTTTGTAGCCATACCACCAGTACCTAGTGTAGTACCACTGCCACCTGCGATCTCAATGATATGCTCATCAATAGTATCAACGTTTCTTATAAGCTTGGCATCTTTGTTTTTGCGAGGATCAGCTGTATATAACCCATCCTGATCTGTAAGCAAAATCACCTTATCAGCTTCAACTAAAACAGCAGATAGTGCTGCTAAGTTGTCATTATCGCCAACTTTAATTTCAGAAATACTTACAGCATCGTTTTCGTTAATAATAGGAATAATGCCTAATTCTAACTGAGCAAAGAGTGTGTCTCTTGCGTTTAAATAACGCTCACGACTCTCAAGATCGGCTCTGGTAATTAAAATCTGACCTACATTTAAAGAGTAAATTGAAAAGAGTTGAGCCCACTCTTCAATTAACTTTACCTGACCTATGGAAGCTAGCATCTGCTTGTAGCGAACATCTTTAGGTAAGTCTGGATAGCCTAAGAGTTCTCTACCTGCAGCCATGGCACCTGATGACACTAAGATCACTTTTGCATGCTGTTCTACAAGTTTGTGCACAACTCTTACGATCTCAAGCATATGGGCTCTGTCTAACTTTTTAGAGCCATGAGTTAAAGTACTAGTTCCTAGTTTGATTACGATTGTCTGATTTTTTAATGATTTCATGATACTTATACATGCTTTGCATGTTGGTAATTTAGTTTTTAACCTGATGTAACTACTGATTTTTAATCAATTGTGAGCTTTAATCATTAGGTTAAAAGAACTTATGAATTAAATTTCTCTGCAAAAAATGAACAGATGCTCTTGGTCATAGTCTTGATGAACATTGCATAACCTTCATTCTTCATCCACAGAGTGGATACATCTTTGAAGTTATTCTCAAGCATTCTGATGTCATCTTTTGTAACTACTGATCTTTCGGTTGCACAGATGAGTGTGGGGACTGAGCATCTTCCTGAAGTTGATAACAAGCCCTGTGTTTTTAAAGAGAAGGCTTTAAAACGAGGAATTACCAGATCCCAGTTAGCAGCATCAAGATCTAATCTGTTACAGAATGATGATCTTAAGCACAACGGCAGTGAATTTAAGATCTTAGGATCGGTATAAAAAGAATGAACGTAAGGAGCTGGAAGTCCTAAAGCTTTCACACTGTTCTGATGCAGGATAGCAGCTCTAATACAAGCAGTACCTGCAATACCTGAGCCGAAAAGACCAATATTAGTTGAATCTACAGATTTTACTGTCTGTAAATGCTCAATTGCGCCTTCGATTACAGCTGAAAAATGATCATTTAAATTAAGTTTTTCACAGGCACCGATACCAGGCATTTCCACAACATACATGGCGATGCCGGCATTCTTAAAGTGATTTTCAAAAACTCTATAGAATGAGGAAAAGCTCTGCTCATAAGTACAAGCACAGATTACACATGGGTAAACCTGCTTGTTATCAGGCAAATGAAGATAACCAGTTACCTTTTTTCCACTGACAGTAAAAGTATCTTCAATTAAAACACCCACAGATGAGCTTACAGCAAAGACCTTCTTATAAGTCTGTCTGCACAGGGTATCAGACTCTAAAGCTAGTACATCTGATTTTAAATTTGGATAAGAGGCAATGGCATAATAGCGTGCTGCCATTCTGTAGTTGTGCCCCGCACCTTCAAAATCCTGCTTTTCTTCACAGGCATGAGCTGCGGTTACACGTCTTTGAGCAATTGAATTGAATTCATAAATCCAATTGCCTGAACCATAGTCTTTTACAGTATCAAAACACTTTTCACGATTTCTCTGATTTTTAGAAACACTGATGTTTGCAATTGCTTCATCAATATCTAGTGCATTTCCACCAGACAATACCCAAGAGAATTTAAAGATAGGACGGTAAAAATTCTTGTGGAAACCTAAAAGAGGATCATGTCTTGAAAGAACTGGCAGATCTACACCTGAATTTGAAATCATTGAAGTTTCAGGGTATTCAAACTTAGGTTTAAATAGTGTTTCGCTAAGGTTTTGAGAAAGCATGTGCCAATCCTTTAATGACAAGTACATTTGTACAAGCTAAATAATTAAAGCCATTGTACAAGAGAATAAGCAAACTTGCATTAGACAGTAACAATGAACACAAAAAGAGCAGAATTAAGAAAATTAGAGCAATCTCAAATAGACTATCCTCAAAAAACAGACTGCAAGAAAAGCACAATAGAAGAGTAAAAAAACAGAAATTCACTTATGGTCAAAAAGGCGAAAACTAAAATTGTTTAAAACAAAGCTATATGTGATTCTTATGCTGATTTCAAAATCAATAAATAAGATATTAGAATCAACTTATCAACAATAACATAAGTTTTCCACAGAGATTGCAATGTGATTTTTCCACAGTTTCCACGACAATCCACAGAGTTTTCCACAACTATCCACAGCAAGTGGAGGAAAAAGATAATTTTCACATTTAGAAAAAATAAAAAGAACTTAGAGGTCATAAATCTATAAAAATATATTTAACAGATGAATAACAAAAGCAAAATAGCATATTTACAATTTATCTTATTGTTTTTAAATTACTTTAATTAAATAATTTTCATTTGTGAATTTAATCTTAAATAGATATTAACCTTTAAACAGTTTGTTAGTGTCAACACATCTATTTTTATGATCTGTTAAAAGCAACTAGAACAGACTTTTCTTAACTCTTCTCAACCTCGCATTTTTACAAGGGATGTAAAAATGTCAACCAAATTTGACAATTACTTTTCCACTAATTGTGGAAAACTGCCTGTTAATTGTTATTAAGAAATATTACTCATTTTACTTGTGAATAAATAATTTAACTTGTTGAAAGCAAAATATATTATTTTTATAAATTCTATTGACATCAGGCTAACATTTCACAATTTTAAGCAAGTAAAAAATTTTTATCCCCTAACTTTTCCACAGCTGTTATTAACTAATTCACAACCTCTTATAATTTACAAAACTGTAATTATATTCTCGTAAGATAATGTAATATCCATATTTTGTAGTTATCATTTTGTATTTAAAGATATTTTTATATAGTCGCTTTATGTTTAACTAATTTTCTGATTTATCCACATCCTTGTTTTATGCACTTTTCAGATAAATTTTTCACAATGGTTAAATTTATATTGCACAAATTCAGGTAATTTAATTAACCTATTGAATATTAAACACTTTATAATTTGCAAGCCTTTTTTAATTTTCTTTTCCACAAGTTCTAATCCCCATTCAAATCGAAGTTTTCCACACTTTCAACCTATTTCCACAATGTTTTCCACAGGTTGTGGTTATAAAGATCTATGTACAATAAAATATACTTTTACTTTCATTTATGAAATTACCATTTTTACCTCAATTTATGAAAATTTTGACACTTTGGTTTATGGTCTTAGCAATTTTGTAGCTTTGATTTTTCTTGTGAGGTTCTTTCTTTGTATCTTTTCTTATTTACCTTGTATCTTTTCTTATTTATCTGCATCATCAAATTTCTTTTCTGATATGATGTGACCGGAATTTATTAACATTGTTTAGAGATTATCTTTATTAAGTACATTCATTTAAAAGGAACAATGTTTACAACAGTTTTTAACAGCCTCTTACAAAAGCTGTGCTCTTATAAAATCTAATAAGGATCTAAAAGTGGAAAGCAAGAAAAAATCAGGACTACTTAAGTCTGGAGCGATTACTGCCTTTGCTACCTTTCTTTCTCGTATCTTAGGAATGCTAAGAGATATTGCTATTGCTTCTCTATTAGGAGCATCTCTTTCAGCTGACGTATATTTCTTTGCAAACAGAATTCCAAACTTCTTTAGAAGGCTGTTTGCTGAAGGTGCTTTCTCTCAGGCCTTCGTTCCTGTAATGAGTAAAACCAAAGAAACACAGGACAAAAAAGCTCTAAAAGATCTTTTAAATAGGACTTCTGGAACCTTAGGCTTTATCGTGCTTATGGTGTCTTTAGTAGGTATGCTGCTCTCCCCTGTGTTTACTGCCATATTCGGTTGGGGCTGGTTTGAGTCTTATTTACACGGTACAGATGAAGCTAT
>DKDL01000108.1:0-10007 GCA_002449335.1 Succinatimonas sp. UBA6849 | reverse complement strand
CACAGGCAAGCTTCCTTTTAAAAATAACTTTCCCATATCTGTTTTTCATAACCTTAACTGCTCTTACCAGTGCGGTTTTAAATGTCTATGGAAAATTCTTAATTCCTGCAATCACACCTTGTGTGTTAAACATTGTGCTGATTACCTTTGCCTATTTTGTGGCACCTCATTTTTCAGATCCTAATGTGGTATTAGCTGTGGCAATGGTTGTAGGTGGCGTTTTACAGTTAGCATTGCAGATCCCCTTTGTATTAAAGCTCAAGATCTTTATTGTTCCTAAGTGGGGCTGGCATCATGAAGGTGTTACCAAAATTAGAAAACTGATGCTGCCTGCAATTGTGGGAATCTCAGCAAGCCAGATTAACTTAATTGTAAACACAGCTTTAGCTTCTTTCTTAGCAACAGGTGCTATCTCTTACCTTTATTACTCAGACAGATTACTAGAGTTTCCTATCGGCATCTTTGCAGTTGCTATTTCTACTGTGATCTTACCTGCTCTATCTAAGATTGATATCAAACAGGATCATGAAAAATACATAAAAACTTTGGATTGGGGTGTGCGTCTAGTACTGCTCTTAGGTATTGCTTCTATGTGCGGCATTATCGCTCTAAGAGAACCTATCTTAAGAGTTATCTTTATGAGAGGCGCTTTTACAGCTGAGCATGTACTACTTTCATCAGCTTCTTTATTAGCCTCTGTATCAGGCCTTTGTGCCATTATGTTAGTAAGAGTGATTGTGCAAGGTTTTGCTGCAATTCAGGACACTAAGACTCCTGTACGCTGCTCAATTACAGCTATCTGCTCTAACATTATCTTTAACTTAATCTTAATCTGTCCTTTAGGTTATGTAGGTTTAGCTCTATCTACAGCACTTGCAGCCTACGTTAACATCTCTCTTTTAATCTATTTTCTAAAAAAGAGAAACATCTATACCATCTCAAAACAGACTCTTGTATTTATCTTAAAAGTACTGTTTGCTGGATTCATCATGGCAACAGTTATCTTTATGATTAGACCTGAGTTTGAAAGCTGGATTGCAATGTCTACACTTGAAGCTACTTTCTACCTGGCTTTATTTGTTGTAGCAGGCGGTATCGTCTTTACAGCAGTATGCCTAGTTTTAGGCATCAGACCTTCTACTTTGAGAATGTAGACATAGGTACAGACATATGGTGAAGACATATAAGCAGTTAAAATTTAAGTAAAATTTTGTTTGTTGTCGCACATTTATATATAAAGACTTATGATCTTTTACACGTAATATCTTATAGTTAATATAGAAATATCAATGGACTAGGAGATAATTTATGAAAAAGTACAATAATATTTTAGTCGTCGCCGAACCTAAAAAAGATGTTCAGGTTGCACTTAAGCGTGCTTTAGATATCACCCAGTTCAACCCAAAGGCAACAATCACCTTTTTAAGAGTTGTATATGATTATTCATACGATTTAATCATTCTTAACAAGGTAAAAGAAAAGCCTGTTCATGAGGATATTGAACAGACCTATATTGACCACCTAGAGAAGATCATTGAAGAGTACAGAACCAAGGCTAACTCTGAGACTACTATTCTTCCAAAGGTTGTTGAGAACAAAGATGTAGGCGAAGCTGTTATTGATGAAATCAATAATGGAAAATATGATCTTATCATTAAGGCTGCTAACCACCACGGTGTACTAGACTCAATCATCTTTACACCTATTGACTGGTACATTCTAAGAAATTCACAGATCCCTGTAATTATTGCTAAAGATCATGAATGGACCGAAGGTGGCAACATCGTTGTTTGCGTTGATTTCACTTTAAAGGATCACGTAATTTCAAATGTAGCAATGCTTCGTGAAGCTCAGATCATAGCTAAACTTACCAAGGGTCAAATTCACTTGGTAAACTCAGCACCTGTATATTTACCTAGTGTAATGTTAGAAGTTCCTCACTACTCACCATCTCTATATGAGCAGAGTGTAGTTGAAGAGCACAAGAACAAACTGTTAGAGTTTGCTCACAAGCATAATATTCCAAAGGAGTTCTGTCATATCCAGGAAGGTATGCCTGATGATGTAATTCCACAGATCTGCAGAAAACTCAATGCTAAATCAGTGTTCATTGGTTCAGCAGGTCGTTCTGGCTTTATGGCAGCCTTAATTGGTAACACCTGTGAAGAAATCGTTGATGATATTGATGCTGATCTGTATGTATTAAACAGCAAGACTATTGCTAAGTAATTACAGAAAAACTAAGTCAAACCTGTAATCAAGGTTAAATGAAAGCTACGTTTAAGACGTAGCTTTCTTGTTTTGTGTGTTGTTTTCGTCCTAGCCTAGCTGATTTAATGCTCTTTTTTAAATCATTCTTTACACCATCAAGTAAACGTTTGCACAGAAATAACAATTTTTAGAAATCTTTGTAAAATTTGATTAGAATATGCGCATTGATTTAGTTGAACACAGTAAAGAAAATGTCAGATTCTTTAATTAACGCATACACAGTTATCTTAATCTTTCTTTTTGGATACTTTTTCAAGCGCTTTAAGCTTGTTTCCATTAAAACAGCACGTGACCTTTCATATGTAGTCATGTACGTTACCCTGCCTTGTGCTATTTTAGGTGGATCATCAGGTGAGATCGATCTTAAGGCAAGCATGTTCTTTATCTTGCCCTTAGCTTTTGTTGTAAGCATGATCTTGCCTTTAATCGGTTATGTACTCTACAGAAAGCAGCCTGATAGATGCGTCTATACCATGTTAAATTTAGGTGGATTTAATATTGGTAATTTCGTACTGCCATTCATGCAGTCAATTCTCTCCCCTGAAGGTTTTATCGCGCTCTGTCTGTTTGATGTAATCAACGCATTCTTCTGTTTTGGTGGTGTTTATTGCTTGGCTTTATATTTAAACAGAAAGGGCTTTGATTCTGGGGAAAAGATCGATCTTAAAAAGATCTTAATTGAGCTTGCTAAATCCATTACCTCTTACTGCTGTATCTTGTCTATTGCACTGTCAGCTACTGGTGTAGTTATGCCAAAAGAAATCTTAGAGCCAGTAAAACTGATTGGTAGTTCAAATACCTTCTTATGTATGTTTGTAATTGGTGTAGCCCTTAACTTTAATATCAATTTTGCAAGCGTAAACCGTATCTTAAAGATGCTGTTCCTACGCTATGGTTCTGCTTTAGTTATTGCTATTCTAATTTGGGTATTAACTCCATTCTCACCTATGGTGCGTTTTGTATTAGTTGCAATTGTCTTTGCTCCTATTACCTCATTAGCACCTATTACAGCAATTAGGTGCTTACCTCAGTTTGCTGAGGATTCAGCTAATCTTAATATGATGTCAGTAATTACCTCTGTCATAATCATTACCCTGTTAAATGCATCTGCTGCGCTATTTTTAGGTTAGTCATCCTAGAGAATTTCAGAGTAGTTATCTTAGAGAAGTAGTGTTTTGGGATATCAAAAGACGGTGGTGATTAACTAAAGAACAGATCTGCTACCATCGTTAGAAAGCAAGGTAAGTAAGCTCTAATAAGAAGAAAAACTCTTACAAGAGCTTATAAGCTTACTTTTTAGCAACTATTTTTTAACAACAACCAAGTAATAACTCCAGGTAAGTTTTACACCATTATCTGTAGAGTACTTGTCCTCATAAGTCTTTATGAAGTCATTTAATCTTGATTTGGTCCAGATGCTGTGTGTAAGCCCACTTACACCAGTGTTCTTAAATGAACGCAACATGGTCTTTACATCATCAAAGTAAGTTTCAAGCTCAATTTTCTCGATGTCAAAAGCACAGTGAGTCCTTTTTAATATCTTCTTCAAAGTAGCTTTATCTATATACTCAAGACCTACACCTGAGCATTCTCTTAACTCATAGAAGTTATCTTTAGAAAAGATAGTAAAAGCTAAAATACCATCTTTTTGTAAATGCTCTACGTAGTTTAAAAGATCATTTTCAAGCTCTTTTAACCACTGAAAACACGCATTAGAAATGATAAGAGAATAGTTGTCATAAAGATCTAAATTATCTGCATCAGCCTGCAGGAAACTTAATTTATTCTCCTTAAAAAGCTCGGTATCTTTAAACTTCTCTTTACATAAATTGAGCATGTCTAAAGAGAGATCATTTAGAGTTAATGAGGATAGCTTTAGATTATTTAAGATAAGAGAAGACAGTAGACCTGTACCACAACCTATTTCCAAAACGGAGTCAAAGTTCTTTTCTGGCAAAAAGTCTATTAACTCATAAGCCATCGTATTTTGGACGATGGCGCTGCTCTCATAGGTTTTGCTTGCCTTTGAAAAGCTTTTTTGAATACTGTCTTTTGAAATTTGCATTAGTTTATCGCTGTCTTACTTAGGTCTGTTTTGCAACTAGATTAGATGCAAAACAAAAGCTCTTTCGATGTCATTTTTACTGTAATGACCATTCTCACTTTCCATTACACGTTGCTGATGTAATTTACATGAAGCTAATACGCTTGCTGGTGAAAAGATCCTGTCTTTCATACCGATGATGGTAGTGTTATAGACAAAGTTATCAACTAAAGGCTCTTTTGAAAATGGTATTAAAGCTGTAAGTTCAGCTTTTAAGGATTCAACAGAACGCTCTGGTCTTGCTTCCATATATTCATTAAATGTCTTTAGGTTTGTACACATGCGTCTGTAAAATTTTACAGCATTAGTTTCATCTAAAGCATCAATGGTAGCCTGCCACATAGATAAAGGAATGCCAAGTTTATCATCAATTCCCTCTAAGGTTCCGTTAATTGCAGTACTAAAACTTACTTTTTTTAATAAATCATATTTATTTAAAACCTTAGGAGCTGCCATCACTCCCATTGACCAGGTTACAAGATTAATATCGTCAAATTCATCATATAAGCTTGGATCAAAAGTCCTGTCTGTATAGTCATAGACTAAGGCTAAAGAATTTGGAGTTATATCTTTTAAATATAAAAAAGGCTTTTCATCCTGACCATATCCTAAAAATACAAGATCAAGGATCTTATTATCAGATTTCTTTAAAAAACACTGTTTCATTGTATTGTCTTAAAATTCTGTCTTTGAAAATGCTTTAATGGTATCTTTTAATATTTCTACTTCACTATCAGTTAATGATGCTGTAAGTGACAGACGTAATCTAGCTTTACCTTTTGGTACTGTAGGATGACGAATAGGCATTGCATAAAAGCCGTGCTCTTTGAAAAATTCACAAGCTTTTACTGCTTTTTCATTTTCATAAGTTAAAACAGGAATGATCTGAGATTGAGATACATTCTCATAGCCACTATCCTTTAAAGCACTGTGGATATATGAGCTAATTGAGTGTAGACGCTCTCTTAAATCATTTCTCTTTTGCATGTATTTAACCATAAAGTTTGCATGAGCAAAAGATAATGGTGACAGAGCTGTTGAAAAGATAAGTGAGCGGGCGGTATTGATTAAGTAGTCTCGAGCAGTTTCATTGCACAAGATGCAGGCTCCTTCTGAGCCTAGACCTTTACCGAAGGTAGTTAAAATAAAATCAATATCATCTGTTACTTGATATTGGTGACACAAACCTGCGCCATTATCTGAATACAGGCAGAAAGAATGAGCTTCATCAATATATAAGTAGACATTATGGAACTTATGTTTTAATGCTACTAATTTCTTTAAATCACAGCTGTCACCATCCATACTGAATACAGCTTCTGTGACCACAATTACAGAGTCATATTTATCTGCATGAGCATTTAATAATTTTTCTAAGTGCTCATAATCATTGTGAGCATAACGAAGGCATTTGCCTTTAGCTGTCATCATGCCGTCAATGATTGAAGCATGAGCAAGTTTATCTGCAAGAATAAGATTATTTTCAGTTGCAAGAGCTGAAATCACACCACTGTTAGCTGAAAAGCCTGAATTAAAGAACAGCGCTTTCTTATTGAAGAGTGCTTCCATATTCTTATCAAGCTCTCCGTAAGATGCGTGAGCACCGGTTAAAAGAGGAGATCCTGATGATGACATACGCATATCAGCATTAAACTTATCTTTAGAATCAGAAGTTAAAACGTCAGATAGAAACTCTTTTGACAGATTTAGATCTGAAGCTAATCCTAAATAATCATTTGAAGATAAATTTACGTACTCATGAGAATCAACAATGATTTTAGAACCACACTGTACTTTTGGCTTTACAGTACGTAGTTGTCCGAGCTTTCTATTATTATCTAGAAGCTCCTGCATTTTCTGATATAAACTCACGCTAACCTTCTTGGTAAATAAAATTTACATTGAAATTCAGTAAGATATTTTAAGAGAAGAATTTTTTCTGGTCAAAAAGATACGCTTATATGTAATTTTGACAATAAAAATAGGTAAAAAGCGGTTATAATATCAGCTTAAATAGCAAAAGAATTTAATAATGTCAAATAATCAAAATTAAGGTTTAAAAGTGAGCAAAGCGATAACCTGTCTTGAACCTAAGGCTGTTTGGTCTTACTTCAACGAAATTACAAAAATTCCTCGTCCTTCTTCACATGAAGAAAAAATCGCTGAATTTATCTTAAAATTTGCTAAAGAACACGGCTTTAAAAGCCATAAAGACGAAGTAGGCAATGTAATCATTGATATCGATGCTACAGAAGACAAAAAGGATGCACCTTTAGTAATTCTGCAAGGTCATATGGATATGGTTCCTGTAGTTGAAGACGGATATACCCATGACTTTTTAAAAGAAGGTATCAAAGCTTACGTAGATGAGCCATTTGTAAAAGCTGAGCACACCACACTAGGAGCTGATAACGGTATTGCTATTGCTCTGGTTATGGCTTTAGCTGATGATAAAACCTTGTCTCACGGTCCTTTAAGAGCAGTTTTCACTGTAGAAGAAGAGACTACCATGAAAGGTGCTGCAGGATTATCTGCTGACTATTTACAGGGGGACTACCTCATTAACCTAGATTCTGAGGATAACGGTTACCTCTTTGTAAATTGTGCAGGCTCTTATGATGTAAACATCAAATTCAATTTCAACAAGGTTGAAACTGAGGACACTAAAGCTCTTGTAATTACACTCTCTCATTTAGCAGGTGGTCATTCAGGAGCCGATATTCATTTAGGTCATGCTAATGCCATTAAGTTATTAGCAACTTTACTTGATGATATGTCTGATGATGTTGATTTCTTTATCAACAATATTTCAGGTGGTGCTGTGCGTAATGCGATCCCTTCTAAAGCACAGTGCACTATCTGTGTGCCAGAAAAAGAAATTGAGACAGCAAAGAGCAAGCTTTTAGAACTCTTTAAAGTACAAAAAGAGATCTACTCTGTAACCGATCCTAATATGACTTTGGAGATCACAGAGTCTGACAAAAAGGATGCTTTAGGTTATGCTCAAACCCTTGATCTAATCCACTTTATACGCTCACTGCCAAATGGCATTATGCGTATGTCACCAGAGTTTTCAGGTATTGTTGAAACTTCAATTAACCTTGGAGTTGTAAGCTCTGATAACGAAAGTGTAAAAATCTGTATGCTTGCACGCTCACTTAACAGCGATGCTTTAAGTGATATGATAAATACAGTAAAGTCTCAGTGCTATCTTTTAGATAACGTTGAGGTTGAAGAATCCAACAGACATGAACCTTGGTCATCTCCAAGCCGCAACAGACTTATTGATGTTCTAAATGAAAGCTATAAGTCAGTTACAGGCAAAGAGTTTAAGGTTACAGCTTTACATGCCGGCGTAGAATGTGCAACTTTTGCTAAGGCAAATAAGAAATTACAGTTAATTTCTATTGGACCTACAGTATTAAATCCACATTCTCCTAAAGAGCGTGTTGATATTGAAGGCGTAAAAGATATTTATTTAACAGTAAGTCGCGCTCTTGCGATGCTTTAAAATTAGGAAGAAATAATATGCGTCAGAACACCAGTTCTCAACGAGCTTCACTTCCATTTCAGTGTTTCCATACCTGTACTTCACCAGGCATGTCATCTGACAAAGCTGTTAATGCCGTGCTGTTTGTACGAGGTGCAAACCATAGCCGTCTGAAGATTTCTATCGTTAATTTCTCACAAAACGAGGATCACCGTAACCCTATGACCTATACAGGTTCATGCTTCGGTATTCATCGTTTTGAGGCTCCTCTTGTAGCTGACAAGAGCCAGAATCTGTTGACCTACTACTTTAAAATTGCACTTACCGATAAAGAAGGTAATGTAACTGATGTGGTTTGGTACAGCTCTTTAGGTATGTCAAGAGAACCACCTCTAATGCAGCACTGCTATGCTTTAGAGTTATTCAATACTCATCCTCAATGGGCTATTGATTCAATTGTGTACCAGATCTTCCCAGACAAGTTCGCATCATCAAGCGGAACTTTCAACGTTGATGGTACTAAAGTTGAAACCGACGCTCCTATCAAGACCAAAGACTTTGAGTTTGTAAATCTTGATGAAACACACTGCGGTGGTGATTTAGATGGTGTTGCAGCAATGTTACCTTACATCCGTGGTTTAGGTTGCGACACAATTTACATGACACCTATCTTTAAGGCTCCTTCAGTTCATAAGTTTGATACTGAAGACTATGACATGGTTGATCCACACTTTGGTGGTAACGGTGCTTTAAAGAGATTGCGTACTGTAGCTTTAGGCTATGAGATGAAGATTATTCTTCACGGTACTTTCAATCACACCGGTGATACTCATCCATGGTTTGACAGACAGGAGCGTACCGGTAAAGGTGCACTGCGTCATAAGGATTCTCCATATCGCGAATACTACACTTTCACCTCAGAAGGTGAAGCTTATGTATCTGATGATAAGGCAAACTATCCAAAACTTGATTACTCTAGCTATCAGACCTGTTATAGCATCTTTGAAGGTGGCAACTCAGTTGTAAGAAAGTGGACACGTCCTCCATACGGTATTGATGGTTGGGTTATCGATGATGCTTCACAGATTGGTGATAACGGTAATGCCAGAAACAACCTAGAAAGATTGTCTCAGATCTGTCAGGCTGCAAGAGAAACTCATCTAGACTGCCTGATGTTAGGTCAGTTCGGTTCTGATCCACGTTATGCTATCTGCAATGAAGGTAACGTCGACGGTACTATCAACTACACCGGTTTCTTAAGCCCATTAAGATCATTCTTTGGTGGTATCAACTTAAATGGCGATCCTACCCCTTATACTGGCGATGACTTAAGAAGAAGTTGTGAAGAGTTCTCTGTTGGTGTTTCTCAGCAGGTAAAACTGTGCTTATTAAACCAGTTAGATAACTACAAGCTACCAAGATTCTATGACATCATTGGCGGTGACAAGTATCTGTACCTAGCAGCTCTAGCATGTCTATTCACCTGGCGTGGTATTCCTTGTGTATACCAAGGCGATGAATTAGGCGATGTTATTGCTAAATTTGATGTTGGTCCTCGTGATATGTTGCCATTTAAGGCCATGAAGGACAGACATGTAAGCGTAAACTCAAATGATGTTCAGAGCGTAATTACTGAGTTAGCTGCATTGCGTCGTTCAAATTCATCCTTCTCAAAAGGCTCAATGATTTTCATCTGCGCAGGTGGTGCTTACTTTGGCTTTATCCGTCTTTATGACACCAGATTCAGTATCGTACTTGTTAATGCCTCAAGACAGCAAGTTAAAGTAGAGCAAGGCTCTGCCCTGTTCCCTCTTCTAGCTGCTACTTATATGCCAGAGGACTGCGGTTCAGATGATACAGAGGATTCAGGTGAAGATCTGTTAATTCCTCTATCAGGTAGAAACGTTCGCCGTTATGATCACGGTGAAGGTCTTGAAGGTCTATATGAAATGCTGGCTCGTGAAAAGTTATCTGTTCACAGCTATGGAGCTACAAGAACTTCTCCTGAATTTGAAGAGAAGTTCTTAAAAGAGCTTACAGCAGGTAAGTCTATGACTATTCCTCCTCGTTCAACTGTTGTGGTTACAAACGACAAAAAGTAACAGTTGATATTTTGTAAGCATCGAGTAGGGAGGTGTTTCC
>DKDL01000109.1 GCA_002449335.1 Succinatimonas sp. UBA6849 | reverse complement strand
AATTTATTTCTGACCATTTACATAAATTTAAATCCAAAGGCAAACTTACACGTTATAAACTTGAGTTCTCTCAGGCTGATGAGCTTGAAGACATCGAAGACAACACTTTATTCGTCAGAAAGGCAAAGGATCTTAGAGTGGTCCATGCCGGAGCTACCTGGCTACTTGATGAGGTTATAGCAGATACACCATTATCAAAAGCACTTAGAGATACCTTTAATACCTACAATTCAACACAAAAGCTTCTGTCTTTGGCTTATTTCAAGATATTAGAGCCTGAAAAGGCAATGTACCTGTATGAGGATTTTGCCTTAGCTACAAGACTTCCATACCACAGACCTTTAGACATAGGCTGCATTACCAGGTTCTTACAGCATGTTGACTCAGCAAAGCTTGATAAATTTTTTGTAAAACTCAATCAGTATTGTATTTATGAAGAGGAAAAGCAGAAGAATAACGACTACTACGCTCTGGATTCAACCTCTATCTCCACCTGTGCCAAAGAGCTGGATTTTTCTGAATGGGGACATAACAAGGATGGTGATTTGTTAAAGCAAATCAATATCGTAATGCTTGTAAATCAGAAAACAGGCTGTCCTTTGTATTACAGAGTCTATTCCGGAGCAACTCCTGATGTATCAACTGTATCACACCTGTTAAAGGAATACTGTCGCATGGGATTTAACCGCAGTGCGATCCTTGTTGCTGACAGAGGTTATGGCTCTGTTAAAAATATTCACCACCTGTATCAGGATAACCAGAGTTTCCTTCTTAATATGCGAACCTGCTTTTCCATCTGTAAGAATCTCATTGTTAAGAACCTAAACGCTCTGCTTGATGACTGTAACTATAACCTTTCACTTGGTCAGAGTGTGATAACGGAGAAATTAAAGTGGAGCTATCCTCTAAACTGTAATACCAATACTAAAAGAGCAAGACTCAAGGGAGATATGTATGTGCATATTTACCTTAACCATGAACTTCGCAACAGCGCTGAAGATACATTCAGAAGTACTCTGGCTAAGCTTCTGGATAAAAAGAAAACTGATGAAAAGTCTCTTACTCATGAAGAAAAGGATTTCCTTGAGAAATACACCTCCGCTGATGACAACGGCGATGTCTTTGTTTCCAGCACAGCCAAATTTGAATATATGCTAGGCAAAGGTGTCCGTGTTCTTGTCTCAGACATCATCTCCGATCCTGTTGAAGCAGACAGAGCTTATAAAGAACGTAATGAAGTTGAACTAGGCTTTAGAAAATTAAAAGACTTTACCGGTGCCAGAAGACTGCATATTTCATCGTCTAACACTCTTACAGGAAAGATATTCGTTCATTTCCTTGCCTGCAGTATTCTCTGTATGCTCAGATGCAAGATTGACAAAGCCAAAGATGAAGGTAAGAGCTTACCTTATGATTCAACTGTTAAGATGCTGTCTGCTCTGTCCAACATAACTCAGACCATATTCCCTGATGGAGGCTATTTCTCTGAGGTTGTAGGCAAGAAGAAGGAACTTTTAAAGGCTCTTGATATTGAATTGCCTGAATCTGAAATGAACGTTGTTTATGAAGAAGATGAAAATGCCGAAAAAGCTGAAGATTACGTCGACGACTAGTTTTATTTAGGCAAAATAAATCCAAAGATCTGTGTCTGAGGATTTTTTTATACATTTATATAGTTACATAAAAAAGTAACAAAGAATGGGGAGTTAGGTTTCAAATCCAAACCACCTAAAAAGCCCGGAAATACGCCACTTTCAGGCACTTATTTATCTTTCCTTGACATCAAACAGACCGTCTCGACATGAGATGAATATGGGAACATGTCAAACCCCTGAACTTCCTCTATTTCAAAACCGTTGTCATGAAGTGTCTTCAAATCGCGCTCTAAAGCCTTTAATGAGCAGAATATATAGGCAAGTTTTAGCGGAGACTTTAATTTTGCCAAAGCTCTGCAGGCATCCTCGCCGATACCTACTCTTGAAGGATCACAGATGATCGAGGCGATGTCATTTTTCTTTATAAGAGAACCGATAACATCTCTGATGTCCCCGACAATAAATTCCGCATTGCTGATATTATTCAACTTTGCATTATCTTCGGCAGCTTTTATTGATTCAGGTACAATCTCAACACCAGTCACTTTCTTAAAGTTCTCAGACAGAGGTAAAGTCATGGTTCCTACACCGCAGCAGAGATCAAGAGCTGTTTTATTACTGTCTCTACCACAGAAAGACACAGCCTTCTTGTACATTATTTCAGCCACAGGGTAATTCACCTGCAGAAAAGTAAACGGACCTGCCTTATAGTTAAAACCGCAAAGCTCAAGAGTGATCTCTTCCTTACCCGATATCAGTATCATTTTTTCTGACAGGATCTTGTTTGAATTACTCTCATTCACATTAAGATACAGTGAATCAACCCTGTCTTTAAACTGAGATCTCAGTCTGTCTATAAAAATCTCTGAAGGCGCTTCTGACACCACTAAAACAGCCATTTTTTCTTTTATGGTGTCACGCAGAAGTAAAGAGCGCAAAAGCCCTTTCTGTGACTTTTCATCATATACAGATATGTTCTCACCAGTAAAAAAGGAACAGAGATCATTTGCAAATGAAGAGAACCACAAAGGTTCTAATGAACAGCATTCCACTGCTACAACCTCGTGGGAATGAACCTTATAAAAGCCGTTTACGACCTTTTCATTCAAAAATGCAAAATAACGTATGCTCTTATAGCGTGATGGAACCGAAAGATCTGCTCTCTGAACTGTTTTTAAATTACAGCTGTCAATGCCGGCTCTCTTTAGGGCCTGAGCAATCATTTCCTGTTTGCGTTTTAAAGTGCCTTCATAGCTTATAGGTCCAAAAGACATCACAGACTGCAGCGATTTGTCCTTATAGTCGACTCTGTCAGGAGATTTCTCAGTGATACTGATTACTGTACCAGGTCGTCTTTTAGAGCCGTTTGCAAAAGGATCACCTATTTTTGCAAGAACAGTTTCTCCGTCGATCACACCTTCAAGGTAGATTTCACTGTTTTCAAAATAAGCTATACCCTGACCTTTGTCGTTTAACTTTTCAACATAAAGTTCAACTGGATCTCTGTACTCTTTAAAAGCGATCTGTTTTATATTTTTAGACATGATTAAAAGCGTTTCGTGATTATTTTTTGCGTTGTCACTGAATTTTTTCTAAGTTTACACTAAGATTGAATGCATAAGATTAACATATACAAAGTTTTAAACAAAAAGGATCATCCTATGAGTAAGAATTTAATTCTAATTGGATATACTTGTCTTGGAATGTTGTGTGCAGCTACTTTAAATGCCTGCACCAATCCAGTTTCAGAAGCAGGTACTGTTAACACTTATTATGAAGGTACCATTACCGGTATTGAAGCAATTGATATTGCCAATAAAAAGAACGATAACACCTCAAATACTATTTTAGGTGCCGTAGGCGGAGCTCTTTTAGGAAATCTTATAAGCAAAAACAGCACCGGCACTGCCGTAGGCGCGGGATTAGGAGCCTTAGCAGCAGGATCAGCTTCTAAATATCTTGACCGCCATGACGGTGTAAGATTAACTATTGATTCAGATAATGGTCCATTGATTGTCGATATGCCTTTCTCATGCAAATATGCTGTAGGCAAAAAGGTACGTTTAATCTCAGGTAGCTCACAAGGATCTGTAATGGTTAAACAGAACGGACGTTATGTAACAGCAACTGAAGACAGCTATACTAAGTGCCCTGCTGTTTACAATGCAATTAAAAACAATTAGTCTTTTTTGGAAGGATTAAGTGGTGGCCCATTCCTGACTTGAACAGGAGACCAAACGATTATGAGTCGTCTGCTCTAACCAACTGAGCTAATGGGCCATTGTTCGAGGGGTTATTTTACAGGTTACCCTCTCTCCCGTCAAGATTTTAAATCTTTACTCAAAATCTCCTTTTGGATTTGGGTGTACTCAGATAATGCATCCATCTTACCCTGACTCATCTCCACACTAAGCACTTTTGCTCTATCTTTTAGTGGCTTTGTGATAACCTCACTTAAGATATCTGCAAAATACTCAATTCTGTCAACATAAGGGATCTCTCGTATTTCTCCTCCTGATTCAAAGGTTAGATTCAGTGGAGCACTGATTAACAGTCTTACAATCTTTTCATAAGGTGTCTGACGTGTCTGTTCAATGAATTTAGCTGGAGTTATATCAGGTGTTGCTGCAATGATCTTTAAAAGACCTTCTAACTCCTCAGCTCCCTTTACACCAAGTCGTTTACACAAAGCAACAAACTCATCTAGAGCAAATTCTCTTTGAACATTGGATACAACTGTAGGTTGCTGAATAATAAAGGCCATGAGTTTTCTCATTGGTGTTTTAAAGAAATCTCTTGAAACCTCATTTTTAGCAATCTGTTCTTGTTCTTTTTTCTCTTGGGCTACATAAGCTCGAGGCTGTTCAACATGAGTTTGCTTTAACATGTCATAAAGCTGATTCTCTGAAATTCCTGA
This sequence comes from Succinatimonas sp. UBA6849, assembly GCA_002449335.1. Taxonomy (GTDB): domain Bacteria; phylum Pseudomonadota; class Gammaproteobacteria; order Enterobacterales; family Succinivibrionaceae; genus Succinivibrio. The sequence goes on along the minus strand of DKDL01000109.1, from coordinate 21,112 downwards.
TGGCTTTGAGAGTAGCTTTAAAGCAACCGACTGTAATGATACTAAAGGAATAGCTTTAATCAGCTTTATGGTGTCTGAGATAAAGTTTGATAAAGAATTAGGATCTTTTAAGTCATAGCTTTGAGACTTATGTACTATCAAAAACTCTGGATAGCTCATAGCTTCATCTATGAATTTTACAAAGGAACCTAAGCCCTGCTCTCTTACTAAAGAGTCAGGATCATGCTCTGGTGGTAAGAAAGCAAAGCGAATTTCCTTACCATCCTGCAAGATTGGAGTTACAGTCTCTAAGGCATGCCAGGCAGCATGGCGACCAGCGCTATCACCGTCATAACAGCAGACTACCTTATCTGTGTAGCGGAACATCTCTTTAATCTGCTCTGGAGTTGTAGCTGTACCTAATGAAGCTACAGCATAGGTACAACCTGCCTGACGCACAGAGATCACATCCATATAACCTTCGACCACCACAATACGAGGTGGACGGTTGTTATTGGCTTTTAAAACCTCATATAGGCCAAATAACTCGTTACGCTTACGATAAATAGGAGTTTCTTTGGTGTTCATGTACTTAGGCTTATCATCACCCATGGTTCTGCCACCAAAGCTGATGATCCTGCCTCGTCTGTCAAAGATAGGGATCATGACACGGTTACGGTACATAGAGTGCACACCATAGTCATTGCGCACTAACATACCTAGGTCAATTAACTTTTGCTCAGTCTTGGGATCCTGACATAATCTTTCCTGCAGGAAATGAGGATTTTTAGGCGCAAAACCTAATCGACACTTTAAAATAGTGTCTCTGGTCAAACCACGATTTTTAGTAAAGTACTCTAAACCTTGAGCACCTTCAGGTGAGTTTAATACCTGAGTATATAAGGTTGCACATCTGTCCATGAGATCGTAATACTCTTTTTGCAGATCAACCTCATCTTTAGAGCGAGTATTAGTAGTGTCATATTCAACGGTTAAACCTGCGTTTTGTGCAATCTCCTCAACAGCCTCAGGGAAACTCAGGTTCTTTAATTTCATGATGAAATCTATGACGTTACCATGCTCTTTACAGCCAAAACAGTAAAACATCTGCTTTGCTGGAGTGACACTGAATGATGGTGTTTTCTCATGATGAAATGGACAGCAACAGGTATAGTTTGCGCCTGACTTTTTTAAAGTTACATACTGACCTATGACCTTTTCAATAGGAACATTTGGCAGTAACTTCTCGGTAATAAAACTTTTCTTAATAAACGGCATGGCAAACTCTTAGTGATTTCTCTTAATACTGTTCAAGACTCTGTCTTATAACAGTATATTGCTTAACATAAAGTTAACGATTACTGTGTATTATATGGACATTCAGCTTGTCTTTATAGACGACTAATATAACCGACAATTAATACAAAAATGGTAGAATAGTGTCAAAAAATACGAATTTGACGAACTTTTTTACAAATCGCCTTAAATAACCTTGATTCTGAATCAAAAAATAAAATCTAGCGCTTTTACGGAAAACAAATGTCTACTTACATCTTTGGTGATCTTCATGGCTGTTATGATGAATTTACAGCACTTTTAAAAAATATCAACTACAACGAAAACGAAGATGAACTCATCTTTACAGGTGACTTGATAGGTCGCGGTCCAAAGCCATGTGAAACTTTAAATCTAATCACAGAGCTAAAAGCAAAACACCCTGGACGTATTCACTCTGTTTTAGGTAATCATGACTTAAACTTTTTAGCTGTTTACTTTGGTTACCACAAAGCCAAAGCTAAAGATAATTTAGAGGTGATCCTAAATTCACCACAGCTAAACAGCTATGTTGAGTTTTTTAAAAGCACACCTCTTTTATATGTCGATCCTGAAAAAAAGATAGCTGTAGCTCATGCTGGTATCTATCCAAAATGGACTATCGATGAAGCGCTAAAACACACTAATGTCATTTCAAAAGTCTTAAAAGATCTTCTGCATACCAAAGTCTTACTTGCCAATATGTATGCTGATCATCCTGATCATTTTGATGAAAAGATGCTGTCATCAGATCTTAACTACTGGAGATTTATCGTAAGTGCCTTTACAAGAATGAGATTGTGCTCAAAAGAGCTTGTGCTCGATTACGGTCATTCTGACTGCTCTGTAAGCGATGCTCAAAAGGACAATATCTATCCTTGGTTTAACTTTGGCTCTCCTTTTGAATACAAAGGAGAGAACTTTACTCTGTTCTTTGGTCACTGGGCTGCTTTAAATGCTCAATGCGACAGGGAGCATATTGTAGCTTTAGATACTGGTTGTGTTTGGGGCGACAAACTTACCTGCTATGCACTCGAAAAACAAGAAAAATTTTCAGTTTTATCACTTCAAAAGAAAAGAGAATCTAAATAGTTAGATTTCTTCACTAACATTTTACTTAGTAAAAAATCAGATTAAAAAGCAGTATTAAAAATAATAATACTGCTTTTTAGTTTATTTTCAATAAATTAAATTTAATTATTGAAATTTTATTTCATTATCATCTTTATCACATCTAAAGACTTATCATTTTATTGATCATTTTTGTGCATAATTTTAATTTTTTACACAAATTTGAATTTTTATAAATTTGTTTTGATAATAATCTAACATTTTAGTTTTACTATAACAAGCTAGGATTTTCTAGTAAATAATTCACCTTTTACATAAATTTAAACATATATAAAGTTAAGCATAGAAGTTACTTAAAACATAACAATCGCGCAAGCTCGAGGAATTGCACTTAAGGTGTACTGATATACGTAAATAACTATGGTGTTCATTATGGAAAAGACAGAAAAAATCATCCGCACAGCTATATTCTCGTCTGTAGGATATCTATGTGCCGGTATTACAGTTTCTCTATTTGCAGGTATTAACCTCTGGTCTCAGTTTTTAGAAACCGACGAAACTGTATTTTCACTTGCAGTGGTTCTAACTTTCATTCTCTCTGCAATTGCAGGTATTGTGCTAATCCGTTATTTGGTACCAAAGATCGGCGCTAAGACTGTTTATGAACAGGATATCTTAGTTGCCATGATTGGTATGCTCTTTATTGCACTTGCTATTAACATTGCCATGCTCTTTGTAGGTATCATAGTCTGCACTGGCGCTTTAGCAGTGTTCTTCTATGAGAACTTTACAAGACAGTTAAACTTTGTAAAAGAGCTCAATCACTCAAAGCTTAATCAGAGTAAACAAAGCAAATCTAAAGTCTTTTACCTTTCAGGCTGGGCTTTAGGACCTATCATTGCAGTACTTTGTATCTCTATCTTTTCAAATCTAATTGGTGTTCTTACTCTAAGAATTCTCTTTGCTCACTTTATCGTGATCTCATTTTGGTTATGGATACAGCGTTTAGGAGTTCATGAAGCTTTTGAAGATGCCCCTACTGCCCTTTTAGCTCATCTGCAAGCAGAAGCATCAACTAATGAGGAGACACCTGCTGATACTGCTAATAAAGAGGCTTCATCTGACAAAGCTTACATTCATGATGGCAATGAGAGTCAGGATGCTACAGCAAAGGACAATAAAGAGCTTTCTGTAGACAATAACGAAAAGGACTCTTCTTACAAACCTTCAGATAAGAAGGTTGAAACAGAGTCTAATGTGACAGACAAAGCTAAGGATAACTAAAGGATAGCAAATGAAAAACGTTTATAAACTCCTGATGCTATCTATGCTATTACTAGCATCACCTTATGCCCTTGCAGGCGAACCGTTGTTTACTAGGTACACCTTCTATGGCATTCGCTATGAAATGATAATCTTTGCGTTAATGCTAGTAGGTGTAGCAGTCTTTTACACTAAGACCATGAAAGTAGCTATCATTGGTCTTCTCTCCTTATGCTTTTACAAATACGAATTTACTGATGGCTTTTCAGTAATTAAAAAGTTAATCGGCTATGTTAATTCCGATGGTCAGTTTGTAAATGGCTCATGGAATACCTATTTAAACTTAGCTTTGATGCTACCAGGTTTCTCTGTCTTAGCTAAAGTATTCGAAGACTCAAAGCTACCTTCAATTATTCCCCGTTACCTGCCTAAAGGTCACTGGGGTGGCTTTGCCCTCTTACTGTGTATCTTTGCACTAAGTACCTTCTTAGATAATATTGCAGCAGCTATGATTGGTGGCTCTATTGCCATGATCGTCTTTAAAGGTAAGGTTCATATTGGCTTTGTTGCAGCAATTTGCGCTGCCTCAAACGCAGGTGGTGCAGGCTCGGTTGTAGGTGATACCACTACTACTTTAATCTGGATCTTTGGTAAAGATCCTCTGGTTTTAGCTCAGGCATTCTTACCTGCTACTGTTGCTATTTTAGTCGTAGCTTACTTTGCTTCAAAGCAGCAGGAAAAGTATCATCCTATTACTACAGATGTAGAGAGTAGCGTATCAGTTGATAAAAAGAAACTCTCTGTTGTAGGTCTTATCTTAATTGGAGCTATTAGCTTTAACTACTACTTTGAGTTCCCTGCCTTAGGTATCTGGCTTGCAATTATCCTAGGTGAGATTATCACCAGAATTGATCTGAAAGTTGTAAAGACATCCTACGAGAGCACTGTCTTCTTGGTAGCTTTGGTGTTCTGCGCAGAACTTGTACCTATTGAGTCAGTACCTGATGCTTCTATTCTGTCTACCATGGCTATAGGTTATGTTTCGGCTGTATTTAATAACATTCCATTAACTCAGCTGTGCCTAATCAAGGGAGGCTATGACTGGGCTTTAATTTCCTATGCTGTAGGCTTTGGTGGTTCTATGATCTGGTTTGGATCATCAGCAGGTGTTGCTGTCTGCGATATGTTCCACAAGGCTCGCAGTTTCGTTAACTGGTTACGTTATGGCTGGCATATACCATTTGCCTTCATGGTAGGCTTTGGCGTTTACCTCTTAATTTTAGGCTGGGATCCTATGAAAGGTAACCCACCAGATCAGATGCCTGAACCTGTTTCATATTCACAGAGTATTGGTAACAGTCAGATCCACAACGGGCAGACTCATACCACTTCAGATCTAAACGTAGAACAGGTAGAAAAGTAAACAGGTAGAAAAGAATAACTATGTTGTTAAAGGCTTGTAAAAGAGGCTGTTTTAGGGAGCCTCAATGCTCCCTATTTTTTTACTATTTAGTCCAAGTTTGGAAGTGGTAATCAAAACCACACTTGTCTGAATGGAAAGCTACATCATCATGTAGTTTAAAAGGATATTGAGTAAAATCAGGGAATTTAGTATCGCCTGCAAATTCCTTGTCGATAGTAGTCAGATGCAGAGTTGAAGCTAAAGGCAGAGCTTCTGCGTACATACGGGCACCACCGATTACCATCAAAGTCTTATCGCCAACAAGTGCGATAGCCTCAGCTAATGACTTTACAACAGTAAGTCCTTCAACTTCTTTATCAAAGGTTGAACTTACCATGATGTTCATTCTGTTAGGTAATACGCGGCCAATTGACTCAAAGGTTCTTCTGCCCATAACTACAGGGTGACCTGTAGTTATTTCTTTAAAGTGCTTAAGATCTTCGGACAAATGCCAAGGGATCTGACCTTCATTACCAATTACAAAGTTCTTTGCTATCGCTACAATAATCTGAATATCCGCCATGATTAGTTCCTATAGATAAACTCAGGACCTTCATCATCGTCAAAATCGTCATCATCGCGATTGTTTTCACGAACTTCAGGTTCAGTCCAGATGAATTCTTCAGCTTTTGGCTTCTCAGGCTCTTCAAGCTCTTTTTGCTTAACCTCATCCACAAGATCTTGTAATGCATAGATAAGATCATTTACACCAGTCTTAGCAAGACCAGAAATGATAAATGTTCTTTCAGGCTTTACTTCAACCGATGATGAGATCTTCTCCAAGATCTCTTGCGCCTCTTCTTCAGTACCTAAATCAACCTTATTGGCAACTAACCAGCGAGGCTTGTTATAAAGCTCATGAGCGTACTGCTTAATCTCATTTTCGATGATATTAGCATTTTCTACAGGATCAGAGCCATCAATAGGATGAATATCAACTAAGTGTACTAAAACACGGCAACGCTCTAAATGCTTTAAGAAGCGGTAACCAAGACCTGCACCTTCTGATGCTCCTTCAATAAGTCCAGGAATATCCTCAATAACAAAAGAACGTCCTTGTGATGTTTTAACTACACCTAATGATGGAACTAAAGTAGTAAATGGATAATCAGCAACCTTAGGTTTTGCAGCAGATACTGCTCTTACAAATGTAGACTTACCAGCATTTGGAAGACCTACCAAACCTACGTCTGATACTAGCAGCATCTCAAGCTTTAACTGACGACGCTCACCAGGAGTACCGTTAGTCTTCTGTCTTGGAGCCTGGTTTGTAGCTGACTTGAAGTGAGTATTACCAAAGCCATGACGACCGCCACGAGCTACGCATAATACGTCACCTTCTTTTCTTAAATCACCAATAACCTCACCTGTTGCTACATCGGTTACACGAGTTCCTACAGGAACTAAAAGGATCTTGTCCTCACCACGAGCACCAGTACAATCAGCAGTACCGCCGTTTTCACCACGACCTGCCTGATAGAATTTAGTGAATCTATAATCAACTAAAGTATTGAGATTTACGTCAGCTCTCATATAAACGTCGCCGCCGTCACCACCGTCACCGCCATTAGGGCCTCCACGAGGTACGTACTTTTCACGTCTAAAGCTAACAATACCGTTACCACCATCACCAGCTTCTACGCGGATTATGGCTTCATCAACGAATTTCACCTTATGATCCTCCAGATTACAAGATGGCAGCAGGTATGCGCCACTTTAATTATTTGATACTGATAAAAAGTCAATACAGACTAAAAAGGCCCGCATCTGCGAGCCCTTTCATTGTAAACCAATTTCGGTATTACTGCTGAGTCTCAACGATCTCAACGAACTTGCGGCCCTTAGCGCCACGAGTTACGAAGGTAACTTTACCGTTTGCCTTAGCAAATAATGAATCATCCTTTGCTAAACCAACGTTTGCACCTGCGTGGAAGTGTGTACCGCGCTGACGAACGATGATGCTACCAGCTGATACTGTCTCACCAGCGTAAGCTTTAACGCCTAAACGCTGAGCATTGGAATCGCGGCCGTTACGAACGGAACCACCAGCTTTCTTGTGTGCCATTTATTCCTTTCTCCTAACTAATTACTGCTGAATGCCAGTAATCTGTAAATCGGTAAACCACTGACGATGGCCAGTAACCTTCTGGTGGTGCTTACGACGACGGAACTTAACAATCTTAACTTTCTCGCCACCGTGTGCGCCTAAAACCTTAGCGGTAACCTTTGCACCATCTAAGTATGGAGCGCCAACCTTAATGTTGGTGCCATCTGATACTAATAGAACTTTATCTAGTTCGATATCGCTGCCAGCCTGGGCATCGAGTAGCTCAACGCTTAGCACGTCGCCCTCGGAAACCTTGTGCTGCTTGCCGCCGCAAAAAATAACTGCGTACATGCTCAAACTCCGGGTAAATGCAGGAGTTCTGCTCCCGCAATCAATTAAAACTGTGCCCACTTGGGGCGATAATGGGTCATTATTTTACAGACAAAATAAGTAAATTGCAAGTCTTCTATCAAGACTTACACTTATTAATTATCTCTGGATTACGCTTTTTCATTAATACATGTTGTTCAATGCATTAATCGACCTATAAAAAGCGCTATGAATTTTATAGCTTATTCAGTGCAATTTCAAGATTTTTATTAATTCATGCATTATTCACTCATTATTCGATGTTACAATTATCACATCTTGTGAGAGTTATAGCATGTATACAATTGATAATGAAATAGAAAAAGACTTACAAAAAGTCGAAGAGATCCTCTCTACCCTTTTGTCAGGATCAGCCTATGAGGCTAATGTAAATGCAATGTGCCAACATGTGGTTAAAGCTGGTGGCAAAAGAATCAGACCTAGACTATCTATATTATCCTGGCATGCACTAAATTCACAAAACAATTCTCAAAACTATGAAAGAATGCTCAAGTTTGCCTCAGCAACTGAGCTTCTGCATACAGCTACTCTTGTTCATGACGATGTCATCGACAAAGCAACTATAAGACGAGGCGTAAGCACTTTAAATGATACAGAAGGCAATCATGCTGCTGTCTTAGCTGGTGACTACTTATTTACCCGCTGTTTCTTCTGCTTGCATGATGTTGAAGAGCCAAAACTCTTTTCATTAGTAAATGAAACTCTTGCAGCCTTAGTTATGGGAGAAATCAATCAGCTACATAATCAGGGAGACTTAAATATCTCCATTGCAGACTATGAGCAGACAATTTACTGTAAGACCGGAGCTTTATTTGAGCTTACCACCTCAGGTATTGCTGTTCTAGAAAAGGCACCAGAGAATATCGTTAATGCTTTAAAAGAATATGGCAAACAATTAGGTATTGCCTTTCAGGTAGCTGATGACATGCTAGATTATTCTTCAAGCACTCAGACTTTAGGCAAGTCTATAGGAGAGGATCTTGAAGATGGCAGAATTACTCTACCTTTGATTTTGGCTTTAAAACACACCTCTGATAGAAAAGGTCTTGAGAAGGCTATTAAAGATTGCGATTTAGGGAAGGTACTAACCTTTATTAAAGAGACTGACTCTTTATCTAAATGTCGTGATTTTGCATTCGAGGCTGTAGAAAAAGCTAAAAAAGCACTGGATGTTATTGATGACTCCCCTTATAAAGAAATGTTAATTGAGCTTGCTAAAAAAGCTGCCAACAGAAAGAAGTAATTGTAACTCTACTAAGTTCAGCTATCTTTCAACCAATCCTTTAAATAAAAGCCACTACTGTGGCTTTTACTTTTGATGTAAATGAAAGATCCTCTTTCATACACATCTTAAAAACAAGACTATCTATTTACTAGATAATAATGCCATGTAAGTGGTCAACTTCGTGCTGAACAATCTGAGCTGAAAATCCTGACAGCTTCTTAGACTTCTTTTTGAACTTATGATCCTCATACTCAACTACGATGCTCTTATAGCGTGTAGTTTTTCTTACACCTTCCAAAGACAAACAACCTTCTTCAGTTTCGTATGGATCATGTTTTTCTACAATTACAGGGTTATACATAATCACCAAATTCTGATGGATATTTACAGCAATGATATTTAAAGAATGACCTATCATGTTAGCTGCAAGTCCTACACAAGTCTCACTGTTATGCTCTAGAGTATCTAATAGGTCTATAGCTACCTGCTTGTCTTTAATTGTAGCTTCAGTACTTGGGATCTTTAAAAACTCTTCGTCTTTGACGATTTCTCTAATCATGTTTAACTCTTTAAATCTGTGCGATTTGATGACTATTCTGTATTTATATCAGCACTTACAAAAAAGGCCTAGTCATCGCTGAGAAGGCCTTCTTTTACTTTAGAAAGTGCTTTGCTTTAGATTAGTTTGCAAATGGATCATCTAAGTAAATAGTCTGATCTCTTTCAGGACCGGTTGATAGAATTGCAACCTTAGCGCCTGATAACTCCTCTAAACGCTTAATGTAGTTCTGAGCATTTACAGGTAAGTCTTCCCACTTGGTTACACCAAAGGTTGACTCTTTCCAGCCAGGCATTGACTCATATACAGGGGTAATGCCTTCATACTCATGAGCTGATAAAGGAGGTAACTGACGAATTGAACCATCCTTCATCTTGTAAGCTGTACAGATCTTAACTTCATCCATACCGTCTAATACGTCCATCTTCATTAAAGCTAAACCAGTTAATGAATTGATGGTTACAGCACGACGCATTGCAACAGCATCATACCAGCCTGTACGACGAGGACGACCGGTTACAGCACCGAACTCAGCACCGCGCTTACGGATACCTTCACCTACTTCGTCATTTAACTCTGTAGGGTATGGACCGCCACCTACACGAGTGGTGTAAACTTTAGCGATACCTAAAACGTAATCAATATCTAATGGACCTGCACCTGAACCGGTTACGCAACCACCTGCTACAGTGTTTGATGAGGTTACGAATGGGTAAGTACCATAATCGATATCTAAGAATGTACCCTGGGCGCCTTCAAATAAGATCTTCTTATTTGACTTGCGACCTTCAGCTAAGATCTCTGAAACATCAGCTACCATAGCTAATAAGCGGTCACGGATACCTTCGATATAAGACAGAACAGACTCATATGAAACTTCAGGCTCATTGTAGTAATTCTTTAACATGAAGTTTCTGTAGTCTAATAAGCTCTTTAGGCGAACTTTAAAGTTCTCCATATCGTACAGATCACCTACACGAACGCCTCTACGAGCAACCTTATCCTCATAGCAAGGACCGATACCACGACCAGTAGTACCGATAGCGTTCTTACCGCGTAACTTCTCTGCACCTTTATCAATAGCTGGATGAATAGGTAACAATAATGCACTAGCACCTGATACCTTAATTCTCTTCTCTACATCTTCAACACCAGCCTTGTTTAACTCTTCGATTTCCTCGAATAGAGCACCTGGGTTTACTACGACACCAGAGCCGATTAAGCATAAGCATGATTTGTGTAAAATTCCTGATGGAACTAAACGAACCACTACTTTCTTATCGCCTACAACTAAGGTGTGACCTGCATTGTTGCCACCCTGGCTGCGAACTACTATGTTAGCCTTTGAAGTTAATAAATCAGCGACTTTACCTTTACCTTCGTCGCCCCATTGTGTACCAAGCACAATCACATTGTTAGGCATTATTTATTCCTCGTTGAAGAACCTTAGCTGTAAAAAATATTCACCGAACTTAAGATTATACATAATTATGGTTTACTTGTACCATTTGCATCATTAAAGAATTTGAAAAATTCACTATCTGGCTGTAATACAAGTGTATCCTTACCCTTCATTGAATTCTTATAAGCGTCCATAGAACGTAGGAACTCAAAGAGTTTTGGATTCTGTTTGTAGGCTTCTGCATAAATTCTGGTAGCTTCTGCATCACCTTCACCGCGTAGTGAACGAGCCTGACGCTCTGCCTCTGCAATCTTCACTACAACTTCCCTATCAGCATGAGCCTTAATTGCTTCAGCCTCTTTACGACCCTGTGATCTGTGTAATTTAGCAACAGCATCACGCTCAGCTCTCATACGCTGATAAATAGAATTTGAAACCTCAGGAGGTAAGTTAATCTGTTTGATACGAACATCAACAATCTTGATACCTAAAGCCTTAGCTGAAGCTCCGATGTCTTTTAGAGCATTCTGCATCACTTCATCACGCTTTGACTGACTTACAGTAGCCTCTGGTGTTGTAACCTGAGTATTTGAAGCTGTCTGTGTTGAATTGTCAGCAGATGAATTATCAGCATTTTCGTTTTGAGAGTTATCTACAACAGTATCAAAATCACTCTCTTCTAAAGCTGCATCCTGACCATTGTTCTGACCAGACACAATCTCATGAATGGTTAAACGACCGATTTGACTTCTCAATGAGTTGTTAATACGTCTGCGTAATAACTCTTCAGCCTGTAACTTGTTACCACCAGCTGTGGTTAAGTAATAAGTTGCTGCATCTAAGATCTGCCACTTTACATAAGAGTCGATGATAACGTCTTTTTTCTCAGAGGTAACAAATCTGTCAGCAGATGAGCTGATAGTCTGAATACGTACATCAAGATCTTTTACATGATCAATAAAAGGAGCTTTGATATGTAAACCAGGATCAACAATGTTTAACTTGCCATCTGAGTTTCTTAAAACTTTACCAAATCTGGTAACGATGCCCTTAGAGCCTTCGTTTACTACATAAAGGCTGTTGAAACCTACAAAACCTAAAACCACTACTACAATCAGCAGCAGATTAAGCAATCCCTTATTCATTATCTTACCCTCCTGCTTGAAGTTCCGTAGCTGTTTTGAGTGCTCTCAGACAGAGGTGGATACTGCTCCTCTGATCTTAAAGGTACCTGCTGTGTAGATGAACTCTGTGAAGTTGTTGCAGGTGTTGAGTTTTGGTTAGTCTCAACCTTTACACTCTCAGTATTATTATTTGACTGAGGCATTGGCAGATATAAAACTGGAGATGAACCTTTTGGTACATCCAAGAAGATCTTCTGACTCTTGCCTAAAACTTCCTGCATAGTCTCAAGATAAATTCTGGTCTTGGTAATATCAGGAGCTGCATTGTACTCAGGTAAAACCTTTTCAAAGCGGGCAACCTCACCTTCGGCCTTTAGCACTACCTGTGAACGGTAAGCTTCAGATTCCTGTTTAATTCTCTGAACCTGACCTTCAGCCTTTGGTAAAACTTCGTTGGCATAAGCTTCAGCTTCTCTCTTGTAACGCTGCTCATCTTCCTGAGCTGCAATAGCATCATCAAATGCTTCTTTTACCTGATCTGGAGCTCTAGCTGGCAGGAAGTTAACATCAACAATGGTAAGACCAGTGTTATATGGTTCAATAATAGAGGTTAAAAGCTCACGAGTGTTCTGACGCACCATCTCACGACCAGAGGTTAAGATATCATCCATTAAGGTATGACCTACTACATAACGCAAGGCACTGTCAGTTGCTTCTAATAGAGTGTTATCAGGATTTACTACAGAGTATAGATATTTAACAGGATCTGAAATTCTGTACTGAACATCCATCTCTACGATAACTACGTTTTCATCTTCTGTAAGCATGGTACCTGATGACTGAATTGAACGGACCTGCTCAATATCAACTACATTTACAGTATCAATGCAAGAGAATTTCCAGCGCAGACCTGAATCTACAACATCGTAGATTTTACCGAATCTTAAAACTACGCCCTTTTCAGCTTCTTTTACAGTATAAAAACCTGTAAAGATATAGAAGCCTAAAGCAATTACTGCAACTAGGGTAAAGACGTTCAGACCTGATGCTGGTGCTTTACCGCTTCTTGAAGAAGAACGCTTTCCATTTAAGCCCAATAGATCTTTTAATGTTTTTAAAAGACCTGATAATAAATCGTCCCCAGAAGAACTTCTGCTCTCACGACCCCAAGGATCTTGAGAAGACTGTTCTCTCTTCTTTTCTTCATCTGAAGAATTATTTGAGCCAGGAGCATTCCAGCCCATAAGATCTTTATTATTTTCCATATTTCTAGTTCACTGAGTCAAAATCAAATTCGTTGCTCTGTATCCAAGGCTTTTTGTCTTGTACACAGGTTTCAGATAAGGCACCATTGGTTTTGCTGTCAATAATTGCAGCATCTACTGCGGTTATTTTTACGTTTAACAGACAGTTACCATTGTCATCATACTGTTCATTATCTACTGCATTTGAGGCATACAGTAAGCTTCTTAATTTGCCGTGACGTCCGTCTATCTTAACAGTAAATTCGCACAAATTATCAGATAAAAGCTCACTTACGGCTGATAATAATTTATCAATACCAAAACCTGTAAGAGCACTCACATATACGCGGTGAGGAGCTCCATTATCATCGCGGATGATCTCATCGGCGCTGTCTTCAATAAGGTCTGCCTTATTGTAGACTACCAAGGTTTTAATATCTTCAGCCCCAACCTGTTTTAAAACAGCATTTACAGCTTCAATGTTAGCTTCTTTGTGCTCATCCGATGCATCTACAACATGCAGCAATAGGTCAGCCTGAGCGGTCTCTTCTAGAGTACCTCTAAAAGCAGCAACTAAGTCGTGAGGCAGATGACGGATAAAACCTACAGTATCGGCAAATACAGCTTTACCAATTACGGGCAATTCTACAGTTCTCAATGTAGGATCTAACGTTGCAAACAGCTGATTCGCTGCGTAGACGTCAGAATTGGTAAGTCTGTTAAAAAGAGTGGATTTACCGGCATTGGTATAACCTACAAAGGAGACTACAGGCACAGCGTTCTTTTTTCTTAGACTTCTGTTCTGTTCACGTCTTAAAGCTACCACCTCAAGATCTTTTTTGATGGCAGCAATTCTTTCTCTTAAGGCACGCCTATCAAGCTCGATCTGAGTTTCACCAGGACCACCTCTTAAGCCGAAACCACCTTTCTGTCTTTCAAGGTGAGTCCAGCCTCTTACAAGTCGTGCCTGCTCGTATTGCAACTGAGCTAACTCAACTTGCAGTTTACCTTCATAGGTTCTAGCTCTTTGCGCAAAGATAGTCAGGATGAGAGCTACTCTATCCATAACTCTGACGCCAAAGGCTTTCTCTAAGTTTCTTTCTTGGGCAGGAGTAAGTTTGTTGTTAAAGATTACAGTCTGAACATCATAAGCTTTGACTGCATCAGATACTTCGACCACTTTACCTGAGCCAATAAAAGTACTTGGATCAGGAGCTTCTCTTTTGCAAGAAACGCAAAAAACTACATCTCCTCCACCAGACTCAGCAAGGAGTTGTAGTTCTTTTAAATCTTCTTGTGATTGGGCCTGAGGTAACTCGACATGCACAAGTAGTGTTGAGCCTAAAGACTCAAACTCTGATTGAGGCATTAGAATATTATCTCAAACTCTAAATTATTCTTCAGCTGCAGGAGCTTCTTCATCCTTATCTTCAGCTGGGCTGATGGTTACTGCACGAGCAGGAACAATTGTAGAAATTGCATGCTTGTATACCATCTGGCTTACTTGATTCTTTAACAAGATCACAAACTGATCGAAAGACTCAACCTGCCCCTGTAATTTGATGCCGTTTACAAGATAAATTGAAACAGCGATACGATCCTTACGTAATGCATTTAAGAATGGATCCTGAAGTGACTGTACTTTAGCCATATTATTATGTCCCTTAATTATCATTATTCTCAACGGGAAGCTCACTACAACAGCTGATACTTCTTACGAGCTCTCTTAGCTGTTTTGTTTTGCTATCGTCATAGCTTATAAAAAATTGATCCTAGTTAAATAGGTTTCCACAAAAAAATGGAACACTATTATTTTAACAGTAAAAGGTAACCTTTTACTGTCATTTTTACCACAATTGCATGAAAAAATTCTTTTTTCTGCAAAAAGCATCAAAAAAGAGCATTTTGATCTTTTGATAAAGACTAGATACTTATTTTTGATAACCTTTTTTAACGTTGTATACCACCTCATGCAGACCATCTTCTACAGAGATTTTTCCTTTTAAAATACGTTGTAGCTGATTTGAAAATGGCAACCAAAAGCCGTGCATTTCACTTACAGATGGCATTGCTTCAGCAATCTTTGCCTGCTGAATAAAAGCATTAGCATACTTATCGTTCAGAATTTCAGGATCATATAATAGATTTGAGGTGGCCGGAATTTCTCCAGTAAGCTTAAATCTTGTTTTTGAATACCTATCTTGAGTTAAGAATTTAGCCAACTTCAAAGCCGCATCATAATCTTTTGCCCAATGAGAGATAGCAAAAGCCCTTACACCTAAGAAACCAACCATCTGCTTACCCTCTTTGTTTACAGGTAAAGGCGCAGTGGCAAAATCAACATGACTCTTAAGAGCTGAACCTACGTCCCATGAACCTAAAATGGTAGCAGCAGCTCTACCCTGACAGAACATTTCGACTAAATTTGAAGAGCCATTTAATCCATTTACAACATTTGGAATTAACTTAGCATCATAATATTGCTTAATCTCTTTTACGGCATTTACAGCCTGAGGACTGTCAAGTCCTACGTCATTGACATTTACGGCACCGATTTTGTTTCTACCAAAGACATAAGCTCCGTGTGAAGATAACATTGGCATTGCATAGAACAGATCATCGAACTTTGCTACAAATCCATTTCTGCCATTTTCTTTTTCAAGTTTTGTATATTTAAAGTAAGAATCTAAAGTATCAAAAGGTTTTGAAAGGTATTTTTTGTTGTAAAAGATAGCTAGAGTTTCAATACTCTTTGGTACTGCATATAAAACCTGATCGATTGATACAGCATCAATAACATTATTTGGATATTGTGTCTTTTCATCATCTGTAAGATATACAGGATCGATCATGCCTTCTTTAGCAGCCATGCCTAATTGGTCATTTGGCAACAAAATAATGTCTGGTCCTTGTCCTACAGGTCCATCTAAACGTAATTTTTGCAAAGCATAAATGTAAGTATTTTCTTCAACTTTTACATCGATGCCAGTCTCATTGGTAAAGGCACTAATAGCTTGTGCTAAACCTGATCCCTTACTGTAATCTTCCCATACTGTAAGCTCTAGTGCATAAGTAGAGCTGATAGAACAGCACATCACAGTAAAAATAACTGTAAGTCTCTTCCTGAGCGACATTGTAGACTCCATAAAATAGAGAGAGCTGTTTTAAACTTGTTGTAATTTTTGTAATTTTTTTGTGACCAATTGGTCACTTAATCCCATATTTATGCTTGATTTTACGATATTTTGGAAGGATTTATAATGGAAGTGATAAAAATGCACACAAGATCAAAAAAAATCCACCTTTGGAGAGAGACCAAAGATGGAAAAAACACTAAGAAAATGAGGAAACACAAGATTTACTTATATAAGGCATAAGCCTTGACTGGAAATTGAATAAATCTATCCTTAGTTTGTTTGACTGTCTGTTTAAATTAACCTGACAGTCACAATAACTAGCTATCGCTAAAACTTAACGAATAAAATTATATGGAATTTCTGGCATTGCGCCCTTTTGAGTACATACATAGGCAGCTACATTCACAGCTTTTTCATGAGCCTTGGCTAAAGGTTCACCTTTCATTAAAGAGCTGATAATAGTTGCAGTAAAGGAGTCTCCTGCACCTACTGTATCTACAACATTCTCAACTTTTGGAGTTGGTAGTAGTGACTTTTCATCATTCAGATACACAGTGCTTTCTTTAGCGCCTTCAGTAAAGATAAAGCAATCAATACCTCTATTTTGCAGATACTCAAAGAATCTGTCAGCATTGCAGTCTTTAAGACCTGCAATCTCGCTTAGAATTGGTAATTCATCTTCATTACATTTAAAGACATCAGAACGCTTTAATGACTCTTCAATTACATCCTTTGAATAGTATTCGCGACGCAAGTTAACATCAAAGACTTTTAAAGCATCTTCTTTCATTACATCTAAAAAGGCCATGATAGTTCCATGAGATGGTTTATTTCTTTGAGCTAATGAGCCAAAGCACACCATATCAAGGCTCTTAGCGGTTTCTAAGAGTAATGGAGTTAATGGAATGTTGTCATAAGCAGTATCTTCTAAGAAAGTATAGGTAGGTACACCATCATCACTTAAATCAACATTTACAGCACCTGTCTGCTTGTCGTTTTCTAAAAGCAAAGCTGGTAGGAACTTGCAGGCTAATAAGTCACGAGCCTTAAAGCCTAAAGCATCTTTTCCTACAGAACTAATAGCCATAGCTTCTAAACCTTGCTGCTTACAGTGAAACGCAAAGTTAGCAGGAGCACCACCAATTTTTGCGCCTGTAGGTAAGACATCAAATAGAACCTCACCTAAACCTGCGCACTTAATTCTCTTTCCTTGATATTTTGAAAAATCTAACATGATAACTCTCACAAAGTTTGAATTGACTGAACGATTACATCTGAAGTTCTGAACTAGATGCCCTTCTTAACAACATTGATTTAAGGCAGATCTTTTCAGGATCTCCCTGTTTACCCTTAATTCTTTCTAGCAAGATTGAGGCAGCCTCACGCCCCATCTCATCTACTGGCTGACACATTGAAGTAATTGGTGTTGGATAGAAACGACACCAGTCGCTGTCACCGTATGACACTACAGATACATCTGTAGGGATCTTAAAATCTTTTAAATTCAAGGCATATAAGATACCTGCAGTGATAGCGTTGTTAGCTCCAACAATAGCTGTAGGTCTTAAAGCCTTATTCTTCATCATGAGGATGTTGGTCTTTTCAAAGGCACCTATGAACAATTCGTCATAAGACTCTGCATCAATCTCTTCAATTTGCACGCTTGATGAGTTGGTAGCAGCCTGATTTGTACTCTCAACACCCAAACAGCGTTCATTGAAGGTATAAACACGTCTTGCACCAGTGATAAAGACAATTCTGTCATGACCTAATTCGCGTAAATGCTCAATAGCCTGACCTGCCCCATAACGGTTGTCCTCTATCACACTGTCAAAAGACAAATCCTCACTGTTTCTATCCACCAAGACAATCGGATAGTTTGCTTCTACAGAGTTAATAGTTTTTGAAAAACGAGCTGTAGGCATAATGATGAGTCCCTTTAAATTTAAAGAGGCCCATTGCTTTAGAAGACGGTTCTCAATACTGCTCTGCTCATAATTACATCCCACAATTGCTGAGTAACCGCTGTTCTCTAAAGTATCGTGAACTGCCTTAACAATCTGGTTTGAAAACGAGTTTGTAAGATCTGCTACGATAACTCCGATTAAATTGGTAGCAGTAGCAGCAGTGGCATCGTCTCTTAATTTTTGTAGATAGCCTAGTTTTTCTGCCATTTGCAAAACTTTGTGTCTGGTGTCTAAAGAAACCAATTCAGGTTTCTTTAATGCTCTAGACACTGTTGATGGAGCAATACCAAGCTCTTTTGCAATTTCAGTAATATTAGCCATAACAATAAATACACATCACCGTAAAAACCGTCATAACAAAATTCACAAGCACTTTTAGAATTTAAAAATTAAAATTCATTTACAAGGGCTTCATTTGAATTTTTCATGAACTTAACTTTTGCGAATTATACAAATGAAAAATTTTGTTGTGGAATAAAATTTTTTGCTTTTTGGCTCTTTTCAAAATTTTTAATGCAAATTTTTGCAAAGGCACAGTAAAGTTTTTGTAATTTTCAAATAAATTACTTTTAATTTACATTTGATCTTAATTCTAATTTTTACTTTCATTTAATTGATTTATAAGAATTATTTTTAACAAATTTCACCTCAAAATTTACAAAATTTTGCACATTTTTCATTTCAAAATTTTACAAAAAGCATAAAAATGAGCTTTGGTTTATGGTTTATGCAAAATTTTGCATAAGATTTTGTGAAAGCATTGCATTTTTTATTTTTCAAGCTTGTGAGATTATTTGCGCCAGACAAAAATCAGATCTTCTGAATTTACTTATTGAAGTTTTCTATATATAAATTCAGATTTTCTGGGCAATCGAACAATGTTTTAAGGGATTATTGTCATGAACAAGAAATTATTACTCTGGGCTATCACTTCAGCTCTAGCAGGATTTCTCTTCGGTTTTGATACCGTAGTTATTTCAGGTGCTGAAAGCAAAATTCAGCAGTTATGGTCATTAAGCGGATCAATGCATGGTCTTGCTATCTCAGCAGCACTTTGGGGTACTGTATTAGGTTCTCTAATCGGTAGTATCCCAGCAGCTAAATTCGGTAGAAAAAAGACCTTAGTTGCAAACGGTGTGTTATTCGTTGTAGGTGCTATAGGTTCAGCTATTGCCTGGGACGTATCATCATTCTTTATCTTCAGATTCATAGGTGGTATCGGTATTGGTGTTTCAACCGTTGCAGCCCCTCTATTTATCTCTGAGATCTCACCTGCTGGCGACAGAGGTAAGTTAACCGGTTTATTCCAGTTCAACATCGTATTCGGTATCTTAATGGCATTCTTCTCTAACTACATCATTATTCATTTAGCTCCAGAAGAGACTGCTTGGAGATGGATGTTAGGTATTCAGTTACTACCAGCTTTAATCTATACCGTAATGTGCTTCTCATTACCTGAGTCACCACGCTGGTTAATTGTTAATGCTAAAAAGGATGCTGAAGGCAGACACGTATTCTCTTTAATTAACCCTAAGATGTCTGATGCTCAATTAGACGAATTAGTTCAGTCTGTAAAAGAGAGTGCAGCGTCAGAAGATAAGTCTCATCAGAGCAAGACTAAGTTCTTCACCAAGCGTCTTCGCTACCCAATCCTATTTGCTTTCTTAATTGCAGCATTCAACCAGTTATCAGGTATTAACATCATTCTGTACTTTGCGCCAAGACTGCTAGGTCTAGCTGGTATGGAAGATCCAGTAGCTGCATCTATCGCTTTAGGCTTTACTAACTTAATTGCAACCTTTATCGGTATTAGACTTATCGATATCTTAGGAAGAAAAACCTTACTTATCATCGGTTGTGTAGGCTATATCGTAAGTCTTTCAGTATGTACCTATGCTTTCTTCCACTATGATGAATTAAAGGTTGTTTCATCAGCTGTTGATACAGCATCTAGTGCTGATAAGTTAATCAAAATGGATAAAGGTGAGGTCTACTTCACCGCAGAAGATCATGAAAAAGCAGTTGCTGATTTCAATTCAGCAAAGCAGGCTTTAACTGAAGCTACTGCTCCTTCAAAGTACACTGGCACTAACGTAGTATTTGACGGTGAGAGCATTCAGGAAGTTCATGACATTGCTTTAAACATCAAGCATGAAGCTTCAGGATCATTGGGCAATGTAAGTATGACCGTTCTAATCTGTATGGTTGTATTCATCGCAGCTCATGCTATCGGTTCAGGTACTATCATCTGGGTATTCATCTCAGAAATCTTCCCTAACGATCAGCGCGCTAAAGGTCAGTCTTTAGGTAGCTTTACCCACTGGATCTTTGCTGCAGGCTTAACCTTAGTATTCCCAATTGCAATTGCTCACTTTGACGCAGGTTACATGTTCGGCTTCTTCTGCTTCATGATGATCCTACAGTTAATCTGGTGCTTAGGTATGATGCCTGAGACTAAAGGTAGAAGCTTAGAGGAAATTGCAAAAGCTCTATCTTCAAAATAATGAGTATGAGCAATTTACAAAATTCATAAGACATAAAGAGTAAGTTGTTATCTCTGTAAATTTAGCAGGATCTTAAGATCCTGCTTTTTTTATTTTAAGATATGCTTTTTTAATTTTTAGTGCACTTAATTTTTCAGCAGACCTGTTTTTTTAGTGCACCTGTTTTTTAGTGCACTTAACTAGTTGCTATTACTTTAAATCTAAAAACAAAGATGCAATTTTATGCTCTCGCTTTTATTGGAAAAATCTTGCTTTCTGTCTTTTTAATAATAAGAGTTAATAAAAGTGAGCGTAATTTTCATACTTTTCAGTATTATTGGCAAAAAATGACAGTATCTTGCAGTTCTGCTGCTATAAATAATGTATATTTATAACTGAAAGATAAAAGAGATGATTCAAATCTAAAACAGGATCTACTGATGAG
>DKDL01000118.1 GCA_002449335.1 Succinatimonas sp. UBA6849 | reverse complement strand
CTTGCCTAGGATGTGATCTGCTGTTTCTAAATAATGTAGTGACTTTTCCTTGTCACCACATTATTCATATAAAGTTCTGCCAGTTTTAATCAGATCATCAAAGCTGTCAGTCTCTGACTTTAATACAAGATAGCCTGCGCAATTTTCAGCCTGAGTTTTAGCTATTTCTATACTCTTTGAGGCAAAACTGTCTTTTATGACAGAGTCTTTGTCAAAAAAGGTGTAATAAAAGAACTTCTTCATGCCTGATATTCCTAGTTGCTCAGCAGGGAGTCCATCTTTATGCAAAAGAGCTTCTTTATCTGAAAATCTCATCCACAAAGAAAGTTCTTTAGCTGTTGCTTTATCAAATGCCTGTTTTGTAAAAGCCTTGATGAAGGTATCTTTAAAAAAGGTAAAGTTTGAGGTGTTATGTGCTGAATACTCAGTGTTTTTGTATGACAGACTAAGCTTATCTAAGACGCTAGGTTTAATCATATCCAGTTTAAAACTGCGTTTGTCGGTATGGCGCTTTTCCATCAATGACAAGATCTTCCTGTCAGGAGAGGTATTCTCATTATTGAGATCCAAAGAATAAGTAAGAGTGATGTGATCTTGTTTTATCTTGGTTTGGGTTTTATAGCCATAGGCTAAAAATGCAGTTTCAAGTGCTCTTACATAGGCACCTAATGAGATTAAAGACTCTCTTTTTAAAGGATCGGTAACTTTAAGCAATCTTTGGTTATCTAATCTTACTGTAACCATTTTTAAGTCCTGATTGATAGAAACAGAGTACATCTGAGTGTTATGTGCACTTGGAGCTAAAGCTGCCATATAAAAAACATCAGATAACCTTTCCTCAAGGTTAGGTACATGCTTACAGGTATTGACATCAAGAGTGCAGGCACTAAAGAGTACTGGTATTACAGGAAAGAATAATCTTTTTAAAACTTTAAACATCTTGTTACCTTTAAATAATTAAACTTACAGTTTAATTATTTAACCAAAAGCGTAGGATGTCAAAAGCTAATTTTGATCATCTTGTTTTTGCTCAAAATTATTCGATAAAAATCTGTGTTGCAGATCTTTTTAGAGAAAATGACAGAATTAGGAAAGAGGAAATTGAAAAAATCTCTGGCTGTATGAGAAACTACAGCCAAAGATGCAGTCTTAATGAGTGACTAAGAGTCCTGTTTCTTTTTAAGATTAGCTTTAGCCACACCAAGCATTAGTTTTACACGGTTTAACTGATTTACCTCAGATGCGCCAGCATCACAGTCAATGGAGACGATATTAGCCTCTTTATAGCTTTGACGTAATGAGTGCACTACACCTTTACCAGTGATGTGGTTTGGCAGACAGCCAAAAGGCTGTAGACACACGATATTTGGAACATCGTTTTCAATGAGTTTAACCATTTCACCAGTTAAGAACCAGCCTTCACCAGCCATATTACCTAAAGATACAAACTTGCCGGCAAGCTTTGCTGTAGTAAAGATGTTCAATGGAGGTGTAAATCTCTTTGAGTTCTTGAGTGCCTTATAAACATATTTTCTGTAGTGCTCAACTAAGCGTATGAAAGTCAGCGCAAAGAACTTGTTTAAGAGCTTACCTTCTAAAAGGTTATGCTCAATGATAGGGTCGCCTGCTAGGTACAAGAAGAAGTCTACAAAGTCAGGCATTACAACTTCAGCGCCTTCTTCAAAGAGTTCTTTTTCAAGGTAGTTGTTAGCTACAGGGTGATACTTAACTAAGATCTCTCCTACAATGCCGACCTTTGGCTTTTCAATATGGTTGATTTCTATGTTTTCAAAGTCTTTTACCATATCAAAGATATTACGCTTGTACTGTCTGTTGGAACTGTTTAAAAGCTCTTCTTTGCAGTTATTAAGCCACTTTTCAAAGTTCTTTTGAGTTTCACCTACATGTACTTCATAAGGTCTTACTCTGTTAGTTAATTTCATTAACAGATCGCCATAGACTGCAGCCTTAATTGCATCTTTGAACATCGCAGTCGGCATCTTGAACTCATCAGTTTCCAATCCATAGACAGCGAAGACTGGTACCTGAGGGAAACCAGCGTATTTTAAAGCTTTACGTAAAACGGCAATATAGTTGGTAGCTCTACATGCACCACAGGTCTGGAAGAGCATGATGGAGGTATTGTCAGGATCATATAAGCCTGACTTTAAGGCCTCCAGCATTTGACCTATAACCACAATAGCAGGGTAGCACATGTCGTTGTTCACATAGCGCAATCCTAAATCAATGGATGATTTATCTGGCAGTGCAGGAATTACGACGTTATATCCAAACTTTGAGAGAACTGTCTTGAAAAACTCAAAATGGATAGGTGCCATTTGAGGAGCCAGAATAGTATGTTTTCTGACACACTCTTTAGTAAAGTGTGGTCTATCGATAAATGGAATTGGTGTAAATACAGGAACTGATTTACGAGCTAAAGCAGCTAACAGTGAACGCAGTCTGATCCTAGCTGCTCCTAAGTTAGAAACTTCATCTAACTTAATTAAAGTATAGATACGCTGATGCTCTTCTAAGATCTCTTTTACCTGATCTGTAGTAATTGCATCAAGACCACAACCAAATGAGCTTAACTGAATTAGGGTTACGTCTTTATTCTCAACAGCAAATTCTGCAGCATGATAAAGTCTGGCATGGTAGCTCCACTGATTGATAAGACCTACTTTATTGGCTTTAATCTTTTGATGGTAGACGCTATCCTCAGAGATCACTGCTAAACCGTAAGACTCAATCATATCGGCAATACCATGATTGATTTCAGGATCTATATGGTATGGACGACCTACTAACATGATGAGGTGGCGATTTTCAGAACGAGCCTTTTGAATTACCTTTTGAGCAAAATCTCTTACATCCTGTTTGTAGTGCTCAAGTTCGGCATAGGCAGCGCTACAAGCTGCTTCAACTTCCTTTTTAGTAAGCTTTTCTGCTTTGAACTCTTCAATTAAGCGTTTACATAAACGCTTTTGATTGTTAATAGGTAAGAATGGCTGTAAGAAGGTTACATTCTCAGTCTTTAGAATATCCATGTTGCCACGAATATTCTCAGCATATGAGGCGACCACAGGACAGTTGTAGTGGTTGTCATTAGGATGAGCTTTATCTACAAGATTAAAAGGCAGACATGGGTAGAAGACTTTTTTTACGCCTGCTTCAATAAGACTCATGATATGACCATGAACCAACTTTGCTGGATAGCAAAGTGAGTCTGAAGGAATGGTAGCAAGTCCTTTTGCATATAAAGCTGCAGATGACTCTTCAGATAAGACAACCTTATAGCCTAATTTAGTTAATAAGGTAAACCAGAATGGAAAGTCCTCGTACATATTCAAACAGCGAGGAATACCGATAACGCCACGAGGTGCTTTATCGTCATCTAATGGTTTGTAGTCAAAGACTCTCTGATACTTATAACGATAGAGATTATTAGTGTTCTCTAAAGAATTAGTAACCTTACCGCCAATACCTTTTTCACAGCGATTACCTGTAAAGTGGCGGGAGTTGTCGGGGAAGATCTGCATGGTGATCATGCAGTTGTTACCACACTTATGGCATCTGTAAGATCTGGTCTTATAGGTAAAGGAATCGAGCTCTTCACGTTTTAGAATAGATGAAACATAAGGTTTTCCATCCTTTTCTTTAAGCGCTGCTGATTCATGCGCTAATATAGCTGCGCCATAGGCACCCATATGACCTGAGATATCAGGACGAATTACTTTTTTATCAAGTAATTTTTCCATAGCGCGTAAAACAGCATTGTTCAAGAATGTACCACCCTGAACTACGATATGATCTCCTAAGGAGTCCACATCCTTTAACTGCATTACTTTAAAGAGCGCGTTTTTAATTACGGAAATGGAGATACCTGCTGAGATGTCTCCTACTGAGGCACCATCTTTTTGAGCCTGCTTTACTTTAGAGTTCATAAAGACGGTACATCTAGTACCAAGATCAACTGGAGCTTTTGAATCTACAGCCTTGTCAGCAAATTCTGCTGCACTTAAGTTTAATCCTTTAGCAAAAGTTTCAATAAAGGAGCCACAGCCAGCTGAGCAGGCTTCATTTAAGGTGATGTTGCCTATAGTGCCGTCTTTTACAAAGAAACACTTCATATCCTGTCCACCAATATCCATGATAAAGGATACCTCAGGGCAGAATTCTTTAGCAGCACGCAAGTGAGCAAAGGTTTCAACCTCACCAAAGTCAGCATGCAGAGCAGCCTTAATTAAAGACTCACCATAGCCTGTGGTTGTAACTCCTGCAATATAGCAATCCTCTGGCATGTGATCATAGAGTTCCTTTAACTCATTGACCACAGTGTTCAATGGTGAGCCCTGATTAGAGCCATAGATAGTATATAAAAGCTCGTTTTTGTCAGTTACAGCTGCAATTTTTGAGGTGGTAGAACCTGCGTCGATACCAACATAGACTGGTCCATGATAGTTGTCAAAAGAGGTCCTTTTAACAATGTCCTCACTATGTCTTTTAACAAATGCATCATACTCATCACGTGAGGCAAAAAGAGGCTCACTGTGATTTTTAGTCTCTGTTACAGCATTTAACGCAGTTTTTGACAGCTCTGATAATTCTTTTAAGGTAGTTAGTTTTGCTTCATCACAGACTGCAGCACCGATGGCAACGAAGTAGCAGGCGTCAGGTGTTGAGACGACATCCTCATCTTTTAGCTTTAGTGTCTTAATAAAGCGGTCTTTTAACTCAGATAAGAAGGTTAAAGGTCCACCTAAAAAGGCAGTCTTACCTTCAATAGCACGACCTTGAGCTAGAGTTCCTACAGTCTGATTGACGACAGCCTGAAAGATTGAGAGAGCCAGATCCTCTTTTTGCGCACCGTCATTGATAAGAGCTTGGATATCGGTCTTAGCAAACACACCACAACGAGAGGCAATGGTATAAAGTTTGGTTCCTTTTTTAGATAAATCATTAAGACCTTTGGCGTCAGTATTTAAAAGGTTTGCCATCTGATCGATAAAAGCGCCGGTACCGCCTGCGCAGGCACCGTTCATACGCTGTTCAAGTGAACCTCTTAAATAGGTGATCTTTGCATCCTCACCACCTAACTCAATGGCAGTATCAGTCTCTTTAGCAAGTAAGTTAATCGCACTGGTACAAGATAGTACTTCCTGTTCAAAAGGTAAGTTCAGTCTTGAGGCAACACCCATACCTGATGAGCCTGAGAGGGTAATATAGAAAGGATTATCACCTAGAACTGGAGCAACCTTTTCAAGGTTTCTTTTAAAAGCATTGCCTGTTTCAGAAAAGTGTCTTTCGTAATTTTTGTAAATAATCTTTGCATTCTCATCAAGCACTACGAACTTGATGGTGGTAGAACCAATATCAATACCAAGTCTTAATGTCGTCATAGCATATGTTCTTGTTTTATTAAGGTCTTACAGTTATATCGCACTTTAATTATTTTAGTAAGTGCAAGTAGGATCTTTATGACTGTAAAAGACCTTTTATCAGGTCATTTCTGTTTAATTTAACGTACTGTAATAGAGCTATTTTACTTAACTTTAGCTAACACACCTGATAATTTTGCCATAAATTTAGTCAATTGAATAAAATACTCAAAACAGCATGGATAAAGGCATAGAGTAAAACTTGTTATGCATGGAAGGCTGTATCTGCTGTTATGCATACAAAACCTATCCAAACAGTGTATAATGTGACCTCAATTTAACAGGATATGAAATCCTGCTTTCTTTTTTAAACTGTCAGAAAGACACGTTTCCTATCTTCGGAGCTAAAAGTGCAACTTAAAGATCTTGCAGATAAAATCATTGATGGATATGAGATTACAAAAGAGGAAGCTTTAGAGCTATATGATGCTCCTCTTGAGGAACTCAAGGAAAGTGCCAGCAAAATTACTTCACACTTCTTTAAAGAAGCAATTGAGCTATGCTGTATCTCTAATGGTAAGTGTGGCAAATGTTCTGAAAACTGTAAATTCTGTTCTCAGAGCCGTTATTACAATACCGAAATTCAACAGTCTGTTTTAAAATCAGTTGATGAGTTCTTTAAAGAAGCTCAGGCAAATGACAGACGTGGCGTGCACCGCTTCTCAATTGTAACTGCAGGTGTAAGACTGTCCAAAGCTGAGTTAAAGACTATTGCACAGGCATATAAAAAGATCACCTCAGAGCTTAAGATCTCATGCTGCGGTTCTTTAGGTCTTTTAGACTATGACGATTTTGTAATGTTAAAAGAAGCAGGACTGAAGCGCTACCACAATAACTTAGAGACCTCTCCAAACTTCTTCAAAGAGATCTGCACAACTCATACCATGAAGCAAAAAGAAGATACTATTGCTTTAGCAAAGAAAGCTGGACTTGAGATTTGCTCAGGCTGTATCTTAGGTATGGGTGAGAGTGTAGAGGATAGAGTTGATATTGCTTTAGAGCTGCGTAAGTTGCAGGTAGACAGTACTCCAATCAACATCTTAAATCCTATTAAGGGTACTCCACTTGAGAACCGCCCTACAGTACATCCTGATGAGGTAAGACGTACAATTGCTTTATTCAGACATGTTCTGCCAAAGACTGTTTTAAGATTAGCAGGTGGTAGACTCATCATTCAGAAATACTTTACCGATCTGTACAAATACGGTATCAATGCTGAGATCACAGGAGACATGTTAACTACAGCAGGTCTTACTGTAGCAGATGACATCTCTGCTGCTATCAGTAATCAGAAGATCTTAACAAAGATCGAACCTATCAAGTAGTACTGCTATATGTAGTTACTAATACAAACGCCACAAGCTTTAGCAGCACAATCTGCATCAGCTTGTGGCGTTGTTATCTTGAAGAAAATTTAGTCAACAGAAGTATTATCTTCAGCTAAAGTAACCTTTTCTACTTTTACCTTGCCTTCACGCTTAATTTCAAAATTCATGACCGTATTTGGTTTTGACTTAGAGACTAAATCGATAAGTTCTCTTACATTCTGTACGCTGTAGCCATCAACTTTGGTGATGAGATCACCTACTTTTAAAATTCCAAAAGCAGGGCCTTCAGGATCGACATAACCAATTCTGACTCCAGTCTCTGAATCTAGTGCTGTTGTTTCATCATCTGAAATACCTAAATATCCACGCTCAACTTTACCGTGACGTAAGATTTCATTCATTACTTCGCGAACCATCTTTACAGGTACAGCAAAGCCAATACCGTAGGTATTGTCACC
This sequence comes from Succinatimonas sp. UBA6849, assembly GCA_002449335.1. Classification (GTDB taxonomy): domain Bacteria; phylum Pseudomonadota; class Gammaproteobacteria; order Enterobacterales; family Succinivibrionaceae; genus Succinivibrio. The sequence continues at coordinate 1,078 of DKDL01000118.1, read as the reverse complement.
ACTGAATGAAGCTGTATTGATACCTATGAGATTTCCTTTAGTATCAACTAAAGCACCACCTGAGTTACCCTGATTGATAGGAGCATCAGTTTGGATTAACTCCTGAACACCCTGACGGATATTCATCTGATCTTTTGATAACAGCCCAGAACCAGAGCGCGACACAGCTGAGATAATACCGTGAGTTACGGTTTGTCCAAGATTATTTGGGTTACCAATAGCAAGTGCGATATCTCCAATATTAGGCTCGTTCTTAGCAGGGGTAATTGGAGTTAAAGTAGTATCTTCACTGACAGTTAAAACCGCAATATCAGTTCTTCTGTCACAACCTACAACGAAGGCTTTCATGACTTTACCGTCACGAGTTTGCACAAAGATTGCTTTATTAGGCTCATTTCCTGATGGTACTACATGGTAATTAGTTACAATAATGCCATGTTTGTCCATGATGACACCTGAAGCTGATGAGGTAATAGAATTTGTATCAGGAGTTGCATAGTCATCTTTCAATTTAGCTACATAGATATTTACAACGCTAGGTGCAGCCTTGTTTACAGCATAAGAATAACCTTCAGTTGAAATGCCGCTCGAATAGATAAGATCGCCTAGTTTTTTACCAGTAGAAGGCTTTATTAAAAGAACTGCTACACCAACAATGATGCCAACAGCTACAGGAATAAGAAAGGGGAGTGACTTTTTACTAATAATCATATAAAGAGTTCGCACATACGTAGAGTTTCTCTAAAAGAGAATACCTTAAATTTCATGAAAATGTGTTGATCTTTATATGATTTTACAAAATTATTCTGCGAAGATTAAATCTAAAGCTTTGGATCTGACACAGATTCAGATTACTTAATCTTTTTACAAGTTATAAAACAGTTTTTACCAGAAAAAGCTATGCCAACTGCATTAACAGAAGTTATGTTCTCATCTTCAAAAATTGCATCAGCATAATGCTTTTCAAGAATCTGCTCTATAGCTTCATTAGCTTTTTTAGCTCTGCTTTCTTTTTCTTTGCAGACTTTAATTTCAATAACACAGGCTCTGGTACCACCTAGATTATTAAAGGTAATAT
>DKDL01000090.1:10364-12141 GCA_002449335.1 Succinatimonas sp. UBA6849 | reverse complement strand
GTCAGACTGTTTAGCCATATTATTCTCAAATTTACCTGTATAAAAAACCGTAACGATAACAACTCAAATACCTAGTAATATACTGTTTTTCCTTTAGTTCTACAAAATTGTGATAGCTGTCTTTTAATTGCAAAATATATCCAATTTGCTGTGAGAATCTTCGCAAAAAATTTTCATTTTAAAGATCTTGCACAATATGCCGTATACAATATTATTAGAAACACATTGGCAATAGTGCAGCTAGCTAAATTTACATGTATTACCAATTGCAAAATTGGTGGTCATGAATTTATAGGTGCATGATTATTACTTTATAAAAAAAAATAATGGGGAATAAGTATGGACTTGCTTAAAAAAATGAGCCTTAGAGTGAAGTTAATGCTAGGTTTTGGCATTTTAAACATTCTAATTATTGTTACATCTGGCTTTTCAGTAATAAATACTTCAAATAATATTGATGCTTCCTACAACGTAGAGCGAATTTTAGGTAAATCCTACACTCGTGTAATGAATACCCAAAGAGCTCTAGATGCTGCTAATGACACCATTATTAGCTACCTACACGGTAGAGCTAACCATGATCATAATGATAGTTTTATAACCGAATCATTAGGTAAGATTGAAGAGATCGCAAAAGTATCTTCAGTTATGAATGAAAACATCATCGGTGATCTGCCATCATCTGAGGCTTACAAGAACAACATTCTGACTGTAAAAAAACAGGTTAATGAATTGGCTTCAAGCTACAAAGAAAACGTTGTTCCTTTAGTAAGAGCTAATAAAATCAATGACGCTTTAGATGAATACATCGCAGATGTATTACCTTTAACCAACAGATGCTTAGAGTTATACCAGAAGCTAATTGATGAGCAGGTAAGCTTATCTACAAGCTTAACCAGAGCTAATACCTCTAAGACTCCAATGTATGCTTCTATAGCTTTAGCAATTATTTCTGTAATCATTGCTCTTTTAATTTCAAAAGTAATTTCAGGCTACATTCAGAGAAACTTCTCTTTATTAGTTAACTACATCGGTCGTATGGCTAAAGGTGACTTCAACTTTAAGATTGAAAACAACCTTGAAGATGAGTTCGGTCATGTATTTGATTCAGCAAGTCAAATGAGACAGAAACTTGGTGACTCTTTATCAGATGTAGTTAAGTCATACCGCGAATTTGATGAGAAGTTAGCAGGCATTCACAGCAAGATTTCATCTGTTGCAGAGGCTATTGCTGATGCAGAGAGTCGTTCTGTAACCGTATCAGCAGCATCTGATGAGATGGTATCAACCACTTCAGATATTGCTAAGAACTGTGAGAACGCTGCAACCAATGCTAACGATACTCAGAACATCACTGAGCATGGTGTAACCGAGGTTGAAGGTGTTATTGATGACATCAGAAACCAGGCTGAAAAGACCAAGAAAGATGCAGAGTTAATCTCAACCCTAGTTGATCAGACCAACAAGATCGGTACTATCGTTCAGACCATTGAGGATATTGCTTCACAAACCAACTTACTTGCTCTAAACGCTGCTATTGAGGCTGCTCGTGCTGGTGAAGCTGGAAAGGGATTCGCTGTTGTAGCTGATGAGGTTCGTGCTTTAGCTTCACGTTCATCATCTTCAACTCAGGAAATTACCAAGATGGTATCTCAAATTCAGTCTGATGCTAACAGTGCTAATGAGTCTATGACCAACACCTTAGGTGAGATGAAAGACTTAGCTGAGCGTGCATCAGGTGTTACAAATATCTTAAATGACATTAACAGCCATGTAG
>DKDL01000090.1:0-10276 GCA_002449335.1 Succinatimonas sp. UBA6849 | reverse complement strand
AGCAGACTACTGCAACCTCTGAGATTTCTAATAACATGCAGGGTGTAAGCTCATTAACACAGCAGAGTGCTAACAGCTCTCAGGATTCTAATGTTGAGATTGAGCAGTTAAGAGAAGCTGCAAAAGATCTGTTAGAGAAGCTGTCAGCTTTCAAACTTGAAGGAATTTAAGTAAGTATCTAGCTATACTTTTTATGCCCCCAAAGTAAAATTTGGGGGCATTTTTTATTATACAGATGGCTTATGACGAAGTGTTTTATCTTTTATCGCCATTTTTAAGATATTACGGATGATAACTGTCCTTTAACTTGAGAACCTTATTCTCAATCTCCTTTATAACACTTATAAAAACATCATCCCCTTTTCCTGTCGGATCTTCTAAATTCCAGTTATCATCAAAAGCTCTTCCAATAAAAGGGCATGTAACCCCACAGCCCATAGAGATAGCAAGATCAGGATTTGGAATAGAGCTTATGAGTTTAGACTTTTGTCCATTATTTTCCATATCAATGCCATAAAGCTCCTTTACAAGACGCACAGCATCCTGATTGATATGACTTTTAAGATCGGTTCCTGCTGAATAGCAGACAAAATTATCTTTAAGATAAAGATTTCCTAAAGCTTCTGCTATCTGACTCCTACACGAATTGTGAACACAGATAAAGGCTACTATGGTCTTTAGCATTTAAAAGTACCTCTTTGTCTTATTGGCTACGTAGCAAAGAAACAGCATGATTGGAACTTCTGTTAATACACCAACAGTTGTAGCTAAAGAAGCTGGACTTGTAGTACCAAATAAAGCCACTGCAACTGCTACTGAAAGTTCAAAGAAATTTGAAGCTCCGATCATGCCTGCCGGAGCTGCAATATCATGAGATAAATGCAATAGCTTACATGCTATATAGGCAACTGCAAATATGAGTACAGTCTGAATTGTCAGCGGAATTGCAATTAACAAAATATGTAACGGGTTGCCTAAAATAACCTCTGTCTGTGCTGTAAAAATCAAGATCAATGTTAAAAGAAGACCTACTGTAGTGGCATTATCAAATGTATGGATAAAATAATTTTCAAAATAGGTTATGCCTTTGTGCTTTATCACCATGGTTCTAGTAATAATACCTGCGACAAGGGGGATCACAACAAACAATAAAACACTGATAAGTAAAGTACTGTATGGAACAGTGACATCTGAAATGCCCAAGAGAAATTTTACAATAGGAACAAATGCCACCAGAATTATAAGATCATTAGTTGCAACCTGTACTACTGTGTAGGCTGGATTTCCTTTAGTTAAACTGCTCCATACAAATACCATCGCAGTACATGGAGCTGCTCCTAATAACACGGCACCTGCTAAATATTCTGTTGCAAGAGTTGAAATAATAAAGCTTTTGAAAATGTAGAATAAAAACAAACTGCAGATTGCATACATCGTAAAAGGCTTAATCAGCCAGTTTACAATCCAGGTAACCACAAGCCCCTTAGGTGCACTTCCTACTTCATTGATACTGTTAAAATCTACTTTTAACATCATAGGATAGATCATAATCCAAATCAGAACGGCAATAGGAATGGATATTCCTTGAATAGACAGTGTTTCTAAAAAAAATGGTATTGACGGAAATGCCCCCCCCAAAGCAAGGCCAATTCCCATGCATAAAAGAACCCATACACTTAAATATCTTTGAAAAGTACTGATCATAGTTATTTTCTAATATCAAAAAAATTGTTTTACGGTTCTAATTCGCGTGATAATCGCTCTCGCAACAATCACTTGATGCTGAATTTTCACAACAAGTAATTGAACTGATAAATTCTTTAAATTCTGAAAATTTCTCACAGTTTATTGAATAGTATTGCCATTTACCTTCTTTTCTGGCATTAACCATTCCACTTTTAACTAATACACTCATATGATGAGACAAAGTAGGCTGCGTAACTTTTAGTGTTTCTAAAAGACAACAAGCGCACTTTTCCCCTTTAGTTAACATTTTGATAATACTTAAGCGATTTTCATCAGATAATGCCTTACAGCAACCTGCAATATCTGTAATAGTCATGTTTATTCCTCATATAGATATTTATCTATATGATACTTTTCATATTGATAAATATCAATATGTTTTCTTAATATGATCTATAAAGCAAAGCACTGCTATATGAACTTATAAATGAGGATTTAGAAAGAATAAAGCTCAAAGTTTTTTTACCCTTGAGCTTTAGAAGATAAAGCTTGTTTATCAGATTGCTTACTACAGGTTAGTATTAGATCCTAACTGCAAGGTCGCTGTCATCATTTTTTTGGCATTAGCTGCTACTTGAACCGCGGTCTGATAAGAGCGGTTAGCACTTATCATATCTGCCATTTCCTCAACAGGATTTACATTAGGTCTGTAAATATAACCGTTCTCATCTGCAAGTGGGTGATTAGGATTGTATTCTTTGATGGTTGGAGCATCTGATTCAACCACACCTTTTAAAGACACTCCTACACCGTAAGGTTCACCTGTAACAGGATCAGTTACACCACCTTGAGTATTTTCAGCCATATAAGCTTCATCCATAGCAGCAGAGAACAAAGGACGTCTTGCTTTATAAGTTGTCTCAACTGATGAACTTACAGATTCAGCATTAGCTAAGTTAGAAGCAGTTGCATTTAAACGAACTGACTGAGCATTCATTGCAGTACCTGCAATGTCTAAAATTCTAAATAAACCCATTTTTTATCTCCTACTAGCTACCAGTACGCAAAGCGTTTTTAAGCTTGGCAATTCGTCCGTTTAAAAAGGTTAATGTAGCCTGGTATTCCATGGTATTGTTCATGTATTTCATACGCTCTGAGCTTACCTCAACAGTATTACCGTTACCGGTATCAGCCTGATATGGCAAGCGGTACTTTAATGTAAGCTCAGGCTCATCAGAAATAGATGATTCATCCATATGTTTATCATTAGTTTTTACCATTTCTGATGGTTGCTGCATCTGCACATGTGCAGCCTGCTTAAAAGCAATATCAAAGTCCAGATCACGTGCCTTAAAACCAGGAGTATCAGCATTAGCAAGATTGCCAGCTAAAACTTCAGCACGCTGGTTTCGAATTCCCATGGTGTACTGATGAACACCAAAAACTTTATCAAAACCTAATGACATCTTTGACTCCCAAATAACGATAAACAAAATGTTTTCTATATATATAGACTAAAGCAACTAGTGTGCCAAAGTAAAATTAGGCTTATTTTATAAGGAGTTATTTACAATTAAGATTCAGATGATGTTTTTTTGACATCAAAGCCGAACTGTCATAAAACAGTTCAGCTTTAAATTAGAGAAGAGAATTGGTTAGTTAAAAGCGTACTTTTGAGGCTTTAAGTGATAAATAATGCCTGGATTACAACGCAACATTTCATACTTATCTGAAACGCCTACTAAAGTCTCAGTTGAGCCTAAAATTAAGTATCCACCAGGATTTAGACACATTGTTAACTTTCTTAAGATGTCAGCTTTGACTTCATTTGAGAAGTAAATCAGTACGTTTCTACAGAAAATCACATCAAAACGCCCCATCAGAGCATATGAACCTAACAGGTTCATTGGTCTGAACTCAACCATTGATTTAACTCTAGAATCAATTGCCATCATATTAGGTGTATGTGTAGGTCTGAAGAATTTCTCTTTTCTCTCAGGAGACAGACCGCGAGATAGGGCATGTACATCATACTGACCACGACGGCAGATTGATAACATTTCAGGTGAAAGATCAGTTCCTATGATCTGTGTCTGCTTAGGATCGATATGCAACATCTTTGACATCTGTTCCTGGATAATCATACCGATGGAGTATGGCTCCTGACCGGAAGAACAGGCAGCAGACCAAATTCTGACAGGGTATTTTGCTTTTTTAGCAAGCTCTGGAAGAATAATTGACTCTAAAGCCTTATATGGATAGGTATCTCTAAACCACAGAGTCTCATTAGTAGTCATCGCATCAATAACTTCTTCTTGAGCCTTGTTATTAGGTCTCTCTTCCATAGCCATGTTGATAAGATCATCAACTGTCTGAACACGGAATTTGCTCAGTAATGAAGACAGACGTGAGTTTACTAGATACTGTTTACCCTCACCTAATACAATACCGCACTTTTCCTCAACAAAGGCAGCAAAACGGCGATACTGTACATCGGTTACTTCCTGCTTTTCGGTTACTAATGTAGTTTTACCGTCACGGTTGATACTAATAGGTCTTACCCTTGGTACTGTAGATAAAGCAGCTTTTGCCTGTTCTATCTTACGAGTAAAGTCTTGAGCACTAGCTGAGAATGCATTTGAACTAGATGCATTTGAACTTGTACTATTCAATCTTGAGGTAGCTGAGCCAAAGGAACTTGAAGTTGTTCTTGAGCTCAAGGTTGAACCAGATGTAGCAGTTCTTAAAGAACTTGCTCCTGCGGTGGTAGAGCTAAGAGCTGAAGTTGTAGCTCTTGAAGCAAAAGTTGAATTTGTCTGAGCACTGCGCGAACTAGTAAAAGCTGATGGTCTTGCTGTTGCGCTAGCAGTTGTAGTTCTTGCTGAAGACAGAGTACTTGCAGGTCTTGTAGTTGAAGACACGCTTGATGTAGCACCAGATCTTGCTGCTAAAGATGAACCTGTTGTAAAGGAGCTTCTAGGAGCAGTTGAACCAAATGATGAGGTAGCAGTTGTACTTGCAGCAGATGCTGTAGAACGTAAAGTACTGTTACCTAATGTTGATCTATTTAAGGTAGAGCTTGACTGAAATCTTGAAGCTGAACTTTGAGTAGTTGAATTCAAAGTTGAACCTAATGGACGAGTGCTACTTAAGGAGCCCGGAGCACTTGTGCTTGCAGGTCTGGCAGCACTTGATGAAAAAGAAGAGCTTCTAGCTGTAGAGCTGGTTGCAAAAGGAGATGAACTTGTTGGATTTAAAGTCTTTACAGTAGATGTAGCTCTATTTAAAGCAGAACCATCCGTATTTCTTGATGATAAAAGTGAACTGCTCTTAACTTGAGAACCTTGAGATAACTTCTTGTCATCGTTATCTGAACTAAATAGTGCCATATGTCCAATGCCTATAAATACAGGGCTCAATACACATACAAACAGATTGGAAAATGTTAACTCCAATCTATTTATTTATTATTATTCATTTTTCTTTGTTTTAATCACAAAGAAATACTTGTAGCAAGTTACTTGCCACAAGTTATGGTTCTATATTAGCTATAGAACCATAGTTTCTATTTAAGTTATAGTTACTGTTTTTCTTTTCCTTCTTTGCCCATTACAAGATCCGCACCTGACTTACCTGCATTGGTAAGAATAATGCCCTTCTTTACAGCCTTAGCAAGCTCTAATGGATTGAACTTAGGAATAAAGTCATTAGCACCAGCCTTACTTACCATGCCTAGGTTGAATACACCTGACAGAGAGGTATGTAAGATTACATAAGCAGGCTTTAATGAAGGATCCTTTCTGATTGATGCACATAAGGTATAACCATCCATCTCAGGCATTTCAACATCGGAAATAACCAATGCAACCTGCTGATTGATAGGTCCCTTAGCAGCCATTTCTCTTAAGATATTGTAAGCTTCACGACCATCATGAGCCTTAATTACCTCAAGATTTAGCTTCTCCATTGCAGCTGTCACCTGATTTAGAGCAACTCTTGAGTCATCAGCAATCAAAACCTTTGGCTTATGCTGATGAATGAGTTTTGCAAACTCCTCATCATATACTTCATCAAGATCCTGTTTCTCAAGCTTGCTTGGTGAAATCTCTTCTAGGATCTTCTCAACATCAAGAATTTCAACTAGCTCACCGTCGATCTCAGTTACAGCGGTCATATAGTTGCTGTCACCTGCCCCCTTTGGTGGTGGCATGATCTTATCCCAGTTCATATTCAAAATTCTTTCTACACTTGAAACTAAGAAAGCATGAGTTGAACGGTTATATTCAGCAATGATGATGAAACACTTATCGATATCTCTTGATGGACGACCACCAATTGCATAAGCAAGATCGATTACAGAAATTGTTTGACCACGAATATGTGCTACACCAATTACATATTTCTGTAATTTAGGCATCACAGTAAGTCTTGGGCAAGGCAGGACTTCTCTTACCTTAAAAACATTAATACCATAACGCTGGCGTAGACCTGAGAGCTTAAAGAGCAGGAGCTCCATTCGGTTCTGTCCCACTACCTCGGTCAATTCATTGACGGAATCCATTACACCAATCATGTTGTTCACCTTGCTTTTTATTATTAATAAATTTGTTGATGATATTTTATAGAATAATTAGCAATTTAGACTATAACTAACAGAAAATAAAGAAATTGCGGATCAAGTCACACCCTCTTTATCAAATCTGATAGATAGATATGATTAATAGCAACTTTCTGCATACTTTCAACACTTATAACTTTATAAAATCTTAAAGGCTAAAACGTTTTCATGAATTTACAACTCACATTATTCAAATGTCATTTGATTTTCCATGAAATCTAAAATCAGCATTTGTGATATTATCGTTAAAGTGTAGTTTAGTCTTGTTGTTTTTCAACTCACAAAGGTGGAAATTTTTGAAAAACTTGCTAAAAATTGTATCGACTGTTTTGGCCATTTTCTTTAATGTATTCTGCATTAATATTTGCCAAGCTTCTGTTGAAGAAGCCGATTTTTTATCAAACGTCGCAAAGCAGTATATGTTAGCCCAATTTGATAATGATCGCACTGACAAAAAATATCTAGTTAAGCCAAGCAAGATCGATCCTAATCGAGATTATGGTGGCAAATGCTCAGGTTTCCTCACAGCTGAATTAGTAGGTGGTGAGATTAAAAAGAGCAATGTCGTCAGAATTAAGTGTGCAAGAAAAAACAATCCTTATACTGTAAATGTACCCGTAACCGTAAGTGTTATCAGAGCAACTACTATTGCTGCAGCTAATATTCCTAAGGGCAGTACCATTACAGCTGATCTTTTAGAAGATACCTATGTAAATGAGAGCACTAATACCTCTGCTGTCATTACTGACAAATCCATGATTTTAGGCAGCAAAGCCAGACGCGATATTCGCGCAGGTGAACAGATTAAAGTAAGCGATTTCTGTGTGGTTGCTAAAGGTGACATTGTAACTATTGTAGCTTCAACAAATAATCTTGAGATTAAGACCCAGGGCCAGGCTCTTGAAGAAGGCAAGATCAACGATCTTATTCAAGTAAAAAATGTAAAGACTAAAAAAGTAATTCAAGCTGTAGTTACAGGGCCTAATACTGTAAAAGTGATCTTTTAACTGATTGCAAAGTTTTTGTTTTAATATTTCTTGAAAAAGAGGCTAAAGAAATCTCTTTTTTACCGATAATTAACTCAAGAAAACACTGTGCAGACAAATTTGAGTTTCACTCGAATAATGTTTGTAGCTTCGAGCAAAAACAGTTAAAATTTCTTAAAAGATTAATTTCTAGTTTTTTTTCAAAAAATTTCTAAAAATTTGCTCAAGAAAATTAAACCTGTGACGTTAAGAAATTAACAGGAATAATTAATGCGTAAAGCATAATAGATTTAAAGCTAGAAGAGAAAAGATTTATTGAGGGTAGTATCATGGCAATCGATGTATTATCAGACCGTTCTTATAACGGTATAAAAGAATCAGTTGCTACTGCCAAGAATGTAGCAACTAATACAGCAAAAAGCGCTGTAGCTCAGAAGAAGGTAGCTGTTCAGTCTGATGATGTCGTTCTGACTGATTCTGCCAAAACCTTAGCAAAGGCAACTGATGCAGCAAGAAACGCATCAGGTATTGATGAAGCTAAAGTTGAGAAACTAAAAGCTGCAATTTCTGACGGTTCATACAAGATTAATTATGAATCAGTAGCTAATAAGCTGATTGATTCTGAAGATGAGCTAAGCTCAATCTTTGGATAGATTTAAATACTGTTTGCAGGAGAACAGTATTGAAAAGGTCTCAAAGCAATTTGAGGCCTTTTTGTCTTTTCGCAATTCGTTTTCTAATTACAGAGCCTGTAAGAAAGATCCCACAAACTTAGTTCTTTTGTGAAATCACTAAACCTGCAATAGATAAAACCATACCTAACAGAAGATATACTGTAAGCTTTTCATCAATGCAGATCACAGCACCTATTGCGGTAACTACCGGAGTTGCATACAGATAAACATTGGTTTTTACAGAGCCTAGATAAGAGATAGCTTTATTCCAAATAAGAAAACTCAAAGATGATGCTAATACAGCTAGGAACAAGTAATTTACTATGTTAATTGGCTTGATTAGACAGTCAAATTTAAAATCATAACCATAAAACGCCATGCATGGCACCGTACATAACACAGCATAAAAGAATGACTTAATCGTCATAACCATGGTGCTGATCCCCATTCGGTGCAGTTTTACCACATAGACACTGTACAGTCCCCAAACAATGGCACAACCTAAAGCCATCAGATCACCTTCAGGATTAAGTTGCAAACTCAATGATGAAAAGCTCAAGCAGGCAATACCTGCCATAGCTATAAAGAATCCTAAAAAGAAATACTTGCCTAATTTCGCGCTCTTGTCTATGAGCCTGTTTAAAAGAGCGACAAACAAAGGTGCTGTGGATACAATCAAACTTACATTTGAGGCATTAGAAAATCTCAATGCATTATTTTCAAAGACAAAGTAAATAGTCACGCCATAAAAGCCACAAAAGGCTGAGTATAGCTCTACTCTCCAGGAGATGAATCTCAAAGCGCGTGGAGCTAAAAGAAGCAGTGTCAAAGTAGCAATGACAAAACGATTGAACAAGATTTCAATTGGAGAGAAATCTCTTAATAAGACTTTTGAGCTCACAAAGGTCATTCCCCAGAACAGAATTACAATCACTGCACATAAGTGAGCTACTATCAATTTTCGTTGCATGACTACCTCTCTTGACTCTGATTATCCACTGCTGTTTTTACAAGATCAAATCTGGCAATTTAAGATCCATTTCTAAGCATAATTTAGATCCACAAAAACAAAACCTCACAAAAAAAGTCCTTAATAAAAAACAAGTTATCAAAATATTTTTCTAAAAAACTTCTCTTTTCAAAAATATTAATGCTAATATACTGCTTACAGCATTTATATGCTGTATTTATATTAACAAAGATATTATTAAAGGTTATTAAAATGAGTATTTTTAAAGGAATTTCCAAAAGGAACTTTATAAAGGACTATGACGAAAAAGACGGCTTACCATTCTTTCTGATGGAAGATTTCGAATCACTAGACTGTGATGAAAATGCAAAGCGAAAAATGACAGAAGCTCTACAAGACATGTATCCTAAATTTGTAGAGACATTGAAAGATGAGTCTTCCTACTACTCTCTAATAGAAAAGTTTTACGCAAAAATAATGGTAGTTGACACTGAAAACCAATACAGTTTTACACCTGAACAGAAAAGCAGAATCAATAACGCAACTTTAGAGTTGTTAAAGCACTATCCTGATAACTTTTCGAGATTTGACGATCATAATATGATAAATAACAATATATATTGGTACAGCGTCAATTGCTCAAACTTGATGTGTAGTGATAAGGACGAGTTATTTAGAGAATATGGTATATTTGGAAGGATCAAAACCTATTTGTGTGTTTCCGATCCTGAAAAAATGCTAGAGATCTTTACAGAAGCCATAGAAGTGCTAACCAAAACTGGACATTGTTTTGATGCCAAGGTATCTGCTTATAAAAGACACGATACTATCTGCTTGTGGGTGGTACCTGAAGTTTTACAAGTTGTAAAAGACTTTGCAGATAAGCATGCTGAAGATCTTTGCTGTGCGCTTCCATTCGTGCCTTTTAATGGCTATGTAGGACTTTCTAAAGAATTCAACCTAAGCTTCAATGCAGCTATCACAACGATTATTTCCTCTTATTTCATGACAGTATCTGATCCAAGTGAAATTTCTGTGGAAGGGTTACTCAAGAACTACTTGCATGCAGTTTTTACACCTACAAAAAATGATGTAAACAAAGAAGATCAAAAGGCTCAGATTGCAAATAAACTACATGAAAATATTAGAGAATTATATTTAAGAGAACATTTCATCCTGCTAGATTCTTTTAATGCCATTCTAAGTAAAAACTCAATTGAAGAATTAAAGTCTCTTCATGAAACTCAACTTGAGGATGGACGATTACTAATGAATATTAAAGACAAATATATCCATACTTTTGACCAAATGACATATCTTATCTCTACTTTCCACGGTTAGA
>DKDL01000032.1 GCA_002449335.1 Succinatimonas sp. UBA6849 | reverse complement strand
CAGTTTGACTGTTTTGCCATATCTTTTACTGCATTTTGAAGAGATTTAGCTTAAGACATCAGTTACAAGCACGCTCTAGAGCGCCTTAAAGCGACTACCACTCATATAAACTGAAAAATCAAATCTGTGTCGCAAATCTTCTATTTTGTTGGAAATTTGCAAAAATATAACCTGTTGAAAATAAACAATAAAAAAATATTGAAAAAGCTTAACTGTTCAATAAATTGCTAATAAAATTGAGTGTTTAGAGCCCATTTGTTAGAATTACACACTAATAGACGAATTTTAATCACATATCAGTGAAAAAATATTATTACCCTGGGAAATTGGAGTTAAAAAAATGAGTAATACTGTTGGTGAAGAGGAAAAGATCCCTCGCAACTTTATAACCGACATTATTGATGAGGATCTTAAAGAAGGACGCACAGATCACGTAGCTACCAGATTTCCTCCAGAACCAAATGGATATCTTCATATTGGTCATGCTAAATCAATTTGCTTAAACTTCGGTTTAGCTCGTGACTATAAGGGTACCTGCAACTTAAGATTCGATGACACCAATCCTGAAAAAGAGGATATGGAGTACATCAATTCAATTCAGAATGATGTTAAGTGGTTAGGTTTTAAGTGGACAAAGATTTGCCACTCATCAGATTATTTTGAAAGACTGTATGGTTATGCTTTAGAGCTTATCAACAAAGGCTTAGCATATGTTGATGAGTTATCACCAGATGAGATCCGTGAGTATCGCGGTACTTTAACCAAGCCTGGTAAAGAGAGCCCATACAGAAACAGAACAGTTGAAGAAAACCTAGCTCTGTTTGAGAAGATGAAGAACGGTGAGTTTAAAGAAGGTCAGGCTTGTTTAAGAGCTAAGATCGACATGGCTTCACCATTTATCTGTATGCGTGATCCCGTAATTTATCGTATCCGCTTTGCAGAGCATGCTATTACCAAGGATAAATGGTGCATTTATCCTATGTATGATTTTACCCACTGTATCTCTGATGCTATCGAAGGCATTACCCACTCAATCTGTACACTTGAGTTCCAGGATAACAGAAGACTGTATGACTGGGTATTAGAGCATATTTCTATTGAAGCAAGACCTCATCAGTACGAGATGAGCCGTTTGAACTTAGAAGGCTCAATTACTTCAAAGAGAAAGTTAAATCTCTTAGTTAAAGAAGGCATTGTAGATGGTTGGGATGATCCAAGATTAACCACCATTTCAGGTCTACGTCGTCGTGGTTATACCCCAGCTTCAATCAGAGAATTCTGCCGTCGTATCGGTGTTACCAAGCAGGATAACGTGGTTGAAATGAGCGCTTTAGAGTCATGCATTCGTGATGATCTTAACAAGAACGCTCCAAGAGCAATGGCTGTATTACACCCAATTAAGCTTATCATCGACAACTACGGTGAAGATGGCGTAACAGATGCTTCTTACACTGTAAACAATCATCCTGAAAATGAGGCAATGGGTACAAGAACCATTACCATCAGTAAGGAAATTTACATTGATGAGGCAGACTTCAGAGAAGAAGCTAACAAGCAGTACAAGCGCTTGAAGTTAGGCCATGAAGTGCGTTTGAGAAATTCTTACATTGTAGAAGCTACATCTTGTGAGAAGGATGAGAACGGTAAGGTAACTGTTGTTCACTGCAATGCTGTTCCTAATTCAGTTGGCGCTAACGTAGAAGGTCACAAGCCTAAGGGAGTAATTCACTGGGTTGATGCTAACAACTGCTACAGAGGCATTGTAAACCTGTATGAGAACTTATTTAATGTTCCAAATCCAGGTGCAGCTGAAGACTTCTTAGCTACAGTAAACAAAGATTCAAAGACTGTAATTGAAAATGCAGTTTTAGAAAAGAGCTTAGAGTCTGCTGTAGTAGGTCAGAGCTTCCAGTTCGAGCGTGAAGGCTACTTCTGTGTAGACAGCAAGAATTCTAAGCCTAATAAGCCTGAGTTTAATATGACCGTGGCTTTAAGAGAAAATAAAAAAGTTTCAGTATAACGATAAGTGAAAGGAGTAGACATTATGTCAGATTTTGAAAATGATGACGTACAAAAGAGCGGTGAGAAGGTAGCTCCTCCACCAGGAAGTGATTATGAGGTAGCATTCACTTATCATTCTGATAATCAGCTAGAAAGATCATTTGATAAAGCTGATCACTGGGTAAAGACCGGTGTAAGACCAGATCAGATCTTTTTAGACGACAGATCAATGGGTGTTATCAATTTCCGTAAAGAAATGCGTGACCCTCTGTTAATTCAGGCAGGCGTAGAGAGAATGATTGATTTCCGTTGTTCTCTGACTCTGTCAGATACAGATGTTGATGCTGTGTTCTCAAGCGTTTGCTATTATGAGCCAGGTGCAGAGCCTACATATATTAATGCTTATGATCCTGAACTTTCTTCAATTAAGGAAGTCTTAAATATGGTAAGCAGTAATTTATTTAACTATCTGCAAAAGCCTCTTTTACAGCAGGACTTTGATTAAGAATAAATTTCCGCCTTCAAAAGGCGGAAGTTTTATTTTTAATCTAAAGCGTAATAAAGCTAAAGCAAAAAGTTAGAGAGAGTATCTGAGAAAATGATTCTCAGATGCTTTTTTAAGCTTAAAGAATACACATTAAGGAGATATTAGGTGTCAAGGAATAAAATTAAAAAGCTAGCTGCATTAGTAGCTATTGGTGCTATTCCTGCTTTGACCTTGTCAGGTTGTGTAACCATCAGAAATTACTGGCAAGAATATTTCGGCATGGATAAAAGTTCAAGAGAACCTACTGGTTATTATGAACATGCTGATGCTGAAGTAACAAATAACCGCATTGTAGTTCCTCAGTCACTTGATAATCCAGGTATCAACCCAGAGTTGCAGCTTCCTGTTGTAAATAAAAAGCTGTTAACTGGTCCTGTAGGTGAAGCTGTTGATGTAAGAGCTCCAACTGCTCCATACAGATCTGATGTAGGTTGTCATACTCAATGGTCTTCAGGTGAGGCTATTGTCTGGTTTGAGCATGACGGTTCACATGGTATTAAGTCTGAAGATGATGCATGGATGTTATTAGCATCAGTTTTAAAGACCATGAATGTAGCTGTAGGCAAGATTGCTCAGGGACAGTATGTATTAACCACCATTGCTCGTGACTTTACCGAGTTTGGCAAACCATATGATGACAATGATGCAGATCTTGGTTTAAAGCGCTACAAGCAGATTTACCAGATCCGTGTAGGTAGAAATGCTCAGGGCGAGATTGGTATTGCAACTAAGCTAGTAGGTTCAATGACCTCTCTATCTTCAGGTACCAAGATGAAAGACGTACTTGATTTGATAGAACAAGAGCGTTTTGCAATGGGCTTTTCAAATCAGATCATTCATGAGATTGACACTAAGAATCAGCAGTCAGCATATGATCCTGATAACTTAATCGTATCTTTAGGTCAGGATAACAACAACCATGATGCAATCTTAGTAGAAGCTCCATTCGAGACTACTATGGAATTGTTAAACGGTCTGTTACCAAGATGTGGCTGGAAGATCAATTCTCACTCAGTATCAAAGGCTGAGTACGAGGTTGAAGTTCTAGACAGTGCTGATGACTTAATTAAGTTAGGTGCTAATATCCGTCTTGATATCAAGCATGGCAAGTACAAGATCCGTTTAGGTATCCATGGCTCATCAACAGCTATTACCTTCTATGATGATAAGGATGCTCCTCTACCATCTCAGGCTGTTTCAAGACTGTATCCTGGCTTTGCTGATGTTTTAGTTGACGAGTTCAAGAGCTACTCAGGCTCAGCAGCTCATGTAGTCAAAGTAAAATAGGCTTAGACTTTCAATTAAAATCAGCTAAAAAGAATCAATAAAACCTGTGAAGTTTCAAAGCATCACAGGTTTTCTTTTGCTATTAACTTCAGATCTTAAAACAGCACTATCTAAAGCTCATTCTAAGCTTTGTGCTAATCCTGCTCCCAAACTACGTCACAAGTTAATGTTTCTTTTGAACCTAAATGAAATCCAATCTTTTCTGTACCTTCACAATTGCACTTTTGACATTTTTCGGTTCTATAGGTGACATCATAAATAGTGTCACAACCTAAAATTCCGGCATTGCCATGAGCTGTTTCTTTTGAGAGTGCCTCATTGATTACACTGCAATCTCCTCCACTGTGATGCATTTTGGTAGTTCTTTAGGAATTAAGCTTATTGTGACTATCTGTTTCCCAATAGACATGCCTACAATTTTAACTTTAAAAAAAGCATCCTCAAAAATTTTATTAGCGTTCATTCAGAAATTTCTTGTACTAGTTAGCTACGCTCTTTTGGAACAAAACAGTTGTTTTACATATTCAAGCATAAAGCCATGTTTACGTTCAGGCAATAAAAAAGCAGGCGCTGTAGCGCCTGCTAATTAGGTTCAAAATGGAGATTTAATTGTTATCTGTTCAAATCTGTTTACTTATTGTCAGTGGTCTCTGACTCAGGATCTCCTGCAATTGGCTTCTTACCGAACTTTAAGAGTAAGAATAAGCATACAAAGCCTGCTATAACACCTACGATGTTAGATACATCAATATCGATACCAAAGCCCATGTTTGGCTCGTAAAGGATGTAGCTTACAGAGATTGCTGTAATAAAGGTTGCAGGAATTGAGGTTACCCAATGTAACTTGTTCTTTCTGTATAAGTAAGCAGATGCAGACCATAACATGATTGCTGATAAGGTCTGATTTGACCAGCCGAAGTATCTCCAGATGATATTGAAATCAACCTGAGATAAAACAATACCGATTATAAATACTGGAACTGCAATTAAAAGACGTTTGCCAGGCTTTACCTGAGGTAATTTAATTGCCTCAGCAATGGTAAGTCTTGCAGCACGGAAAGCAGTATCACCTGAGGTAATAGGCAGGATAATTACACCTAAAACAGCTAAGATACCACCGAAAGTACCCATTAGAGAGATACAGCTGTTATAAACTACGTTACCAGGACCACCTGCTTTGATGTCTGCTAATAGAGCCTGAGCATCAGGGTAGAAGGTCATACCAACAGTTACCCATACCAAGCCAATGAAGCCTTCAGCTACCATTGCGCCGTAGAATACCATTCTGCCTTCTGACTCATTCTCTAAGCAGCGAGCCATCAGAGGAGACTGAGTTGAATGGAAGCCAGACAGAGCACCACAAGCAATAGTAATGAATACTAGAGGCCAGATAGGTAAATCATTTGGATGTGGATTTGAACTGAAATCAGCCCATGAATAGAAGTTATCAGGCATATTGATTAGAAGACCTAAGGTTACACCTACAGCCATGATAATCAGTAATGCACCGAAGATTGGGTAAACACGACCAATGATCTTATCAATAGGAATGATTGTTGCTAAGAAATAGTAAGCAAAGATAATGGTGATCCATACCCAGAAGTTTAACATGCCATCAAAATGGCCTGCGCATAACTTGGTTAATAGACCAGCAGGAGCTGTTGCGAACACAACACCTACTAAAAGCAGTAACAAGGTTGCAAAGAAACGCATGAAGTTTCTTGCCTTTGTACCTAAGGTATATCTTACAATCTCAGGAACATTAGCACCGCCGTAACGAACAGACATCATGCCTGAATAGTAGTCATGTATGGCACCTGCGAAAATGGTACCAAAAACAACCCACAGTAAAGCTGTAGGACCATAAAGAGCACCTAGAATAGGACCGAATACAGGACCTACACCTGCGATGTTTAAAAGCTGAATTAACCACAGTTTCCACTTAGGCATTGCCACGAAGTCAACACCGTCTTTTAAAGTATGAGCTGGTGTTTCCTTTTTAGGATTAGGTCCGAAGATCTTTTCGACAAAACGACCATAAACGTTGTATCCAATAATCAGCGCAATAGCTGCAAGGATAAACCATAGATATCTAGGCATATAGACTCCTTATTTTTGTTTGTTATGGAACTATCTTAATGGGGAATTGTTAATAAATATTTGATACAAACGTAAATTTTAAAAAAGTCGGCACTTTTTAAAATGAATTTTTGAGAGTAGTCACAGACTTAACTTGCTGTTTTCAAATTTAGTTCTGAAAAGAGGTTTAAGGTAATTTTGAAGAGGAGATATTTTTAGTATGGATATGGTGACTTTTAGGTATGAATAGATAAAAACACAGAGGTAAAAAAATGCTTCGCTGTTGGGCGAAGCATAACCTAGGAAAAAATCATTACGAATTAAGCTTTAGCTTGAATTCATGAATGTATTCTAGACAGATTGAACTTATAAAAAAGTGCTTAGGATCAATATTTCTGGCAATGAATAATAAGCTATTCTGATTATTATGATACTGATCACACAAAGCTTTGCAGTGTATTAGACAAGTTTAAAAATGTGAGTTTTTTATACAGAGAGTTGTAAAAAATCTGCTTTTAAAAAATAGAGTTTTATAAAACGGCTTATATAAGCCTTAAATTGAAGCTGTCTCTCAAAAATACCTCTAGAATGCATAAAAGAAACTAATCAAAAGCAATCCTGTTAAAGAAAATAAACAATTCTCCGTTAAGAACTTATAAGAGAAAAAAACAAAAGCACAATAACTATTCAAAATAAGTCAAAACAAAGAAGCCTAAAAAAGATTGGTCTTAAAAATAGCTTTTGTTCTATAAGAATTATTTAAGAGAGAAACACCATGGCACTGTATCTAAGCAATATTGCAGCTATGCATAATATGAGGAGCTTATCGAGCATAAACTCTTCGTTAGATACTGTCTATAAAAGACTCTCTTCAGGTAAAAGGATTAATTCAGCTAAAGATGATCCTGCAGGTCTTCAGATTGCTGACAGATTAACCTCCCAGATCAACGGTTATAAGCAGGGTAGTAGAAATTTAAGCGATGGTTTAGCTTTAGCACAGACCATGGAAGGTGCTTTAGATGAAACTACCGACATGCTTCAAAAGATAAGAACTTTAGCAGTTCAGGCTGCTAACGGTACTTATGATGATGCTTCCCGTGCTGCTATCAATTCTCAAGTTCAACAGTTATGTCAGGAAATCACCAGAATTGGTAAAAAGACTACCTTTGGTGGAACTACCATATTAGATGGTAATCAGGGCGGTTTCTATTCAAATGGTGGTATTCAAATTCAAGCATCAGGAATGGCAAATGACACTATTACTATTCCTGGCTTTGAAAAGGGCTTTACCATGTCAGGTCTGTCATCATATACAGGCAATGATGGCAAAAACTCAGTTGTAAAAGATGGTGATTCATTAAGATTCTCTTTATCAACAGCTGAGAATGCTCAAGAGGTTTTAGGCTATATTGATGACTACATCAAAGCTGTAAGCTCCTATAAAGGTACCTTAGGTGGTGTACAAAACCGTTTTGAGTCAGCAATCAGATTAAATGACACCATGAGAGAGAATCTTACTGATGCCCGTTCTCGCATTCAGGATACAGACTATGCTGAAGAGGCTGCAAATCTTGCAGAACTTATGGTACGTCAGCAGGTTTGTGCTTCCATGATGAAACAGATCAATAACAGTAAATCCATCATTTTAAGTCTGCTCGGTGGATAATAAAAAAATCACTCTTAGTAAGTGGTAAAATCGACTTACTTACTAAGGATTTAAAAATGCGTGGATTATTTGTTACAGGTACCGGTACTGATATTGGTAAAACCTATGTCAGTGCGGCTATTGCAAGAGAACTTACCAAAAAAAAGTTAAAGTTAGCTTATTACAAAGCAGCTGTCAGTGGCTCTGATTGTATTGAGCACTCTGATGCTGGCTATGTTCGAGATCATGCTAACATCAAACAGAGTACAGATTCTTTATTATCCTACCTCTATGAAAAGCCTTTATCTCCACACTTAGCAGGTCGTGGTGAAAAACGCTTTGCTAAATTAGATGTTATTCTAGAAAAGTTCAATGCCTTAAGAGAAAACTATGATTACGTGTTATCTGAAGGCGCAGGTGGCATTATCTGTCCTGTAGTCTGGGAAAAAGACTGCCATTTAATGTATCTTGATATCTTAAAGGATATGAAACTGCCATGCGTTGTTGTAGCAGATGCTGGCCTTGGTACCATTAACCATACTGTACTTACTATTAGCTATTTAAAAGCTCATGACGTAAAAGTACAGGGCGTAATACTCAACAAGTTTGATAAAGACTCAATCATGCACCAGGATAACTTAAGCATGATAGAGCAGATCTCTAATGTAAAGGTTATTGCAACCTTAGCTCAAGGAGAGCAGGATCTCAAACTTTTAGACAAGAATATGGAAGATTACTTTGATGAATTCTAAAGAACTGATTGATTTTGATTTAAAGCATATTTGGCATCCTGCTGCCCAAATGAAAGACTATGAGTCTTTCCCTCCTGTACCAGTCGTAAAGGGAAAAGGTCCATACCTTTACACAGCTGAAGGCAAGGAGATCTTAGATATTGTAGGTTCTTGGTGGTGTAATCTCTTAGGTCACTGCAATGAAGAGATTTCTGATGCTATTGCAAAACAGGCTCATACCCTAGAGCATGTAATATTTGCAAACTTTACTCATCCATGGGCTGTAGAGTTGACTAAAGAGTTACTGACTATCGTTCCAAAAGGATTAACTCATTTTAACTATGCTGATAACGGTTCATCATCAGTGGAGATGGCTTTAAAGATCGCTTTTCAGTATCAGCATCAGATAGGTCAAAAAGACAGAACCAAATTTGCCTGTTTATCAGAAGGTTATCATGGTGAAACCATCGGTGCCTTATCTGTTGGTAGCATGGATTTATACAATCTGATGTATAAGCCTATGATGATGGATAATATCCATATTGAAGCTCCTGATATGTTCCGTCATGCTGATGATTATCCTGAGAAGTGCATACAAAGAGCTAAAGAGTGCTTTGATAAATACGGTGACAAGCTCTGTGCCTTAATTGTAGAACCACTGCTACAGGGCGCAGGTGGTATGAGAATTTATCCAAAAGATTACTTAAAAGCTTTATATGATCTGTGTAAAGAACACGGAGTGCTCTTTATTGCAGATGAAATTGCAACAGGTTTTGGTAGAACCGGTAAGTGGTTTGCCTGTGATCATGCTGGTATTACTCCAGACATCATGTGTCTGTCAAAGGCAATTACAGGTGGCTATATGCCAATGTCAGTAGTCTGTGTAACAGATAGCATCTACAATGCCTTTTTAGCAGATTACTCTGAAGGCAAAGCTTTCATGCACTCACATACTTATGCAGGTAACCCACTGGCATGCAGCTGTGCCTTAGCTGTCATCAAGATCTTAAAGCGAGATCATATCATTGAAAAAGCCAATGAATTAGGTCAGTGGCTGTCAAAAGAATTCGAACATCGCTTTATGCAGATAGATAAAGTAGGTGGTGTAAGACATATTGGTCTTATCAATGCTCTAGAGCTTGTAAAAGACAGAAAGACCAAAGAGCCATTTGATAGTTCCTTAAGATTAGGTTACAGAATTTACCAGAATGCTCTAAAGAAAGGTCTGCTGTTAAGACCAATTGGGGATATCCTGTACTTTAATCCTCAATTGAACATTGAAAAAGAGGATCTTCAAAAGGCAATGGACATTGCTTATGAGGCAATTACCGAGGAATTAAGTAAAATTTAAAAAAATTAACCTCTCATTAACATGCATTAAAAAGCCACTTTGAGAGAATTGCATTGATTTTGTTTGAAATTACTACTTGCAAGAGTGTGTTATTACCTATATAATGCACTCACTTTCTGATGAGGATGCTTAGCTCAGTTTGGTTAGAGCATCTGCCTTACAAGCAGAGGGTCATAGGTTCGAGTCCTATAGCATCCACCATTTAGCGACGTCAGGTCGCTTTTTTTATGCCTTAAATTTGGCATGTCTAAGCCCCGTTCAAGCTCAATTTAAAATTTTTCTTTCAAGAATACGACAGAAATAACATTCTATAGCTCTTTATTTTGCAGGTGCAAATAAGAATAGGGCATAGCTGTTATGATTTTTCAAAAGTAACTTTTGCTAAAGACATGATTTGATCTATAATTTAAAGGAAGGTAGGAGCTACTAACTCCTACCTACCGATGAACCTAGATTACCATACGGCTGGTGACCATAATAGTAAAACTAGGATCATCACAATAAATAAAAGTTTCATTTTGAAACTCCTTATTAAAGTGATTATCACGATCCTAGATACTAGATCATTTGCCGATGATCCAGTACTAGGATCACCATCGTTCCGAAAGGAACGTCCTGTATTGTAACATACACTCCTCTTCTTTTCTCTTGTAGGTTGGATCTTCAACTTGCTTTGGGCAATCTCATTTTCAATCTTAAAAAATCATCTTGATATTTTTAGGCATATTTCTGATTTTTTTCAGCACTAATCCTTTATTGCCAATTTCTATAATTATTTCAAAGAAAAGTTAATTAGCTTATTTAAAGGCAAGCCTTAGCTGTTTACATATACAACTTTGGAGTAATCGAACATGAAGTTAAAATCAACCAAAACTGTTTTAAGCTCACTATTTTTAGCAACTGTTCTTGCAACAGGTGCGATTTCTACCTCTTTTATGCCAAAAGCTATGGCATCTGAAATTGTCTTTACAGGTGCTTCTAATTTAAGAGAACTGACCAAGTCAGAAATTAAATCACCAAATGAAAATCCATTTGGTTTAGTTTACAGAGGTGCAATTACAGAGAATGTAAAGGGTAAGGTAAACATCCATCCTGTAACTTATATTCTTAACGGTAACAAGATCTCAGCTAATATCTACACTCCTGCTAACTACGATCCAAACAAGAAGTATGCAGCCGTAGTTGTAGCTCATCCTAATGGTGGTGTTAAAGAGCAGGTAGCAGGTTTATATGCTCAAAGATTAGCTGAGTTAGGTTATATCACCATTGCAGCTGATGCTTCATTCCAGGGGGCTAGTGGCGGACAACCAAGAAACTTAGATAATCCAGCTTTTAGAGTTGAAGATATCCATGGTATGGCAGATATCATCGAAACCTTTAAAGGTGTTGATCCTACAAGAGTCGGAGCTCTAGGTATCTGCGGCGGTGGCGGTTATACCATTAAAGCTTCACAGACTGACAAACGTTTAAAAGCAGTAGCCACCTTATCAATGTTCAATTCAGGTATTGTAAGAAAAGATGGCTTTTTAGACTCAGCTAAAGACACAACTTTAAAGCGTCTGCACGAAGCATCTGAGCAAAGAGCTAAAGAAGCTTTAGGAGAGAAGATCTTAAGAACTCCTGCTACTGAAACAGCTCAAATTTCAGATGAAGAGCTAGCTAAGATGCCTACTCTATATCGTGAAGGTTATATCTATTACGGTAAGACTCACCGTCATCCAAATTCAACATTTAAGTACACCGTACGCAGCAACCTTGATCTGTTTACCTTTGATGCTCGCGAGAACATGGAGTTAATCGATCAGCCATTACTGATGATGGCAGGTGCCGATGCTGATACTCTGTACATGACTGAAGACTGCTTTAAGAGAGCTACAGGCACTAAGAATAAAGAGCTGTTTACCTTAAAGGGCGCAACTCATATTCAGACCTACTTTGTACCTGAGTATGTAGATACTTTTGTCTCAAAGTTATCTGATTTCTATGGCAAGAACCTTTAATAAAGTTTTGTAGAGAAATCTTGGAAACTGAAGGTGTACTAAAAGTCAACAGGTACACCTTCTAGGTCAAACAATCTGGGAGACAAAAATGCCTCACTTGCGTTTTCAAAATACCTTAAAGTTATCTTTTGTAGCTTTAAGCCTTATCTTTTCACAAGCAACCTTTGCTCAAGACAATTCAAAGTATCTTGAAACTACAGAGCGCGCAAAAGCTGCAAATGAGTTGTATACCTCATTGCATGGCAATGAAAAGTTCTTTTTAGAAGATACTGATCCGCAAATGTCAGCTTTAATGAAGAAATATCTTTATGCTGACATTGCCTCTCAAAGCGCTCTTTCAAGAGAGCATCAGGAACTGGTGACTCTAGTGACTTTAACTACCTTACAGGTAAATGACAATCTTCTAGAGCATGCTTTTATTGAAGCTCTAAATGTAGGAGTACCTCCATTAAAACTGCGTGAAGCTGTCTATCAGTGTGTGCCATATATCGGAATAGCTCGTGAGATCATGGCTTTAGAGAGCTTAAATAAAATCTTTAAATCAAAAAACATCAAGTTGCCTTTAGAAGATGTAGCTACAACCAATGATGAGAACAGATTTACAAAAGGCCTTGAGTTTCAGGTTGGAACCTATGGTGAGCGCATTGTAAAAATGCGAGAGAGCACACCTGACAATCAGAAGCATCTTCAGGATGACCTATCAGCTTTCTGTTTTGGTGACATCTATACAAGACAGAGCTTGAGCCTTAAAGAAAGAGAAATTCTAACAGTAGCAGCTATCGGTACTTTAGGAGAAGAGCCTCAATTTAAGAGCCACGTAAGAGGCCTTCTAGCAGCAGGCGGAACCAAAGATGATGTCATTGGCGTAATTACTTCAATGAACCCATATTTAGGATTCCCAAGAACACTAAATCTTTTAAAACACGCAAATGAAGTATTCAAAGTTTTAAATAAATAGTCTCACGATGCCTTAGTTTTTTTAATCATAGGAGCATTAAATGAAAAACTTAATCTTAAAGAGCGCATTACTAATTGCCGCAGGAGTATTTATGTCACAGGCAACCTTTGCAAAGTCACTTACCATTTATTTTTCAAGAGCAGATGAAAACTACGGTGTGGGTTATGTAAAAGAAGGTAATACCGCCAAATTGGCAAAGATTATTGCTCAGAAGACTGGCTCTGATCTGCATGAAATTGCACCAGTAACAGCTTATCCAAAGCAGTATAAGGCAGCTACAGAAGTTGCCCGTACTGAAAAAGAGAATAACGCTCGTCCTGACTACAAGACCGATCTTGTATCAGTAGATGAGTATGACACTGTATATATAGGTTCACCTGTATGGTGGGGTGATATGCCAATGGTGATGTACACCTTCCTTGAGAAAAACTCATTAGATGGCAAAAAGATTTATCCATTCGTAACTCATGAAGGCAGTGGCTTGAGCGCTATCGATCTAAGACTACAGGCAATGTTCAAAAACGCAAAGGTAGGTAAAGCCTTAGTGATGAAAGGTCAGTTAGCCCAAAAAGCAAATGATGAGGTTAAAGAGGAAGTTGATAACTGGTTAAAAGAGATCGGTGAGAAAGGCAATTTACCCTTAAACATAGAAACTAACCTAAACGAGGATAACTATATGAAAATTAAAAAGAGCTTTTTACCTTTGGTCGTGCTTTCATCTTTGGTGCTGTCGTCAGTACAGGCTCAAGAGGAAACTTACAGTTATCCTTCTGTAAAAGAGGTTGAACAAGAGATGTCCAAAGTAGACGGTGCAGTATTTCCTGTAGGAGTTGAGAACAAGTCTAATGAGAAATACTTCACTGCTCCATCCTATCTGTCACCTGTATCAAATGATCCTAGTGTTCATATGTTTGTTGTTACCTTTGCTCCAGGTTCTATTAACAACTGGCATGTACACCACAATTCCTGTCAGGTTTTAATTGGTGTTTCAGGTCACGGTTATTACCAGATCTGGGGAGATGACATTAAAGAGATAAAGCCAGGTACCAGCGTTACCATTCCTGCTGAAACCAAACACTGGCATGGAGCATCCCCAAACAGCTATTTCCAGCATTTAGCCTATATGAACAGTGGCGATAACGTCTCTACAGAGTGGTTAGAAAAGGTTGATTTAAAAGATTATAAAAATCTTAAGTAAGTTTTGATTTATAAGAGATTTCATGAAATAAAGGATTTTATATGAATAAGATAGTTTACTTATCTGCATTAGCTCTAAGTGTAATGTCTTTTACAGCTAATGCTTTTACAAAGCCTGTAACTATTGTTGATCAGGGCAGCTTTGCAGCAGGTGGCACTGTAAAAGTAGCTGATGGTTCCTATAACCCAAACGATCCAAAAGATTTAAGTGGTCAGACACTGCATGGTGATCATGCTTATGTGATGTATCAAATTCCACAAAATCCAAGACAACTCTCTTTAGTCTTTTTACACGGCTATGGTCAGTCAGGTAAAACCTGGGAGACTACACCTGACGGCCGTGATGGCTTTAACAATATCTTTTTAGAAGAAGGTTACAAGATCTATGTTATGGATGAACCTGGTCGAGGTAGAGTCGGTCGTTCTACGGTAGCTCGTAATGTTACTCAAACACCTGATGATGAATTGTGGTTTAACACTTTTAGAATCGGTGTGTGGCCAGACTTTTATGACAATGTAGCTTTTGCAAAAGATGAAAAGTCATTAGATCAGTTCTTTCGACAGATGACACCTGATACTGGTATTTATGATGACAATGTCTTTGCAAAATCAGTTGTAGATACTTTTGAGGTAGCAGGAAACGGTATCTTAATGACCCACTCAGCAGGTGGTGGTCCTGGTTGGAGAGCTGCAACAGATTCGGACAAGATTAAAGCTGTAATCTCTTTAGAACCAGGTACCTTTCCATTTCCTAAAGGAGAATTACCAAAGGTAGAAGAGACTACAAGTATGTTTCCTGCTAAAGGCTATGAAGTCCCAATGGAAGACTTTAGAAAGCTAATCGAAAAACCTATTGTTGTGTACTTTGGCGACAACATTCCTAAAGGTAAAACTCCTGTTAAAAACTATGGTAAGGATAACTGGAGAACCCGTTTGAATCTGGCTCATGAGTTTGAGCGCGTCGCTAAAAAATACCATGGCAAAGTAAGTATTGTAAGTTTGCCTGATTTAGGAGTTAGAGGTAATACCCACTTTATGATGTCTGATCTTAATAACCGAGATGTAGCTAAAGTTATTGAGAACTGGTTACATGAGAATGGTCTTGATAAGAGATAGAGAAATATGACAAAAAGAGTATTGGGCACCAATCAGAATGGAGAGACTCTAGAAGTGAGCGCTATTGGTTTAGGCTGTATGGGACTAAACCAGGGCTATCCACCATTTCCTCCAAAAGAAGATGGTATTAACTTTTTACAAAAGGCAGTAGAGCTTGGAGAAGACTTTTTTGATACCTCAGAACTCTATGGCTTTTATAAAAACGAAGAGTTAGTAGGTGAGGCTTTGCAGTCTGTACGTAATAAAGTAAAGATTGCAACAAAGTTTGGCTGGAATATTAAAGATGGAGCGCTTTTAGGCTTGGATTCATCACCAAAAGCTATTAAAAAGGCTGTTGAAGGCTCATTAAAGCGTTTGAGAACTGATCATATTGATATCTACTATCAGCATCGAGTTGATCCTAATGTTCCAATTGAAGATGTAGCTTTGGTTATGGAGTCCTTATACAAAGAAGGCAAAATCCTGCACTGGGGCTTATCAGAGGCCGGTTTAAAAACTTTAGAGCGCGCAAACTCTGCATTTAAAGTAACTGCAGTGCAGTATGAATATTCTCTATGGTGTAGAGAATTAGAAAAGACTTTAATGCCTGTTCTTGAAAAACACAAGATTGGACTTGCAGCATTTTCTCCTTTAGGAAAGGGCATGTTAGCTGGCAAATTCAAAAAGGCTGAAAGTTTTTCTAAGGATGATTACAGAAGCACTGTTCCTCGTATGTCTAATCAGGAGATGATGGAACATAATCTTCTGATTGTAGATAAATTAGAAGCTTTTGCTAAAGAGAGAAACTGTACTGTAGCTCAATTGTCACTAGCTTTTATCCTGCAACAAAAATCTTATGTAGTACCAATTCCAGGTACCACCAAGATAAATAGACTTCAAGAAAACCTTAAAGCTATGGATTTATCTTTAACAGAATCTGACTGGCAGGAATTTAACAAGCTTACCTCTTCAATGGTCGTTGAAGGTGAGCGTTTTGGTAAAGAGGCTGAACCTTGGGCCGGTAACGAGGCTGTTACTCGTAAAAGTTATCCATTAAATAAAGTACAAGGTAAGTCTTAATTAAGATTATAAGAGGTTTGTCGTGAAAAGTTTTACTTATGCATATCCAGTAAAGGTTGTTTTTTCAGATAACTCAATTGAGGAAAAGTTACCTGAGCTTTTAAAGAATGTTGGTCTCAAGGTAATGTTTGCTTATGGCAAAGGTGCCATTAAAAAGACAGGTATTTATGACAGAGTCTTAAAAGTTTTAAAAGAAACAGGTAAAGAGATCGTTGAATTCTCTGGCATCATGTCAAACCCTACCTATGAAAAGGTCTTAGAAGGTGCCAAATTAGCAAAAGCTCAAAAGGTTGATTTTATCTTAGCTGTAGGCGGAGGCAGTGTCATAGATTGCTGCAAGATTGTGTCTGCTCAGGCAAAACTTGAGGGGGATATCTGGAATTATGAGTATCAGGAGAAAAAGAAACCAGATACGTTTATTCCTCTAGGCTGTATTGTGACTGCTTTTGGTACCGGTGCTGAAATGAATAATGGCGCTGTAATTACTAATGAGAACAAGAAACTGAAAGCTCCATTATGGGGAGCATATTATGACTTTGCGCTCTTAGATCCAGCTCTTACCATGACCATGCCTTTATCTTTGGTAGTCTCTGGCGCCTTTGACGCATTAAGTCACTGCATGGAGACTTACATGGGTACTCCAAGAGAGAGCAATATCTCTGATGAGATTAACGAAACTGTACAGCGCAATATCATCAGGAATTTAAGAAAGACCTTAAAAAATCCTCAAGATCTTGAGGCTAGATCTGAGCTTGTATGGGATGCTGCTATGGCTGAGAACGGTATCTTAAAGTTAGGTAAAGTAACTGACTTTCAGTGTCATATGTTAGAACATCAGTTGGGGGCTTATACAGACTGTAACCATGGACAGGGATTAGCAGTAATTCATCCTGTGCTCTATCGTCATATGCTAGATGAGGCCAAAGCTCAGTTCTCAAGATTGGCTGTATCTGTATGGCATGTAGATAAAGAAGGCAAGAGTGAAAAAGAACTAGCTCTAGCTTTTGTAGAGGCTTTAGAGAACTTTATAAAAGAATGCTCTCTGCCTACCTCATTTACTCAAATGGGAATTGCAAAAGATACTGATTTTAAAGCAATAGCAAAATCTACTTTTAAGATGAAAGGCTGTGCCAAGCAGTTTACTGAAGATGAGCTTTTAGAGATCTTAAAAGAGTGTCTATAGTAAAAATAAAGCTCAAATCTTGCAGTAATAGAGTTTTACATCAAAAAAGGAATGGATCATGAAATGTAGTTTTAAGTTAGGTTCATTACATAAGGCTCTTTTAATTAGTGTTGCAACAGGTGCTCTCATGGTGACTGGATGCTCTAATCATGAGACAACACTATATGAAAGTGGTTTTTCACTACCTAATACCTATACCACTAGCTCAGACTTTACAGGTGAGGTTACAAGAACACCTATAGTCTTTGAAAATGAAGACAGTCATTTAAAGTTAGCTGGTATTATCTTTAGACCTCAAAACGTGGATAAGTCTGAAAAACTGCCAACAGTCGTGGTAGCAGGACCTATGTATGCGCCAAAAGAGCAGACTCAATCTTTGTATGCGCAAAAAATTGCAGCTTTAGGTTATGAAACTATGGTCTTTGACTATTCATATATCGGATCAAGTGAAGGTGAACCTCGTGGTCTTGAAAATCCTAAAATCAAAGTAAGTGATATTAAGTCCGCCATTAGCTATCTTGAAAAGTCAGATGGAGTAATAACAGACAGAATTGGTGTAATGGGCATATGTGGCTCAGGTGGTTATATGACAGCTGCTGCAGCTTACGATGAACGCATCAAAACACTGATTACTCTTGTGCCATATACTTTGATGGACGGTATTCATACTATGAGTAAAGAAGAGGCTTTAGAGCAGAAAGCTTATTATGAAAAGTATGGCACTGATCCTAAGCATATAGCTTTAATTGAGCCAAATTCTGAAGGTGCTACCTACTATCACAATTACAAAAGAGGAGCCTCAGCAAACTACATTGATGCAGTAGCTTACTCTCAGTTGTACTGGTGGCAGTTCCAACCTATAGATTTGGCACCTAAAGTTACAGTTCCCTCTTTAGTTTTAGTTGGTGAGACTGCTTTCTCTAGAGATGGTGGAGAGAAGATCTATAAGAACCTAAGCTCAAAGGTAAAAGAACTCCATGTAATCAAAGGATCGGATCATTTCTCAATGTACGATCAGGAACCTTTTGTAACTGAGAACATGTCTTATATCGATAAGTTCTTAAAGCAAAATCTCTAATTCAATCAATTTCCTCTCTTGTTTTATAATCTCTAATTTTGGCTTCATATCAATATATGGAGCCTCTTTTTACTCTGTTCTTTACTTTTATTTAAAGCACATTTTTAAGCTGATGTGACATTTTTAGGCAAGTCTTTGACAAGATTTAGCTCATTTCTTGTTTCTACTTTATCTATGATTAAAGATAGATAAGAAATAGTTCTTGTTTTTCACATTAACATTTATTACGCGTCTGTATTTTCTGACATAGTGAAATAAGAGAGCATTAAAGGAGCCATATATGAATACCATTGATTGTACTTTAGAAGCAATGTCTGATTTGATTGTAAGAAATCATAAGGTAAATGGTTCGGTATTGACTAAAGTTCCTAATCTTTATTTGGTAAGACAAGGTTTTGCAAGTGCCCCTAAACATTTTTTCCATAAGCCATCCTTATGTGTGATAGCTCAAGGAAAAAAAGTCATGTGTCTTCAGGAAAATCACTATGTCTATTCAACAGGTGATTACCTCTTATCCTCAATGAGTTTGCCTTTAACAGGAGAGGTCGTAGAGGCTAGTCATTCAAAACCATATCTATCCATAAAGATTGAATTTGATATGAATCTCTTAATGGAGGTGATGTCTTCCTTAAAATTAGGAAGTGAGGCAACACAGTGTGATTCTAGCTGTCCTTCAATTGAGGTGGGTAAACTTGATGAGAGCTTACTGGAGTCAATTTACAGATTGTGTTCTTTAGTAGATCATCCTGAGGACATAGAGTTTTTAGCAAAGCCTTATACAAAAGAGGTTTATTACAGACTTTTAAAGGGTAAGTTAGGTTCTTTGCTGACTCAATTTGCCATAAAAGGAAATGCAACAGTTATAAGAGATATCGTCAAAGAGATCACCGATAATTACGCAGAACCATTAACCTTAGAAACACTTGCTGACAAATACCACATCAGTTTGCCTACACTGCACCGTCACTTTAAGCACTTTACTGATATGAGTCCTATACAGTTTCAAAAGACATTAAGACTGCAACAGGCAAGGCAATTGATGTTAAATAAAGGCGCTAATGTTTCAACTGCAGCTTTTGAAGTAGGCTACGAGAGCGCGTCGCAATTCTCAAGAGAATACCTGCGTATGTATGGTCTCTCACCTAAAGAGGATATAAAGCAGTTAAGAAGTTCTCTTTCTTAACCAAGCTATGAATGATTGGTTGAACCGATTGGTTTGCGCAAAGACAGCAGGGGAGATTTTATTAAACAAAAGGCTTGAACACATACATGCTCAAGCCTCTATTTTTGAGAATGACTAAATTACTTTAAGTATTCAGTTACGTTCTTCTCAATTCTTGCAGCTACATCCTGACCTTCAGCCTTTACGAACTTCTCGCCAGTGATGTGCTCATATAACTCTAGGTAACGGTCGCTGATTGAATTTACGATCTCATCGGTCATCTCTGGAACCTGCTGACCTGCTTTACCCTGGAAACCGTTATCCATTAACCATTCACGAACGAACTCTTTTGATAACTGTTTCTGAGCTTCACCCTTAGCAAAACGCTCTTCATAACCGTCTTTGTAGAAGTAACGGCTTGAATCTGGAGTATGGATCTCATCCATTAAGTAAATCTTACCGTCGTGCTTACCGAACTCATACTTAGTATCAACTAAGATTAAGCCACGCTTTGCAGCAATCTCGGTACCACGCTTGAATAAAGCTAATGTGTATTTCTCTAATACAGCGTATTCTTCAGCGGTTGCTAAACCTTTTGCGATGATCTCTTCTTTTGAAATGTCTTCATCGTGGGTACCAATTTCGCCCTTAGTTGTAGGAGTGATGATTGGCTCTGGGAACTTCTGGTTCTCTTTCATGCCCTCAGGTAGTTTTACACCGCAGATCTCTCTTACGCCACTCTTGTAAGCTCTCCATGAGCTACCGCATAAGTAACCACGAACAATCATTTCAACAGGGAAGCCCTTGCACATTACACCAACGGTAACCATTGGATCAGGGGTTGCAAGTTTCCAGTTAGGGCAGATGTCAGTAGTTGCATCTAAGAACTTAGCAGCGATCTGGTTTAGAACCTGACCCTTGAAAGGAATACCACGTGGCAGAATTACGTCAAATGCAGAAATTCTGTCGGTTGCTACCATTACTAACTTCTCATCGTTGATGTTGTAAACATCACGAACTTTTCCGTGATAAACGCTCTTCTGGCCTGGAAAATTAAAGTCTGTTTTTGTTAATGCGTTACTCATGATTTTGATTTCCAAAATAAAAATCTGCTTTAAAAAAGCTATGCTAAATCCCAGTTCTCTGGGACTTTTACGCTCCTCTTTCGAGGCAGTGGCAATTATACACCTTTAATATTATTAGTGATGCAGAACACAATAAGCCTTAATTTTGCTATCAAGTGGTGCAATAAAAAACAAAAGATACTGTCTTGAAATTCTATTTTGTAAAAAACGCAATAAAGTTTAGAGTCTGTTGCAAAAAGTGATTGACTATTTGTTATATTGAGCAATAATAGCGTTATCAAAAAAGACGTGCTACCGCATGTTCTTATCATTCTCTACTTTATCCGCAACAGAGAATGGCTCAATAAAGGCTTATAAAGCCTCGTCAGAGCAAAGTAACTTAGATGCTGTCATTAAAAATGACCTTATGTTTACTCCTTTTGCCATTTATATGCCGGTAAAAGCACAAGTCATAAGACAGTAAAACTAAGGCTACTTTAAATCACATGTTTGTTTAGATTTTAATATTTATAAAAGATCGCTGTAAAAGGCGTGGAGTTAATATGACAGGCAGCTTGCTGTTTTGTATATGCTTAGCATACTTTGTTGTAGCATATTTCGTTTATGGTGGTTTCTTAAAGAGACTGTTTGCGATAGATCCAAAAAGACCTACACCTGCTAATACCCAAATCGACGGTATTGACTATGTTCCTACACCAGCAATTGTGTTATTTGGTCACCACTTTGCATCAATTGCAGGTCCTGGTCCTATCGTTGGCCCTATCATGGCAGCCTATTTTGGTTGGCTCCCAGCTTTAATCTGGATCTTAGTAGGTTGTGTATTCGTTGGTGCTTTCCACGATTTTGCAGCTTTAGTAATTTCAATTCGTAACAAAGGTCGTTCAATTTCCTTTGTTATGGAAAAAATGATGGGCTTTAACGGCAGACAGTTATTCTTATCATTCTGTATTCTGTGCTTAATCTTAGTTGTTGCAATTTTCACACTGTTAATCGCAGGTTTATTTGCTAAGTTCCCAGAAGTTGCAACCGCATCAATTCTGTTTATCTTAATGGCACCTATCTTCTCATTAGTAACTAACAAGTTAGGTGTTTCATTAAAGAAAGCTTCAGTAGTATTCGTTCCATTAGTATTCGTAGCTGTATATGTTGGTGAGGTTTATCCATTTAACATCGCAACTGCATTTGACTTGGATCCAGCAATTGTTCCTAAGGTATGGATTGCAGTTTTAGCTATCTATATTTTCGCAGCATCAGTAATGCCAGTTCAGTGGTTATTACAGCCTCGTGACTACTTAAATTCATGGTTACTTTATGCAATGTTAGCTTTAGGCTTTGCAGCAATCTTAGCTTACAACCCTGACATTAAGATGGAGTCATTTGAAGGCTGGTCAGCTGTAACTGGTGACGGCAAGATGACAAATCTTGTACCAGCACTGTTCATCTTCATTGCTTGTGGTGCTTGTTCAGGCTTCCACGCTCTGGTAGCTTCAGGTACAACTTCAAAACAGCTTGATAATGAAAAGAATGCATTACCTGTAGGTTACGGTGCAATGTTAATCGAAGGTGTTTTAGGTATCATGGCTCTAGTTGCTGTAATGTCAATGGATAGAAGCGTATTCGTAGACTTAGGCAAGAACCCACCTGCAGCATTTGCTACCGGTATTTCAGGCTTCTGTGATGCTTTAGGTATCAACGTAGGTTACGCAAAGACCTTTATCTCATTAGCAATTTCAGCATTCATGATGACATCTCTTGATACAGCAACCCGTTTAGGTCGTTTCATCTGCCAAGAGTTATTCATGCCACGAGCAAAGTCAGAAGTTGATGCTGAGAACAAGAAAGTTGAGTTAGGCGTTGTTAGAAAGTGCTTTACTAACAAGTTCATCTCATCATTTGCAATTGTTTTAGTATCAATCTTAATGGCATTAAGTGGTGAAGCTTCATCACTATGGCCAATCTTTGGTGCTTCAAATCAGTTAATGTCAGCATTAACCTTACTTGTTATCACCTTATGGTTACTGTCAAAGAATGTAAACTGGTTAGTTGCATTCATTCCTATGGTATTCATGATGGTAATGAGCTTATGGGGCGTTGTTCAGGTTATCGAACAGCAGTGGAACTCTAACGGTGTTCTAGTTGCAATCGGCTTTGTGTTAGTAATCATGGCTTTAATGATGGCTGCATTAGGTTGTGCAATTATTGTTCACCACTTTAAGTTACACTTCCAGAAGCAACAGGCTTAATTGACTGATTACTTAAAAGTTTAGTTTTAATCCTATGTAAGGGCTGTTTTGGATATTTCTGAAACAGCCTTTTTTTACCCCAAAATTTGGTCAAAATCTGAAAATCCTTAAAGTTATAGGTAAAAGTAAGAACCGGTTATTATACTCACTTCCTTGATCTGTCATAGAAAATCAAACAAAGCCTTTAAATAAAGACTTCTACCTTAAAGTTACCACTTAATTTACATACCCAAGACCTTAAGCAATTTTAGTAGAAGGGTTGGGTTGATTAACGATCTGCCACACTAAAGTAGGCAGATCTTTTAACTTAACAATATCTCGATTAGATGGCTTTGTTCTTTG
>DKDL01000078.1:6832-64681 GCA_002449335.1 Succinatimonas sp. UBA6849 | reverse complement strand
TCGGCTTCATTTGGTTGCCGTATTTTCTTTTTGCGTGCTCTTTTTAGATATATTTAATTTAAGTAGAACTCTTTCTTTTGGCTACAGATTAGGCTTTGAAGGCAGTTCATTAATATTTTTGAAAAAATGCAAAAATTTTTTGAACTTTTTAAGATTAATGCACTCTAAGAAGTATATCAGTTAAGATTTCTTCAATGCTGGTGACTTTTTTCATTATATATTTTCCTCAAAAGGCCCGATAACGAGATGTTTATCGGGCTCTTTTTTTCTAGCCACCTATATGCCACCTGTACATTTGTCAGCTATACAGACGTTTAATTTCATTTGTATTACTGAAAAATGAACCATAGTTATCATTTTTTTGCATCATCAAAAATATTTTGAAATTATTTTGAACTTATTGATAGATCGGTACTCTAAGAGGTATATCAGTTAGGAATTCTTCAAGCTGGTGACTTTTTTCATTATTTATTTCCTAAAAGGCCTGATGACAAAATGTTCATCAGGCTCTTTTTTTATATATTCAGGAAATTGCCTTACGTTACTCTAAAGAAAGACTTAATCTATAAGAGTGATCTTCAAAGGAGAGGAGTTGTTTTTTGAAGGGCAATCAGAGGTTATAAAAAGATCACCAAAAGCAATTACACAATCAGTGTTTCTGTCTTTTACCAAGCAATGAGCACCACGTAACCAGGCAGGTACTTCGTACTCTCCGAAGAGTTTTTTAATTTCTCTGCTGTGAGGACGAGTAAGAGGTTTTAATTTATTACTCCCCGTATAATTAAAATCAAGAATAACCTCATCTTTGACAAAGTCCATATCTAAAGAGTACTCAAAACTACCAAGTTTTAAACTCTCCCCTTTCTTTAAGAAATATGTTTTCTTCTGAGGCAACTCTATCTTTTTTACAAGATATAGATAATTCTTAAAGCGCTTTACCGAGTAATCGCCTAACAGGATGTCACCATGTTGATCTGCTGAGCTCTGACACAATTTCAAGGTCTCTTGAACCTGATTGTACTCAGGAGGCATTACAGTCTTTTCATTTAAAAAAAGTCTTATGATGCAGGTTGCAAGAGCTGTATCATTAACGTCAAACTTGCTTATATCAAGACGTAAATTATCTTTATCAAAGACTAGCTCATACTTGTCTTTAGCATAGCGCATTGCCAAATCATGCTCATAAGAGCACAGCTTGGCGCTCCTAAGAATTGAACCATCAATACCGTTGAAGCGTTCCCTTAATAAAGGTAATACCTTTAATCTCATGAAATTTCTTTCAAATTTTAAATAGGTATTAGAGATATCAAAGACATAATCATAACCTAAGGCTTCAATGATCCTAATGATCTCCTGCTTGGTATATTCGAGTAAAGGTCTTAAAATTCGGCCACGATTATCCTCAATATAAAAGCTCATTCCTGATAAGCCATAAGGACCAGAACCGCGTTTTAAAGCTAATAAGAAATTCTCTACCTGATCATCTGCCTGATGACCTAAAAGAAGTACACCATTATCTTTAGCATTAGTAAATAAGGCATTATATCTTTCAGCACGAGAGACTTCCTCAGGTGATCTGCCATTGCCATAGACGATATGTAACTTTGGTGTTACCAAAGGTGCATCTACTTTTTTACAGAGCTTTTGACAGTGAGCAAGCCAGACAGGATCATCGGCATCTAAACCATGGATGCAATGAACTGCAAGGAGGGAGTAGCGAGGATCTTTAAGCGTAACAGCCTTACCGACTATCAACGCTAAAGTTGAATCAGCACCACCAGATAAGCCAACGACCAATCTGCATGGTGCCACAGTATGAATAATTTTATCTGCAAGTTCATTTACAACTTGCAGAGCTTTTTCTTTTAGCAATATCCGTACTTCATTAAACGAGAATAACGCTGTTCAACGATTCTGTCAGCAGAAATACCTGATAACTCAGCTAAATCAGTTTCAATACGCTGTTTTAGATTTTCTGCCATCTCATCGTAGTTACGATGCGCACCACCTAGTGGCTCTTTTACAACGTTATCAATTAAACCTAAATCCTTGATGCGGTGAGCTGTAATGTTCATAGCTTCAGCAGCTAAAGGAGCCTTATCAGCTGACTTCCATAGAATAGAAGCACAGCCTTCAGGTGAAATTACAGAGTAGGTTGAGTACTCTAACATATTTACTCTGTCACCTACACCAATAGCTAACGCACCACCAGAACCACCTTCGCCGATTACAGTGCAAACTACTTGTACTGTAAGATCAGACATTAACTTTAAGCTCTCAGCAATAGCACCTGCCTGTGAACGCTCTTCAGCTCCAACTCCAGGATACGCACCTGGGGTATCAATAAAGGTAATTACAGGCATACCGAATCTTTCAGCAAGTTTCATTAAACGCATTGCTTTACGATAACCTTCAGGACGAGGCATACCAAAGTTTCTTAAGGTACGCTCTTTGGTATCACGGCCTTTCTGATGACCGATTACCATAACAGGTCTACCATTTAAGCGAGCTAAACCACCAACGATAGCCTTATCATCAGCAAATGCTCTATCACCTGCTAATTCATGGAAATCTGTAAAAATTCTCTGAATGTAGTCTAAGGTGTAAGGACGCATTGGATGTCTTGACAGCTGAGAAATCTGCCAATCGCTTAATGAAGAGAAAATCTTTTTGGTCAACTCAAGATTCTTCTTCTCTAACTGATTTAGTTCTGAAGTTAGATCAACTCCTGAGCTTGAATCAGCGCTAAGTCTTTTTAATTCTTCAATATGAGCTAGCAGATCTGCAATTGGCTGCTCGAATTCTAGATAATTAATATTCATCACGTTGGATTTAACCTCACAGGTTTTCCTATTAGTCAATCGTTCAATTTTACTACAAAAGCTGAATTTAGACAAAAGTTCTACAGTAATGACTCAAGAGAGTCATTAGAATTTAATGAATTATGTGTTTTTGCCTCTAATACCTTTCTTACAGGACCGTAGGTTTTTCTATAGCATGAAAGAACAGGCAGTTCATTTAAGAGTTCTAAATGTAGCTTTGTAGGATAACCTTTGTGCTTTGCAAACTGATATTCAGGGTATTGCTTATCAAGCTCGTACATCTGGCGGTCGCGCTCTACCTTTGCAAGAATAGAGGCAGCAGCAATCTCAGCTACACGAGCATCACCTTTTACTACAGCTTCACATTTAATCTCAATATTCTTAATGGTCTTGTTGCCATCCACTAAGATCAAATCGCACTTTAAAGCCATATTCTCATAGGCTCTTTTCATCGCCTCAAGTGACGCATTTAAGAT
Source organism: Succinatimonas sp. UBA6849 (assembly GCA_002449335.1). GTDB lineage: Bacteria > Pseudomonadota > Gammaproteobacteria > Enterobacterales > Succinivibrionaceae > Succinivibrio. The sequence goes on along the minus strand of DKDL01000078.1, from coordinate 61,383 downwards.
GTTCATCTCATCGATTTCTTGAGGGGTACACTGTCCGATGCCGTAGGCAAGAGCTTTTTCTTTGATAAGTGGCTCTAGAGCATCTCTTTTCTTTTCAGATAACTGCTTAGAATCGTTTAATCCTGCAATTGGATTGTTTGGATCTAAAACCACACAGGCTGCTACCACATTACCCATTAAAGGTCCACGACCTGCCTCATCGGCACCGCAAACCTTAAATACAGTTGGATCAATGGGGTAAACAAAAGGTTCAAAGACTATCTTTTTAGCCATGTTAATTTCTGTAGATGTAAATTACTACTTAATTCTGATCTTGCTTAAACTCAGTAGGGTTTGTAGATTGAATATCAGTTGCTTGAGTATTTGCGTCTTGAGCTGTTGACACATTCTGACTGTTTTCTTTGTTCTCAGGCACTGCATTATTTGCCTCAAACTGCTCACTTTCAATTTCAGCACTTTCAATCTGAGCAGTACTCTCTAAGGTTGAATTGTCCTCACAGCTTCTGTGAATAACCTTAAATACAGCTTCACATGCTAACTCATCAGAGTTACAACGCATGCTCTTGTGAATATCCTCAAACTCTTTTTTCATGAGGATGTTATCGTAGATAAGAAGTTTATGCATCTCATCTGCTAAAGCAGCACTGGTGCAATCTTCCTGAATGAATTCTTTAACAATCTTTCTACCTGCAATTAAATTTGGCAGAGAGTATGTATCAATCTTAAGTAAGCGTCTTGCGATAAATGCTGAAAGAGGGCTTACCTTATATGCAACAGCAAATGGAGTCTTTAAAAGCATTGTCTCAAGTGCGATAGTGCCACAGGTTAAGAGCACAGCATCTGATGATGCTATCACATCCTGAGTGTTGCCAACAAAGACAGTTATAGATAAATCAGGTGCAACTTCAAGCCAGAGATCTTTAATTAAAGTTGCCTGTTTATAGCTTGGCACTGTACAAATGAAGACAGTGTCTGGAAGTTTTTTCTTAATAATTCTTGCTGCATGAGCGTAGATAGGTAACATCTTGGTGATGATACCCTTTCTAGAGCCAGGCAGAATTCCCATTACCTTACCTTTTACAGGCTCTACACTTGTTTTGAAGAGGTTAATTCTCTCTCTGCATTGAGTTTGAGATACGGCAAGTGGAATTGAATTAGCTAAGGTATGACCTACATAGGTACAGTGAATACCTCGTTGAGCATACCAGTTCTTTTCAAAAGGAAGTAGAGCTAAAATCTCGTCACAGGCGTTCTGAATACGCTTAACTCGATTCTCTCTCCAGGCCCAAACTGATGGGCTTACATAATGGACAGTTGGTATTCCTGCTTTCTTTACCCTTTCTTCAACATATAAGTTAAAGTCTGGTAAATCAATACCAATAAAGACACATGGCTTTGCTTCAATGATGTTCTTTACAGCTTTTGATCTGATTTTTAAGATCTTAGGAAGCTTTAACAGGACTTCTGTAAGTCCCATTACCGCTAAATCTTCCATATTTGCAGATGAACGCAGGCCCTGATGGATCATCTTTGGACCACCAATTCCTATGAACTGAGCCAAAGGATCACGTCTTTTAATAGCCATGATAAGGCCAGAACCTAAAGTATCACCTGAAGGTTCACCTGCAATTAAAGCGTAAAGATGTGGATTTGCATTAGCCAGCATTAGCGAATGATTCCTCTTCCGTCCTGCTTTAAGAAGTCAACTAAAGGCTGAACTTCACTGTGCTCTTTAGCTAATTTCTCAATTTCAACTAAAGCTTCTTCTAAGGTTAAACTCTTCTTGTATAAGAACATATAAGCCTGGAAGATAGCAGAGATAGCTTCTTTTGAGAAACCACGACGCTGTAAACCAACTTTGTTAATGCCAAATGGTTTAGCATAGTGGCCTGCTGCCATCACATATGGAGGAACGTCCATATTCAATGCAGCCATACCACCAACCATAGCATGACAACCTACACGACCAAACTGGTGAATTGCAGCTAAACCACCAAATACAACATAGTCATCAATAGTTACATGACCTGCTAAGGTTGCATTGTTTGAGAAGATGCAATGATCGCCAATTAAGCAATCATGAGCTACGTGAGTGTTGATCATGAACAGGTTATGAGAACCTACAGTAGTAGTACCTCTACCCTGTACAGTACCTCTGTGCATTGAGCAATGCTCACGGATAACGTTGTAATCGCCAATAGTTAATGTTGTAGGTTCACCTGCATACTTTAGATCCTGACAACCTTCACCAATTGAGCAAAACTGGTAAAAGTGATTTCCTTTACCGATTGTGGTTGGACCACGTACTACACAAAAAGGTTCAAATATGCAGTCATCACCTACAGTAACATCACCCTCAATGATTACATTCTCGCGAATGGTAACATTCTTACCTAACTTTACGTCTGGTCCAATTTTTGCGCTTGGATCAATAATTCCTGTAGCTTGAGTCAATGTCTTTTACCCTTTTGATGATTAGTGTTTAGCGCACATTAAATCAGCTGTGCAAACTACCTTGCCGTCAACACTTGCAACACCGCTAAATGAAGCAATACCACGCTTTTCCTTGAAGTATTCAACATCAAGAACTAACTGGTCACCTGGTACTACAGGTCTCTTGAAACGAGCATGATCGATTGCAGCAAAATAATATAGCTCACCATCGTTTGGCTTGCCAACCATGGTAAAAGCTAAGATACCGGTAGCCTGAGCCATAGCCTCTAAAATCAGCACACCAGGTAAAATTGGCTTGCCAGGGAAATGGCCCTGGAAGAAAGGCTCATTAAAAGTAATGTTCTTAATTGCTCTTAAAGTTTTGTGCTCTTCGGTAATTGAATAGTCTACAACTCTGTCGATCATTAAAAATGGGTATCTGTGTGGTAACAGAGCCATGATCTGCTCAACATCTAATGTATGCTTATTTTCTACAGTATCAGTCATTTAATCACCTTTTCTATTTTATTGCTTTAATTGCTTGGTCAAAGACTCTACCTGTTCCTCAAGAGCAGATAAACGATGATACATTTCGTTAATATGTAGAGTTCTTGCTGCAGTAATGCGCCATTCCTTATTGGTCTGAGCAGGAATACCTGATGAGTAGATACCTGGCTTATCAATAGAACGCATTACCATACACATACCGCTGATGGTTACACCATCACAGATGCTAATATGACCATTAAATACAGAAGTACCGCCAATTATACAGTATTTTCCGATGGTTACAGAACCGGCAAAGGTGGTACCACCTGCAACAGCTGTTCCATAGCCAATATGAACGTTGTGAGCAATCTGGCAGAGGTTATCAATAATTACGTTATCTTCAATAACAGTATCATCAATAGCACCACGGTCGATACAGGTACAAGCACCGATTTCAACTCTGTTGCCGATTACTACACGACCGGTCTGAGGGATCTTAATCCACTCACCACGCTCATTTGCATAACCAAAACCGTCACCGCCAATTACAGTACCTGACTGAACCAAGCAGTTGTCGCCAATTACACAATCATGGTAAAGGCTAACATTAGGATACAGCTTTGTGTTATTGCCAACTTTTGCTTTAGGACCAATTACAACATTAGCACCTAACTGAACGTTATCTCCAATTACAGCACCAGCCTGAATATTAACATTAGGTCCAATAGATACATTCTTACCAATTGTAGCCTCAGGAGAGATTACAGCAGAGCTGTCTACACCTGTGGCAATAGCTGGGGTTGTATCTAGTAACTGAGCTACTTTAGCAAAGCCAACATAAGGATCCTTCATTACTAATACAGCACATTTAGCATGTGGTACATCTTCTTCTTTTAAGATCACTGCACCAGCATGAGACTCGCTTAATACTGCTCTGTATTTAGGATCTGATAAAAAGCTGATTTCTTTTTCTTTTGCAGTCTTTAAATTGGCAACATGAGTAATTTCAATTTCACCATTGCCAATTAGCTTTGCACCAAGTTTCTCTGCAATATCTTTTAACAGCATAGATTAATTCCTGTTAATTATTTCTTGCTATCCTTGTTGTCTTTGTTCTCTTTCTTAGCTGGCTTTAGCTTTGAAGCTCTTGCGATAACTTCATCAGAAATATCTACAGCATCTGATGCGAATACAACTGACTCACCACGAATTACTAACTCGATACCACGCTCTTTAGCGATTCTATCAATAGCAGTCTGGATTAACTTGCCTAGCTTCATCTCAGCTTCACGCTGTCTCTTCTGAGAATCTTCCTGTAAAGCCTGACCCTTTAAGTCGTAGTCAGCCTTTAACTTAGCTAATTTACGCTGAAGCTCAGTTGCCTTGTCGCCCTGTGACTTCTGTAATTCAGCTTCTAACTTAGCGCCTTCCTGCTGGATCTTCTGTAATTCTTCAGAACGAGGACCAAATTCTTTCTGCATTGCTTCAGACTCAGCCTTTGCCTGTGGAAGCTCTGCCATGATTAAACGGAGATTTACAACTGCAATATTTGTTGCTGACTTCTTAGCTGCCTGCTCTGTCTTACCTGCATCAGCAGCGTCTGCTGCATAAGTTGAGGTTGAAATTAAAGCCATTGAAATTGCAGATGCTAGTAATAATTTTTTTAACATTTTTTACTCCTACTTTTAGAAACTGCTTCCGATGTTGAAATTGAACTGCTGGGTATCATCACCATCATACTTCTTGATTGCTTTAGCTAGATTAAATGATAGAGGTCCCATAGGAGACATCCAAGTTAAAGCAAAACCTATAGAAGTACGGTATTTACCTGGATCTGAGTAATCAACAGTGTACATCTTTGAACGGGTATCCCATAGAGCACCAGCATCGAAGAATACAGCTGATCTTACGCTGCTCTTATAAGCTTCTGCTACTAATGGGGTTGGAATTACAAATTCAGCTGTAGCTGTCCAGAATGCGTTACCACCAACTGAGGTTGATGACTCGTAGTAAGCATCAACTGTTGGGTACTTATACAATGCACGAGGACCAATTGAGTTACGACTAAAGCCTCTCATCCACTCTGAACCACCTAATGAGAAGTTATCGAAGAATGGAAGAATTTCTCTTACGCCATTCTTTGATCTGTAACCATTACCATAACCGATTCGACCGCGAACAGTGAATACGTACTCATGGTACATATCAATTGGGAAGTAATGGTAGGTCTCAGCAGTAGCCTTGTAATAGTGCATATCTGAATTAGGTGTAGTAGCAGTTAAAGATACGGTCTGCTTGTTACCTGAAGTTGGGAACACACCTTTATCAAGACTGTTATGGGTAATATCAAAGCCTAGCTTGTAGTCTAAGAAGTTTACTGAACGGGTAGCATCCTTTGAATACATGTTAAAGAACACATCTGACTGCTCGAAACGGGTACCGTTATTCTTAATCTTAGATTTCTCAATACCTAGGTTGTAGTTAACAAACCAGTTTTCAGAAATTGGGTAGCCTAGGTTGAAGGTAGCACCATAAGTATGATTGGTATAATCTACAACATCATCGTCATCATCACCATCATACTTATCTAAGTATAATCTGCCACCTAAGCTTACGTTATCTACAGTAAAGTATGGATCGGTATAACCAATTTCCATATGCTTTCTATAGTCGTTCTCGTAAGAGGTAATATTTGCTCTTGTACCCCAACCGAAGAGGTTGTTCTGAGAAATACTTGCCTGAATGGTTAAGCCTGAGTCAGTACCAATACCGATACCACCAGAGATAGAACCTGTAGGACGCTCTTTAACCTTGGTGTTAACGTTAACTGTATCATCAGTTGCACCAACGTTCTCTGTAGTTACATCTACAGTCTCAAAGTAACCAGTACGATTTAATCTGGTCTTTGATACCTCAATAGCTTCAGATGACAACCATGAGCCATCCATCTGTCTTAATTCACGTCTGATTACAGTATCATCTGTTGAATCATTACCTGTAATTAAAACCTGAGATACATGAACACGAGAACCTGGATTTACGTTAAAGTTTAAATCAACAGTCTTCTCTTTATCATTGTAAATTGGGAAAGCCTTAACCTCTGAGTTTGCATAACCGTATTTACCTAAGATAGAAGCTAAAGTCTTTTCGTTTTCGGTTACACGACGCTGATTGTAAATTTCACCTTCATGTAAGGTAATAGCTTCATTTAACTCAGCACCATACTTTAAGGTATCACCACGAACTGAGAATGAATGAACCTTGTAACGCTCGCCTTCATCAATAGCGATAGTTAAGTAAATACCCTTTCTATCCGGGGTAAGTTCAACTGAAGTTGAATCAACTTTGAAGTTCACAAAACCTCTATCCATATAGAAGGTCTTTAAAGCTTCCAAGTCTGCGCGGAATTTCTGACCGTTAAATCTCTGATTAGCCATGAAGTTCCACCATGGAACATCATCACGTAACTGCATCTGAGCTAAGAGCACGTCTTCATCAAATGATTTGTTACCTACGATGTTGATCTGCTGAATTTCAGCAGCCTTACCTTCGGTAATTTCAATCTTGATATCAACACGGTTTCTAGGTAGCTGAGTAATAACGGTATTTACCTTAGCCTGGTACATACCTGATGAATGGTAGAAATCCTCTAAAGATTTTTGAATTTGGTTTAGTGATTGGGTATTTAAAGCTTCGCCTACGCGGATGCCCTGCTGATTGATGATCTTCTCAAGATCTTCTTTTTTGATGTTGTTATTACCAGAGAAATCAACAGCACCAATGGTAGGTCTTTCTTTTACGGTAACAATGAAAGTATCACCATCACGTGACAGCTTAACATCATCAAAATCGCCAGTTGCATATAACTGTTGCATAGCTAAAGCGGTATTTTGAGGTGTCATTACATCGCCTTCTTTAACTGGCAATGCTAATAAAACTGCACCTTTTGATACACGATTCAGACCGCGGATCTGAATGTTAGAAATAACAGGATCACCTGCAGCACTTACTACTTGAGGAGTTGCAATTGCTGCTGCAACTGCTGCACTTAAGGCTGCTGTCTTAATAAAAGTTCTTCTTTTCATTGTAAAACCAAACTGTTTGTTTAAGTGATTTTGAACTTGCCTAGCTAAAATAACAAAAAAATCTCAAAAAAACAGCTTTTAAAGTCTGTTTTTTTAAGGTTGCCATGATAAATCAGCTATCTAAAAACCTTTGATATCATTAAATACTGCAAAAATCATCATTGTCAGCAGTATTGCTGCACCGAATGATGTAAGAACCATCTGGGTTCTTGCACTAGGCTCTTTTCGCATTATTGCTTCATAAGCCAAAAATAAAAGCTGACCGCCATCTAAAACTGGAATTGGCATCAAATTGAGAATACCTAAGTTTACACTAATAGCAGCTAAAAAACTTATAAAGATTTTAAAACCGAAACTTGCACTCTCTTTTGCGCCCTGAGCAATCGCAATCGGACCTGAGATATTGTCAGCTGAAATGGTGCCGTTTGCCAGTTTATAAGTAGATACTAAAACAAGTTTTGCCATGGAAGCTGAATCTGCTACAGCTTTTATCATGCCATCTACTAGACCATATTTTGTGGTCTTTCTAAGGCTTGGGATTGGCTCATACTCTGGAGCAATACCTACATAAGGTACGGTCTTTTTAGTCTTTTCAGAGTACTTATTTTCAGGTAATACCGTAGTCTGGTATAAAGATCCATCTCTGTTTACCACAAGATTTAAAGGAGCACCGTTAGAATCATGGATCATGTCTACAATACGGTACCATGAAGTTACCTCTGCTCCATTTACCTTTTCAATCTCATCGCCTTTTTGTAGAGATGCTTTTTGAGCAGGAGATCCTGGTTCTACCATAGCTAAAGTCGTCTTAATCTTACCAAAGCATGGAGTAAGGCCAACTTTTTCAATTGGTGATTCATTTCTGTTTAAAATAACCGAGCTTGCATCTAGTGACAAAACTCTCTTCTGACCACTGCCTAAATCTGAAGACACAGTAACAGATGCAGGAGTGCTAGACCCCATGATCTCTACTAACTCGTACATCACATCTTTCCATGAGGTGATATCTTTACCGTTAATATCTTCGATTAAGTCGTTATCTTTAAAACCTGAGGTTTGAGCAATTGAATCTGGTTTTACATCACCTACAACAGGCAACAGTTGAGTGATACCTGACATATTGATATATGTAAATAAAAATACTGCCAGCACCAGATTAAAGAAGGGACCAGCAAAGATAATAATAGCTCTTTGCCATACTTTTTTAGACTTGTATGAACCTTCAGGTAATGAGCTTTTATCCTCAACAGGAGTATTCTCGCCTTCCATCTTTACATATCCACCTAATGGGATAGCACTGATAGCATACTCACAGTTGTCTTTGCCCTTTTTCTTAAAGAGGATAGGACCAAATCCTAATGAAAATCTAAGAACTTTCACTCCACAAGCTTTAGCTGCTAAAAAGTGGCCTAACTCGTGAATAGTTACAAGTATTCCCAAAGCAATCAAAAAATAAAACAGACCACCTAGAATACCTAACATTAAATAGCTCCTACGATTGATTTAGCAATTTCTCTTGCTTTTCTGTCTGTCTCTAAGACTTCATCAATGCTTGATAATGAACCTACATTTGCCTTTTGCAATACACCATCAACAACTTTTGCAATATCAAGATAAGCAATTTGATTGTGTAAAAAGGCATCAACTGCAACTTCGTTGGCTGCATTAAGACAGGTAGTAGCTCCCTGACCTGATTTACTTGCCTGCATTGCAAGCTTTAAGCATGGATAACGCACAAAATCAGGTGATCTGAAGGTAAGCTCTGATAATTTTTCAAAATCAAGCATATCCACGCCTGAGGTTAATCTCTGTGGAAAACCTAAAGCTACAGCAATAGGAGTTCTCATATCAGGCTGACCTAACTGAGCTAAGATTGCACCATCTGTAAATGACACCATTGAGTGAATTACAGACTGTGGATGAATTACAACCTTGATGTCATCGTCAGTTGCATTGAAAAGATATCTTGCTTCAATGAACTCTAAGCCTTTGTTCATCATGGTTGCTGAATCTACAGAGATCTTAGGTCCCATAGACCAGACAGGATGAGCAATTGCCTGAGCAGCAGTTACTGTCTTTAGTGACTCTAAAGGTGAATCTCTAAAAGGACCACCAGAGCCTGTAAGTAATATCTTATTAACATTAGCCTGTTTGAGATTGCAGTAACCTAAATTGATTTGAGCTTCATATGGCAAGCACTGAAAGATTGCACTGTGTTCACTGTCTACTGGCAGAACTTTTGCACCGTACTTTTTCACAGCTTCAAAGAAGATCTGACCTGACATTACCAAAGCTTCTTTGTTCGCAAGAGCAATTACACAGCCGGTCTTTACAGCTGCAATTACAGGCTTAAGACCGGCAGCACCAACGATTGCACCTACTACAACATCGGCAGCGCCATCGCCTGCTACCTCTTCAACACCACAAGCTCCTGCTAAAACCTCAGTATATAAGCCTAAATCTTTGAGTTTTTGACTAAGCTCTTTTGCGCTTTTTTCATTATGCAAGGCTACTCGTTCAGGTTTGAATTCCTGAACAATTGCTACCATTTTATCCACAGATGAAGACGCAGCAACAGCATGAAGTTTAAATTCATCTTTATGACGTCTTAACACATCTAAAGTTGAGGTTCCAATAGAGCCTGTGGCACCTAATAAGGTAACATTACGCATAATTAGAATAGCTCTCCGCTAAATAGCCAAACCATAGTTAAAAATACTGGCACAGCTGCTAACTGTGAATCGATACGGTCTAACATACCGCCGTGACCTGGAAAGATTTTGCCTGAATCTTTAATCCCTGCTAAACGCTTGAACATACTCTCTACAAGATCACCAATTACTGAGAAAATAATGGTAATTACAGCAGCGATAACTAATACGCCCTGCTTTTGAGAATACTGACCAAACCAGCCTAATTTATCAAAGATATATAAACCGATTAGAGCAGTGATAATGCCACCTGCTAAACCTTCAACAGTCTTTTTAGGACTTACGTTAGGTAACATTTTGTGTTTACCTAAGAATCTGCCTGCAAAGTAAGCACCAGAATCTGCACACCATACAAGAGCCATTACAGCAAGAACTAGACAAGCACCTGCATTGTAATCAATTGCATAATCGCTTGAACGTAAAATTAAGATACCTTCTAAGAAAGGTAATAACATCAGAACAGCAATTACTGTATTTAATACTACGTTCTGATGCCAAGCAGTATCTTTTGGAAACTTTAATAATAAAGGAATTGAAACAAACCAAACGATTAGACCTGAAGCTACAACATACTGGCTAAACTTTGGAATGCCATCTACGATGTACAATCCAGGATTTGCTACAAAGAAAGCAATAGAAGCTACAACAATAGCTACAATGATAAAGGGAATTCTTGACTTATAGCCTAATAAAGGTCCCATTTCATATGCGCTTACAGCATAGATGAAAAGTGCACCCATTGAAAAGATTTCAAAATTAGCTTTAAAAAGCCATGCTAGCACGGCTGCAATTAGAACAACTGCAGTAATAATTCTAGTCAGCATTATCCTTTTCCTTATTCTGAACTTGAGCTGATGTCATACCAAAACGGCGTTCTCTTGAATTGAAGAAAGTAAAAGCTTCAATCAAATCCTTCTTATCAAAGTCAGGCCATAAGGTATCGGTGAAAAATAACTCAGCATAGGCTGCCTGCCACATTAAAAAGTTACTAATGCGCTTTTCACCACCAGTTCTAATTAACAAATCAACATCAGTTGGAACACTTAAGTTTTGACTGATGCTATCCTCGTTAAGTTCATTAAAATTTAGATTTTCTTCAGTACACTTTTTTAAAAGTTTCTGTGTTGCCTGAAGAATGTCCCACCTGCCGCCATAATTAGCAGCAATGTTAAGTTTCATTACAGAACAGTCTTTAGTGAGATCTTCTACTTTCTTAATCTGATCTTGTAAGATGGCAGGGAAACGAGACTTATCACCTACAATGCAGGTTTTAATGCCGTTTTCTTTTAATGACTTGCTTTCTTTTTTAATGGCTTGAACGAACAATGTCATCAGCGCATTAACTTCTAAGGCAGGACGTTTCCAGTTTTCACTGGAAAAAGCAAAAAGTGTAAGCTCTTTTACACCTAATTGCGCAGATAAACTTATAACTCTTCGAACGGCGTTCGCTCCCTCACGGTGTCCACTGACACGTTGCTTACCGCGAGATAAGGCCCACCTTCCATTGCCATCCATGATAATGGCAAGATGACGAGGAGCAGTAATGCTCCCCGGAATATCACAAATATCTGACATAAGAGCTAATTAAATTTCCATTAACTCTTTCTGCTTTGCAGCTAACAGATCATCAGACTTTTTGATTGAAGCATCAGTTGCTTTCTGGATCTTCTCTTCACCTGAACGCTGCTCATCCTCAGAGATCTCTTTGTTCTTCTGAAGATCTTTGATTTCAGCATTAGCGTCACGACGAATGTTACGGATCTCAACTTTGGTCTGCTCAACTTCAGCCTTAACAATCTTAACAAGCTCCTTACGGCGCTCCTCAGTTAAAGGTGGAAGTGGAACACGGATTTCAACACCTGCAACTACAGGGTTTAAACCTAATTCAGACTGCTGAATAGCCTTTTCAACTGCCTTAATTGCGTTTCTATCGAATACGCTTAACTTTAAGGTACGAGCATCTTCAACATTAACCTGTGCAACCTGACGTAATGGGGTTGGGCTACCATAGTAGTCAACCATAATACCATCTAAAAGAGCAGGCTGAGCACGACCTGTACGGATCTTGCAAAGGCGACCATCTAAAGCTTCTAAAGCTTTATTCATGCGTGTTTCTGCTTTATTTTGAACGTCTTTTAACATAATCTGACTCCTTAATCGCTTACCACTGTGCCTTCTGCTTCGCCTATAGCGGCTCTGTCAAAAGCACCAGGTTTATTCATAGAGAATACTCTAATTGGCATGTGATGTTCACGTGCAAGTGCAAAAGCTGTTAGATCCATCACCTGTAACTGCTTTGAAATAACCTCATCAAAGGTAAGTCTGTCAAACTTGGTTGCAGTCTTATCCTTTACAGGATCAGCAGTATAAATACCATCAACCTTTGTGGCTTTTAATACTTCAGAGCATTGAAGTTCAATTGCGCGAAGTACAGCTCCGGTATCAGTAGTAAAGAATGGTGAACCAGTACCACCTGCTACGATCAGGCTAGAGCCTTTCTTTAAAAGTTCTCTACCTTCAGTTGCACTGTACTGTGTAGTAATTGATGGAATGCCATAAGCACTCATCAGAACACATTCTCCTCCTTGAGCCTTGAGTTCTTCTCTCATAGCTAGGCCGTTCATGATAGTAGCAAGCATACCCATCTGGTCGCCTGTTACTCTATCAAAACCAGCCTTTTGCAGAGCTGCACCGCGGAAGATGTTACCACCACCGATTACCAGTACAGTCTGAACTCCCTGTTTCTGAACATCACGGATAGCTTTTGCTGTCTGTGATAAAACATGAGGATCAATACCAAAACCTGTATCACCACTTAAAGCCTCACCAGAGATTTTAAGCAGGATGCGTCTTACTTGACTTTTTTGCTCTGAAGACATTATTTAACTCCGCAATTATTTCTTAGCGGCATCAACCTGAGCCTGAACTTCAGCAGCAAAGTCTACGACCTGCTTCTCAATGCCTTCGCCTACTTCGTAACGTACGAATGAAACTGCATCAGCATTGTGTTCCTTTAAGTACTGACCTACAGACTGCTCTGGGTTCATAACGAATGGCTGACCAGTTAAAGAAACTTCACCGGTGAACTTCTTCATACGGCCTTCAACCATCTTCTCAGCGATGTTCTGTGGCTTGCCTGACTTCATAGCGATGTCGATCTGAACCTGACGCTCGTGAGCTACTACTTCAGCTGATACGTCTTCTGGGTGTACGAACTCTGGCTTTGAAGCGCAAACGTGCATAGCAATGTGCTTAGCTAACTCTGCGTCGCCACCCTTTAGGATTACAGCAACACCGATACGCTTGTTTGAGTGAACGTATAGACCTACAGTCTGACCGTCCTGTGCTTCAACGATTGCTACACGGCGAACCTGTAAGTTCTCACCGATCTTAGCAACTAAAGCGGTTAAACCTTCAGCAACAGTCTGACCATCTAAAGTAGCAGCCTTTAATGCTTCAACGTCAGAAATGTTGTTTGCTAATGCTAAATCAGCAACTTTCTGAGCAAATGCAACGAACTCAGCGTTCTTTGCGCAGAAGTCGGTCTCTGAGTTAACTTCTACTAAAGCAACTTTTGAACCATTCTGTGCAACAGCAATGATACCTTCAGCTGCAGTACGGCCAGCTTTCTTAGCAGCCTTAGCAGCACCGCTCTTACGCATTGCATCGATAGCTTTCTGCATATCACCATCAGCTGCAACTAGAGCTTTTTTACAGTCCATCATACCTGCGCCAGTAGCGTCACGTAGTTCTTTAACCATAGCAGCGGTTACGTTAGCCATGTTTTATTTCCTCTTAATCTGTAAAAGGCCGGATGAACCGGCCTTAGAAATTTTCTAAAGTTCTGTGTAAACACAGGATCAGGATCTTACGATCCTAGTACGAAAACTTACTCAGCCTTCTGAGCGTCGTCAGCTTTAGCCTCAGCAGCAGCCTTAGCCTCTTTCTCCTGACGAACTACATCAGCACGTGCTGCGTTGATAGTCTCAACAGCACCCTTTAGATATAGATCAACAGCACGGATAGCATCATCGTTACCAGGAACAACGTAGTTAACGCCATCTGGATTTGAGTTTGTATCAACGATTGCAACAACAGGAATACCTAAGTTGTTAGCTTCTTTGATAGCGATGTGCTCTACTTCAGCATCGATTACGAATAATGCATCTGGTAGACCGCCCATATCCTTGATACCGCCTAATGAACGGTTTAACTTCTCAAGTTCACGGGTACGTAATAAAGCTTCTTTCTTAGTTAACTTCTCTAAAGTACCGTCCTGAGTCTGAGTCTCAAGCTCCTTTAAGCGCTTGATTGACTGACGAACAGTCTTCCAGTTTGTTAACATACCGCCTAACCAACGGTGATCAACGTAGAACTGACCACATGCAGTAGCAGCAGGACCTACTTTATCAGCAGCTGCGCGCTTGGTACCTACGAACAGAACCTTGCCCTTGTGAGCAACAGTGCTGCTTAGGAAGTTTAATGCTGCATCGTAGCACTCAACGGTCTTCTCTAAGTTGATGATATGAATGCCGTTACGAGCACCGAAGATGTACTGTTTCATCTTAGGATTCCAGTAACGAGTCTGATGACCGAAGTGAACGCCAGCCTGTAGCATGTCGCGCATAGTGATGGTAGACATAAATAATATCCTCTAAAATTAGGGTTGTGCCTCCACTGTTTCGCTTGTACAACCAAGTAAGAATCACATCTTATTTGGCACCCAGTACATAACGTTAATAAACAGTGTGCGATTTCTTAAAAACAATACTTGTGTCTAGATCTTAATTTTCAGACACAATACCCCTGTGTACCTACACAAAGGCACGTTATTCTAACATGGATTATTTTAAAAATTTTGCCTTAATAAGAAAAAAAATCGCCATTCCTATCATCATTTGTCAGAAACTTACAAAAAATCATTATAATAAGCCATAGTTAACTAAGGATGAGCGTTATGGACATTACTTTAAAATCACCAAGCGAAATTGAAAAAATGCGTATTGCAGGCGCTGCTACTGCAAGAGTACTAGAAATGATTGAGCCTTATGTTGTTCCTGGTGTTACCACCGAGGAACTGGACAACATCATGAACGACTACATCGTTAATGTTGAAAAGGCTAAAAGTGCTGATTTAGGCTATCAGGGTTACCCTAAGGCTACCTGCATCAGTATCAATGAAGTTGTATGTCATGGTATTCCTGGTCCTCATAAGTTAAAAGAAGGCGATATCGTCAACATTGACGTTACTGTGTTAAAAGACAAGTTCCACGGTGACAGCTCAAGAATGTATATTGTAGGTAATCACACCTCACCTAGAAACGAGCAACTATGTAAATGCGCTCAAGAGTCAATGTACGAAGCTATCAAGACTGTAAGACCTGGTTCTAATCTTGCAGACATTGGCGATGCTATTCAGAAAGTTGCTGATAAGGCTGGTTTCTCAATTGTAAGAGATTACTGCGGTCACGGTATTGGTATTGGCTTCCATGAGGAGCCTTCTGTATTGCATTACAGAAATAATGAGAACTTAATTCTGCAAGAAGGCATGTGCTTTACCATTGAGCCTATGATCAATGCAGGTACCTATAAGTGCAGAACTAATAGAAAAGACGGTTGGACTGT
Organism: Succinatimonas sp. UBA6849; assembly: GCA_002449335.1. GTDB lineage: Bacteria > Pseudomonadota > Gammaproteobacteria > Enterobacterales > Succinivibrionaceae > Succinivibrio. Next base: position 46,040 of record DKDL01000078.1, on the reverse strand, counting down.
AACTACAGCTGACAAACAGCCATCAGCTCAGTATGAGCACACTCTATTAGTAATTCCTAACGGAGTTGAAGTTTTAACCTTACGTAAAGATGAAGACTTCCCTCGCATTATTACTCACTAATTTGTAGTCACCAATTTATGAGCTAAGAACTTTTAGCCCTATGCATAAATTCAGACTCATAAATGGTGCATTAGCTATAAAAGCTATTAAGTAATGAGATGCCTGCCATATTCTTTGGCAGGCTTTATTTACAGCATGACTATTAAGCTTACAATGAGCATTCCAAAGCATTGAAGCTTAATTAACCTAAAACACAGATCTTAAAAAGATCTAAACAGAGTTACCTATCATGTTTGAGTCTATTTCCATTCCAAGAAAGGTAAATACCGCTGATGTAAACGAAGCTTTTCCTTTTAAAGCTCCCGCACTTGATGTCTATGACATCAAACAAGGTCGTGAACTTGTAAAACTTTATAAGGAATACCACAAAGAGTGTTTCTTAAAAGGCTTTCAGGTAGCCAATCTTTTAAAATGCGAAACTCAAAGTTTAGATAACTTTTTAAAAAAGATCTGGGAGCATTTTTTAGGTAATAACTATGATTACCTCACCTTAGCTGCTGTAGGTGGCTATGGAAGAGCAGAGCAGTTCATAGAATCTGATATTGACCTTTTAATCGTTTCTGGACTTGATCCTATTCCTGATGATGCCCGTAATGCTATTGAAAAATTAGTCTCATTCTTGTGGGATCTAAAACTTGATTTGGGAACATCTGTAAGAACCATCAAAGAAACTGTTTTAGCATCCCGTGAAGACATAACCATCATTACTAATCTTTTAGAAACACACTACATTGCTGGTAATAAAGAAGTCTATGATCATCTTTTAACTGCGCTTAAAAATGATGAGTTTTGGGATGATGAAAAGTTCTTTGAAGCAAAAGTCTCAGAGCAGATGCAACGCTATCACAGCTTTAGAGATACCGTGTATTCACTAGAACCTGACGTTAAGAATAATCCTGGAGGTCTGCGTGATCTGCATATCATGCAGTGGCTTGCCATTAAGATCTTTCATGCTACACATGATGACGACTTATGCTCTGTAGGCCTGCTTACCAAATCTGAATACGAGGAGTACCTCTCATGCCAATCTTTCTTATGGGATGTACGCTATGCTATTCACTGTAACTCCAACTCTAATATTCTAAGATTAGACTTTCAAAAGACTGTAGCTTCTATTTTGGGATATGGTGACGAAGGCAACGCACCTGTAGAAGCCATGATGCGTGATCTTTTCCGTATCTTCCACAGAGTACGTGAATTAAATTACATTTTAGTTCAGCAGGCTTCAATCAAAGTTAAAGGCTATGTAGGTAAAGAGTTCTCTGATCCTGTATTTATAGACAGCTCCTTTGTACAAAAAGGAACTTTTATCGATGTTTTAGATCATGAGCTCTTTAAAAACGATCCTGCAAAGATCTTAGACCTGTTCTTAGCTATCGACTCACGCCCTATCATTCATAATATTCATGTAAATTGCTTGAGAGCTTTACGTGAAGGACGCAGAGTTTTAAAAGATTACTTAATTACTGATCCTAATTGCCGAGAGAAGTTCAGACAGCTACTGCAAAAAACTGACAGTGCACCTCTACTCTTCTCTTTAATGCATGAGACCCGTGTGCTTTCAAGCTACATGCCTCAGTGGGCAAGAATTGAAGGTCTTGCTCAATTTGACAGATTCCACTTATTCAGTGTTGATGAGCACTCAATCAGAGTAATTAAAAATATCCACGATTTGGCTCAATCTAAAGATCCTATCTATCAGCTCTTTAAAATCGTGGTCAAAAAGATCTCAGAGCCTGAGCTTTTAATCACCGCAGCGCTCTTACACGATATTGCTAAAGGACGTGGCGGTAACCATGCGCAAAAAGGGTCTAAAGAAGCTGAATCATTCTGTAAATTACACGGGTTTAATGATTATCAGACTGGTATTATCAGCTGGCTTGTTGCATCACATCTGCAGTTTAGTACCACAGCTACCAGACGTGATATTACCGATCTTGAGGTGATAAACAAGTTTGCTGACTTTGTAGGTGACGAGGAGCATTTAAATTTACTGTACTGTCTTACTGTAGCTGATATCAGTGCTACAAACGACAACGTCTGGAACTCATGGAAAGATAACATCTTCAAACAGCTCTACCAGTCCACAAAGATTGCTATTTCACAAGGTGAAACCGATCTTGAGACCAACATGCAGCAACAGGCTTTAGAGCGTAAAGAAAAGGTTATCGAGCTTACTAAAGACTGCAAGAAGGATGATATCTTAAAGTATATTCGTCAGTTCCCAATAGAGTACTTTATCCACTATCAGCCAGAGGATATCAGCTGGCATGCTCGTAATATCTTAAGATATTCACATACAGATAAACCTCTAATTCTGTTCTCTCAGACTCCAAATGTAGGTACCGAGCTTTTGGTTTACTATCAGAGCAATTCTCCAAAATTCTTTGGAAATCTGGTTAAAACCATGGCTATAAAGCAGTTGAACGTTTTTAGTGCACAGATATTTTTAACGCACAATTTTCATGCATTATGCACAATTATGTTCCAAAACAAAAAAGGACTGCCCCTTGAACATGACCGCTTAAATGGACTTAGAAAAGCAATTCTCGCAGGTCTTGATGATGAGTCGCAAAGCCTTATTTTATCTAATTCTGGACGTAAAATTTTCGATCTTCCAACTACGATTTCTTTCTTAGATTCAGGCTCTGAAAAGCAGACTAAGCTTGAAATCTCTACGCTTGACAGACAAGGTCTATTGGCTAAAATCGGCATAACACTTGGTAATTTAGGTTGTCTAATCAGTGCAGCCAGAATCACCACTACAGGTGAAAGAGCTGATGATTACTTTGCAATTACCGATGAAAACGGATTACCTCTAGATTCAATCAAAAAAGAAGAACTGACCACAGCATTAAAAGCAGCTCTTGATGAATCTTAGATTGCAAGAAATGCCAATAGGAGATTTAAATGTCTGTTTTAGACTTACAACCAGTAATTGAAGAGGCTTTTGAGAATCGTGCTTCTATCAATTCAAAGACTGTTACCCCACAATTAAGAGACGCTATTGAACAGGTTATCGCTGCCCTAGATGCAGGTGAGATCCGTGTTGCTGAAAAGAAAGATGGTGACTGGGTTACCAATCAGTGGGTAAAAAAGGCTGTATTACTGTCTTTTAGAATTGAAGACAACTTCTTAACTGAAGTTCCTGGTGGCGCTTTCTATGATAAGGTTCACTTAAAGTTTGAAGGCTATACAGCTGAACGTTTTGCTAAAGAAGGCATCCGTGCTGTTCCTGGCTGTGTTGTTCGTCGTGGCGCATATCTTGAGCCAAACACCATTTTATTACCATCATTTGTTAACATCGGTGCTCACGTAGGTTCAGGCACCATGGTTGATACCTGGGCTACTGTAGGTTCTTGCGCTCAGGTAGGTAAAAATGTTCACATCGCTGGTGGTGCTGGTATCGGCGGTGTTCTAGAGCCAGTACAGGCTGGTCCTACCATCATTGAGGATAACTGCTTTATCGGCGCAAGATCTGAAGTTGTTGAAGGTGTTATCGTAGGTGAAGGCTCAGTTATCTCTATGGGCGTTTTCTTAGGTAAATCAACCAGAATTTATGATAGAACCACAGGTGAGATTTCATACGGTAGAATTCCACCACACTCAGTAGTTGTAGCAGGTAACTTACCTTCAAAGGATGGCAAGTACTCACTATATGCTGCTATCATCGTAAAACGTGTTGATGAAAGAACCTTATCAAAGGTTGGTCTGAATGAGTTATTACGTCAGGCCCAAGAAGAAGTTCACGGCTAATTCTGAACTCTTACTTTCGCAAGATCTGATAAAAATGCCAGCTGATGCTGGCATTTTTGTTTATTGAGTTTGAAAGCGACTGTCTATATTCAGCTTTCGTGCACGCCAAAGCAAACTCTTAATAAGGTACGATGATGTCTTCGTCTACGTCTGCATCAGGATCGTCATCAACATCATCATCCTGATAATCCTGATACTTATCCTGCTCAATAGTCATCTTATTACCCTTTTCATCTACGACATCACCATCTGAATTAGTATCGTCGTTTAAAGATACGTCAGGTAACTCAGCCCTATCATAAGGGAAGTTTAACAGAGCATTAGTTTGAATGATGCAGGCCAGGCCTTTTACAAAGCTTGCTCTCCATTGTGGAAGATATCCTTTGTCCACTAACTCATCTAGGTAATCGTCTAAAGTATGATAATAATCTAGCCATAACTCATTTAGCTGATTAAGCTTTTTACCATCGCTGTCTGAGACATTAGTAATTGACTCTAATCTGTACTTAAACTCTTTTGAGTAGGTACTGTAGGCTTTATGAGCTTCATAGCCACAGATATCCATATCACGGCTTGAGATACACTCTCTTAATAAGAAATAGTCACCAAAGCCGTAGAGTTTAAATAAAGAGAGTATAGCTAAACCTAAATTTGCTCTTGGATGTTCACCTACAGCATCATCGATGCTGTCGTTGTAGAACTGAGAATGTGACCAGGCATTAGAGAAAGCATCCCACTTAGATACTACCTCACCATACTTCTCAGTATTTAATGGAGAGGTTCTCATGTAATCATCTATACCTGAGATGCAACTGTCGGATGCAAAGTAGAACTGCTCACCGTTTGCACCTTCAAAGAAGGAGCATTGTGACTCTAATGGTTCTCCGGTTACAGTCTTACCACCTGTTCCCTGTTTAAAGGCATTTTCAGGTAATAATCTGATCCCCTGTGGTTTACCCGCAAGATTCCAAATTCGCATCAGCATGGTTCTATAAATAATAGGTCTTATTGCCTGAGCCTGCTGAATGTTAGGTAATGCGCCTGATAATTGTCTGTAAAAATCAGACCAGAGCTTCAATGACTTTTCAACAGCACTTACAGCTGATACTGATCCTTTTACTCTTCTGTATAAAACAGATGAGTATTTCAAAAGCTCCATCTCATAGCGATTGTCTGTGTCATAGACTACAGTTGTAGGATCACCATGTAAGGATTTAATGGTATAGAAGCTTCCTGGAAACTCTTTTATGTGTCTTTTACCTACTAAAGAGTACAAAGCAAGATACCACTCACGACCATCTGCTTTTACTGGCAGGTTTAAAGCTGAAGCTTGGCTTAAAGAAACTACTTTATTCCAGCTTTCATTGTACTTGTTAAAAACAGAATTCTTATCATTAAAGAGCTTGTAGATATATGAAAGAGGTCCCAGACCATCTTTTTTATAGAATCTGTCTAAAGCTAACTTACATGAATCTGAGTAATTGAATTTATAAAGATTTGGTCTTATTTGCGCGGTACACAGATCATCGACATTATCTATATAAGACTTCTCGTATCTGTCCTGTGGCCAGAGCAGTGATGAGAGCAATGGAAAATTACATTTAAAGTCATTGCCTATACACAAAGCAGTACACTCTGAAGCTACATTGCGGATAGTCATGTCAGCACCAGACATGGACACATCGATAGTAGCTGGAATGCCTAAAAACTCTGCATCCTCTTTGTCAAAGACTAGTGTTAGCTTAGTTGAATCGGGAATTGCCAGCAATAGATTCTCGTCGATTTGCAAATCCAGAGAATTACCTGAAACCTCGCCATACTCTTCGACATTTAACTCATCTGTCTTTACTGTGACTTTAATTACAGAATCAGAATCGATTTTTTTAGGTAAGAGTAAGGTGAAGCGATAGTTATCCTGAGAGTTCTTTGAACAGAGAACTGCTTGAAGCTGTGTATCTCCTGGGGCATTTACAAAAGCAGAAACCTCTGTCTCACCATTTGCATAGGTAAGATCGCCTGCTGCCCACATTGCTGCATTTGAATTTGTACTATAAGTTAGGGCTGTAAGTACAAATAAATATGATAGTGACCTCATCATAATAGTAATTTTTTGTATAGCGCTTTATTTTTTTCGATAGTATATAACCAAATACAAAAATTGTTACTTATTTTCAGAAAAAAAGTAAAACTGCACAATAACTAAGAGAATTTAAATGAGGATAATTTGACAGATTTACTGTGAAGAAAGTGATAACTGTCTGATCTTGAGAGTGTAAATATAAATAAAAGTGAAATGAAATTTATTTGCAACTACAACAAGGCCTGCTAAGAAGCAGGCCTTGAGCGCTATTTGATAGCTTGTTTACTTACTAGCCACCGAAGTTATCGAATAAGATATTCTCATCTTCAACGCCTAATGAGTGAAGCATATCAACTGCTGACTTAGACATCATAGGAGGTCCGCACATGTAGTACTCAACATCCTCTGGGTTCTTATGATCTCTTAAGTACTGCTCATATAGAACATTAGCAATAAACCCTGTTAAACCAGTCCAGTGATCTTCTGGCTGAGGATCTGACAGAGCTAAGTGCCATGTAAAGTTTGGATGTTCCTTAGCTAACTGATCGAACTCATCAGCATAGAAAACTTCCTGTAATGAACGAGCACCGTACCAGAAAGAAATCTTACGCTTAGAGTTAAGTCTCTTTAACTGATCGAAGATGTGTGAACGCATTGGAGCCATACCAGCACCACCACCAATGAATACCATTTCATTGTCAGTATCACGAGCAAAGAACTCGCCGAATGGACCTGAAATAGTAACCTTGTCACCAGGCTTTAAGCTCCAAATATATGAAGACATAATTCCTGGAGGAGCTGATGGGTTGCTAAATGGAGGTGTAGCAATACGTACGTTTAACATGATCAAGCCTTTCTCACCTGGGTAGTTAGCCATTGAGTAAGCTCTGATAGTTGGAGTATCAACCTTTGATACTAACTTATCAAAACCAAAGTGCTTGAATGCGCCCATGTACTGTGGTTCGATATCGAAATCTGCATACTTAACAGTATGTGCTGGAGCCTCGATCTGAATATAACCACCAGCGCGGAATGGAACTTCCTCGCCCTCTGGAATACGCAGACGTAACTCTTTAATGAAGGTAGCAACGTTATGGTTAGAAATAACCTCACATTCCCACTTCTTAACACCGAATACTGATGCAGGTAATTCAATCTGACAGTCGTTCTTTACAGTAACCTGACAAGCTAAACGCCAGCCTTCTTTAATCTCCTTCTTAGTGAAGTGAGAGTACTCGATAGGTAGAACGTTACCGCCGCCTTCAGTTACCTTAACTTTACACTGACCGCAAGCACCACGACCACCACAAGCTGATGATACGAAGATACCTTTTTCTGATAAGTCATTTAATAACTTACCGCCAGCAGGACAGGTTAAAGTCTTATCTGGATCGCCGTTAACACCAATCTTGATGTCACCTGACTGAACCAGGAATTTTCTAGCAATTAAGATCAGAGCTACCAGTACTACGACGATAGCGCAGAACATTGCAACACCGGCTAGAATAGTTTCCATCTATTCCCCCTTACAACTGAATACCAGAGAAGGACATGAAGGCAACAGCCATCAGACCTGCAGTGATAAAGGTTAAAGGTAAACCGCGTAAGCCAGCTGGAGCATTTGCATACTTGAGCTTCTCATTGATAGCTGCAAGGATGATGATAGCCAGTGCCCATGAAGAGCCTGAACCTAATGCATAAACTACTGACTCGCCGAAGTTGTATTCACGCTGAACCATGAATGAAACACCAGCGAAGATAACGCAGTTAACAGTGATCAGTGGAAGGAAAATACCTAAAGCTGCGTACAGTGAAGGCACGTATTTATCTAGGAATACTTCCAAGATCTGAACAAGAGCTGCAATCACACCAATATAAGTAATGAAACTTAAGAATGATAGATCTAAACCTGGTGCTAAAGCATCTGGTTTTAAGATGTAGGTGTTGATTAAGTTGTTAACAGGAACAGCTAAAACCTGAACCATGATAACAGCTGCGCCTAAACCTGCTGAGGTAGAAACTTTCTTTGACACAGCAAGGAAAGTACACATACCTAAGAAGAAGGCTAAAGCCATGTTCTCAATAAAAACACTCTTAATGAAGAGAGAAATATAATGCTCTAACATTATTAGTAATCCTCCCTATGAGTATCGTATACGAGAGGCTCCTGTAAGTCCTTACGAATTGACTTAACACCCCAGATTAGTAAACCTAAGATGAAGAATGCGCATGGAGGCATTACAAGTAAGCCGCATGGTACGTACCAGCCACCGTTGTTTACAGTCTCAAATACGGTTAAACCAAACCAGGTACCTGAACCGAAAATTTCACGGATAGATGCGACAACACATAGAACCAGAAGATAACCTAAACCATTTCCCAAACCATCTAAGAATGATGGAAGAGGTTTTGACTTTAAGGCGAAACCTTCAGTTCTACCCATAACGATACAGTTGGTGATAATCAAGCCAACGTAAACTGATAACTGCTTTGACAGATCATAAGCAAAAGCTCTTAAGATCTGGTCAACGATGATTACCAATGAAGCAATAACAGTCATCTGAGCAATAATACGTACTGAGTTAGGGATGTAGTTACGTACGATAGAAATAGCTAAGTTAGCTAAAGCACATACGCAAGATACTGAAATACCCATAACAAAAGCAGTCTTCATGCTAGAGGTAACTGCTAAGGAAGAACAGATACCTAAAACCTGAATCATTACAGGGTTATTTGCAATGATAGGAGTTAGGAATGTTTCCTTTAAGCTAGGACCCTTGTTACTCATTTACAACGATCTCCCCTTTGCTAAGTTTCTCTAGGAATGGCTTGTAAGCATCACCTAGCCAGTAAGCTGACAGATGATCAACACCGTTAGAGGTTAAGGTTGCACCTGACAGAGCATCGATGTCGAAATCTTTGTTCTGTGCATGTTTGGTGATATGGAACTTATACTCGCCATTCTCATCAGTTAACTTCTTGTTAACCCAAAGAGCCTGCCAGCGAGGGTTGTCAATTTCACCACCTAAGCCTGGAGTTTCACCATGTGAGTAGAAGGTAACACCTAAGATAGTGTTGCCATCAACTGGTGAAAGAGCTACGTAGCCATATACAGTTGACCATAGAGCCTGACCATAGAATGGTAGGATTACACGCTCAACTTTACCGTCATCGTTCTTTGCAAAATATACAGGCATTAACTTTGAACGAGTTAAGATACCAGCAACATCCTTATTCTTTGGAATAGATACTGATGTCTCAGGTTTCTTAGCTAATGAAGCGAAGTTATAACCTTCAATTTCGTCTTTATTAACTTTGTCGTCAGCTAAAGCACCGGTATCAACATCGATTAGATGTGATTCAATGTGCTTGTTGAAAGTATCAGCAACTGAGCCTTTAACTTCAAAGCCAGAAACTTTCAGGATACTTACCTGACGATCGTTAGCAACTGCTGCTGCCTTAAATGGATTTAAAGCAACTACTGCAGATGAAACTAACACAGAGCAAACCAAGCAGAAGGTAATAATGATGACAAAAGTACCTAATGCGGAGTCTTTATTAAGCTTTGACACGGGCTAGTCTCCTCTTGATATTGCGCTGAGTTGCTAGGTAGTCGAATAGAGGAGCCCAGCAGTTAGCGAATAGAATTGCAAGCATCATGCCTTCTGGGTAAGCAGGATTTACGGTACGGATCAGAATTACCATTACGCCGATTAGAACGCCGAATGCCCACTTACCTTTGTTAGTGAATGAGCTTGATACTGGATCTGTTGCCATAAATACGGTACCAAAAGCAAAGCCGCCTAAAACTGCGTGCCACTCAAATGGCATGTTGAACATCTCATTGGTGGTTGAACCAATTGCGTTGAACAGAGTTGCAGTTAAGAAAGCACCTACTAAGATACCAACCATGATACGGAATGAAGCAACACCGGTAGCAAGGATAATTGCAGCACCAACTAAAATCATTAGAGTTGAGCCTTCACCAATTGATCCTGGAATGTTACCTAAGAATGCGTCCATCCAGTTGATAGCGTTACCAGCAGCATCCTTTAGAGCCTCAGCACCACCCTGTGACCACTGAGCCAGAGGAGTTGCGCCTGAGAAACCATCTACTGGAACCCAGCAGTTGGTACCTGAAATTGATGCAGGGTATGCGAAGAACAAGAATGCACGACCGCACAGTGCAGGGTTTACGAAGTTTCTGCCGGTACCACCGAATACTTCCTTACCGATAACAACACCGAAGGAAATACCTAAAGCAGCCTGCCATAATGGCATGGTTGGAGGTACAACTAATGCGAACACGATAGAGGTTACGAAGAAACCTTCGTTAATCTCGTGGTGACGGATTAAGCAGAATAAAACTTCCCAGAATGCACCAACAGCAAATACTACGATGTAGATTGGTAAGAAGTAAACTGCACCAATTACCATCTTTGAGTAGATGCCTGCATCAGTACCTAAGCTTGCGCCTAAGATCTGAGCGATTGCATAATGCCAGTCAGCACTGAATAGGCTGTAGTTCTGAGAAACAACATCAGTTGCGTTTGACAATGTTGAAATTGCTAAAACAGTCTGATTACCAATGTTGTACCAGCCCCAGAACATTGCAGGGAAAACTGCTAACCATACGATGATCATGACTCTCTTTAAGTCAACGAAGTCACGTACGTGAGTCTTACCTGTAGTTACACGGCCTGAGCTGTATAAGAAAGTGAAAGTACCCTCATATAAAGGATAGAACCATGATAATAGGCCACCCTTTGTAAAGAGTAGAGAGAACTTCTTTAAGACGTCTAATAACACTTATTAACCCTCCACTTCGATCTTAGTTAAGCTTCTGCGAAGCAGTGGACCGAAGTCGTTCTTGCCAGGGCAAACATAAGTAGCCAATGCAATATCTTCTTCAGAAAATTCTAAGATACCAAGTAGCTTAGCCTGATCGGTATCGTTAATATCGATAGCGCGAACAAGCATAGTTGCTTCAACATCATATGGAGCTAATACTTTCTCGTAGCAACCAATTGGCATGATTGAACGTGGACCGCCGTTTAAAGCAGTGTTGAAAGTATATGTGCTTGGATGAATAAAGTTTGCTAAGAAAGCTCTTGTAGCTGAATGACGGTGAATACCTAAGCCCATCCAGTTCTTTAAGAAGAACTCGTTCTTGGTGCCTTCTTCTAACAGTGCAACGCCCTGATGATAACGACCTAAGTAAGCATATGGACCTACAGCGGTGTTACCCCAAAGTACTGTACCAGAAATTACACGAACACCCTGTGAAGAAGCAACAATCTCGTTCTCTGTTAACTCAGCAACAGAAGCACCGATAATTGTCTTAACTAGACGAGGTTTCTTAGCCTGTGGACCTGCAAGAGAAATAACGCGAGTATTGTAGAACTCACCTTCTACGAACAGATGACCAATTGCGATTACGTCCTGATAACCAATGTGCCATACAGTCTTGGTCTCTGAAACAGGATCAAGATGGTGGATATGAACGCCTGGTAAACCAGCTGGGTGATGACCTGCGAAAGTCTCTTCCTGAACGTTAGGAGCAGTAACTGAAGGTAATGACTCTGCACCTTTGCAAACGTATACCTTGAAATCGCCGATGCGGCTTAACACCTTGATACCATTTGCGAAAGCTTCAGCTTCAGCATCAATGATAACCTTAGGGTCAGCAGCAAGAGGATTTGTATCAATTGCTGTTACAAAAATTGAATGAGGTAAGGTACCGATTGTAGGTACTTTGTCGAATGGGCGAGTGCGGAATGCTGTCCACATGCCTGATTCAACTAACTCATCAATAACTTCTTTTGAGGACAGGCCTAACAACTTGTCAGCAGGAGTCTTTTTAAACTCTACGCTCTCACCGTTAGGATCTACTTCAATCACTAAAGACTGGAATGCACGACGTTCGCCTCTGTTGATAGCGACTACAGTACCAGCTGCTGGTGCTGTAAAACGTGTTCCAGGATTTTTCTTATCTTCAAAGAGAACCTGACCTTTCTTGACTTTCTGACCAGCTTCAACAGACATTGATGGACGCAGACCAACGTAGTCAGAGCCGATTAAGGCTACATGCTTAACGCTAGGGCTGTCGCTCACCGCCTGTTCAGGCTTGCCGCCAATAGGCAGATCCAATCCTTTTTTGATGTTAATCATAGACGGTTCCAATAAAAAAATTAAGGAGCTAATCTCCTATAACCTACCTGACAAATGCCATAGCAATTTGACTTCTTTTTTTCAAAAAAAGTCACAATTACTAAACAAACAGGTGTACGCATGAATTTTATCATTAAAAGGGGCTAATTGAAATTTTTGCACACAATAAAATTTAACAAAATCTAAAATGTTAGATAAAAATCTTAAATTGAAAAAACAGTTGTGTAAATACGTTTACAAAAGTTTCACCTGTATTCTGAAATGTTAAGAATTGACGAAAATTGTAATGTTTGAAAGATGGAGATTTTAAGTATAAAGACCGTTATAAATTTTCATTTTAGGTCATTTTTAAACTTATATAGATTTAGCTTCTCCCTTAAAAGGAGCTACTTTTAATAAGAGCAACATACCTGGGATTGCTAAAACGGTACAAAAAATAAAGAAGTTCTCCCAGCCCATGAACTCTACGATATAACCTGTTGTCGCGTTACAGAAGGTACGAGGCACAGCGCTTAGTGAGGTTAAAAGCGCAAATTGAGTTGCAGCATAGGTCTTGTTAGTTTGAGCAGATAAGAAGGCAACAAAAGCTGAGGTACCAAGTCCTGCGCCTAAACACTCAGCAATGATTACAAATGCTAATAAGAAAACAGAAGGTGCCGTATCAGAACCGATACCTTCATGAGCTAGGATTACAAAACCTAAGATTGTAATTAACTGACCAAAGCCAAAGTACCACAGAGCTTTGTTAATACCCGTCTTTAGCATAATGACACCACCCAGGATGCCACCTATGAGCATTGACCACAGTCCTGCGTTTTTAGCTACCAGTCCTATGGTTAAAAGATCATAGTGCAGATCGATATAAAAAGGTGTAGCTAAAGCTGTAGCCATTGAATCACCTAATTTGTAGCAGAACACAAACAGGATGATTAAAAACATAGACTTTAGACCGCGTCTGTCCTTGAATTCACGAAAAGGCTCAATTATCGCCTGACGCAAATTTCTAGGAGCATTGATGGTCTCAGGTTCTTTTATAAAGAAGGTCACTACAAGAGCTGGCAACATAAAAGCTGCGGTTATAAAAAAGACATCAGACCATGATAAGAACTGAGCAATCACTAAAGAGAGACCGCCAGGAACTAAGCTTGAAGCTCTTGAAGCTGTAATAAATAAAGAGGTTCCAAGACCTAACTCTCTGTCAGTTAAGATTTCTCGTCTGTAGGCATCAATTACAATATCCTGTGTAGCTGATGCAAATGACAAAATTACAGAGACTACAGCAATTACAGATAGACTGGTTTTAGGAGAGAACTGACCTAATAAAAATATTGAAAAGAAGACTGCAATCTGAGAGATTAACATCCAACTGCGACGTCTTCCTAAATGAAAGAGATTGTACCTGTCAACAAGTGGAGACCACACAAATTTCCAGGTATAAGGAATCATAATTAGAGAGAACAAACCAATTTCTTTTAGGTTTACTCCCTCTTTTCTTAGATATGCTCCTAGTAAGGTTAAAACTACAAAAAGAGGCATTCCTGAAGCAAAACCTAAAGACAGGCATAAAGCCATCTTTTTAGAAAAGATCTCTTTTAAAAGTTGATTCTTGCTAGAAGACATACTGTTAGTTAGTCTCTGAAATTCTCGTACTGTAGAGGCTGTTCGATTTTAGAACCTCTAACTAGAGCGATAGTAGCCTGCAGATCATCTCTCTTTTTGCCGGTTACTCTGATGATGTCATCATTGATCTTAGCATCAACTTTTAACTTGGCATCTTTGATCTGCTTGATGATCTTTTTAGCAAGTTCTTTATCAATACCTTCTTTAAAAGATACTAACTGAATTGATTTCTTGCCTGAACGTGTGATCTCTTTAAACTCAGCTGCTGTAGCTTCAATGTTACGCTTGATGAGCTTTTGTCTTAGAATGTCATCCATCTGCTGGATCTGAAATTCCTCATCAGCTTCTAGCTTTACTTCGTTTTTAGTTTTATCGAAGTTATAAGAAGCTTCAACGCCTCTGAAATCATAGCGAGTCTGAAGTTCACGATTTGCATTATCAACGGCATTTTGAACTTCATCTTTCTTTAATTTAGAAACAATATCAAATGATGGCATATCTATCCTTTTTCTATAAAGATCTATTCTTATTTCAAAATTGTTTGTACAAGATTTTCTATACTCTCATTATCAAGAGCTTCGTCATGTAACAACTCATCTCTTGTGCCTTCAAGTATGAAGTGATCAGCAAAACCTTTTACTATAACTTTAGCTTTTGTCTTAGAATTGTCTAAAGTTTCATTAAACTCTTCAACAACCGCCAATATTTCCTGACCAATACCGCCATGAACTACACCTTCTTCTAAGGTAATAATAGTGTCATGGGTTGAGGCTAATTGCTTTACAAGCTCAACGTCCAATGGCTTTACAAAGCGCATATCAGCTAAAGTCAGGTTGTACTTTTGAGCTACAGGTAATACTCTCTTTGCAATTGAGCCAAAGGCACAGATTGCAATCTTTTTACCTTCTAAAAGTAATCTGCCCTTACCTATTTCAATAGTGTCATCTAATGACAGACCACTTACACTTGAGTTATCACTGGTTCTTTCATATCTTACAACACATGGTTTGTTTAACTTATAGCCTGTGTTCAACATCAAGAACTGCTCTTTTAAGTCTGATGGGGTCATGATCACCAGATTTGGTATGCAACGCATGAAGGCTATATCAAACATACCCTGATGAGTAGGACCGTCAGGACCTACAATACCACCTCTATCCACTGTCACTAATATTGGCAGATCTTGAATTGCCATGTCATGGATTAGACCATCATAAGCTCTTTGCAGGAAAGTTGAGTAGATAGAAACTACAGGATGCAAACCACCTGCAGCTAGTCCTGAAGCAAAGACAAAAGCATGCTGCTCTGCAATACCAACATCATAGAACTGATCAGGATACAGTTCAGAGAACTTCTGCATACCAGAACCTAATGGCATAGCTGGAGTTATACCAATCAGTTTTTTGTCTTTTTCAGCTCTTGCGCATAACCAGGAGCCAAAGCCTTCAGAAAATGAGATTTGACCATGTTTATCTTTATCAGTGATACCTAATTCAGGATCAAAGGATGGAACTCCATGGTATTTGGTTGGATCTTTTTCAGCAGGCTCATAGCCTTTACCCTTTTTGGTAACAACATGAACTAACTGCAATCCACCAATCTTTCTTACATTCTGCAGGATTGAAACTAAACCTGCAATATCATGACCATCAACAGGTCCAATGTAATTAAAGCCTAACTCCTCAAAGAAAGTACCAGGCATGATCATGCCTTTTACATGTTCCTGAGCTTTTTCTGCTAATTGTTTAATTGCAGGCAGACTTTGTAATACTTTCTTACCGCCTTCTACGAATTTTACGTAATAAGGGTTTGCAAGAATTGAAGCTAAGTACTGAGCAACTGAGCCTACGTTTTTAGAGATACTCATCTCGTTATCATTTAAGATAACGATTAAATCAAGATCTTTAGTAGAGCCGGCGCAATTTAAAGCTTCATAGGCAGCACCACCAGAGAGTGCTCCATCACCAATGACAGCAACTACTTTATTGTGGGTACCAAGATCTTTTTGAGCGACTGCTAATCCTAGAGCTGAACCGATAGAGGTAGAAGCATGACCAGTGCTAATGAGATCATACTCAGTCTCCCCTCTCCAGATAAAAGCATGCAGACCACCTTTTTGTCTGATGGTTCTTAACTCATCTTTGTGTCCGGTTAAGATCTTGTGAGGATATGACTGATGACCAACATCCCAAACGATTTTGTCATCAGGGGTGTTAAATACATAATGAAGTGCAGTAGTAAGTTCAACTACAGCAAGTCCTGATGCTAAATGACCTGCTGTCTTACTGACTGAATCCACAAGATAAGAACGAACCTCAGAACAAACATTTGGCAATTCTTCAACCGGAAGATTGCGCAAATCTTTTGGTGAGTGGATCTTATCTAATAGTGGTGTAGAAATTTCTGTCACGGATTTAATGATCTCTATTTACTGCAAATAAGGCAAATTGCTCTAAAAGAGAAGTATCAATAGCCAGATCTTTTAATGAAGCTATAGCTTTTTGAGCACACTCATGAGCGAACTCTTTAGCCTTATCGATACCTAATAGTGCAGGATATGTGCTCTTATCTAAAGAAATATCAGAGCCCTGTGTTTTTCCCATCACAGCAGTATCACCAATCACATCTAAGATATCGTCCCAAACCTGGAAAGCAAGACCTGTCCACTTTGCGTACTCATCTAGTTTCTCAATTTGAGCTTTGGTAGCATTGTCAGCGCAAGCAGCTCCCATTAGAACGGCAGCTCTGATTAGTGCACCTGTTTTCTTTGAATGTAATAGACGCAATTCATCAAAAGATAAGTGTTTACCTTCTGAAGCTAAATCAATTGCCTGACCACCACACATTCCTTGATAGCCAGCTTTTGTAGATAGTAATCTTGTTAATTGAGCTACAGCTCTGTCTGAAAGACCTGATTTTTCATCAGATAAAATTTCAAAAGCAAGTGTCTGCAGAGCATCACCTGCTAACAAAGCTACAGTCTGAGAAAACTTTACATGCACTGTAGCATGGCCACGACGTAATTTGTCGTTGTCCATTTCAGGCATGTCATCATGAATTAAAGAATATGCATGCACACATTCAATTGCAGCTGCTGCATAGTCAAGTTTTTCAATACTCTGACCTAAAGCTAGGCCTGTAGCATAAACAAGTAAAGGACGCGCTCTTTTACCACCTAAAAGCAAACCATAACGCATGGACTCTTTAAGCTCTGGTGCATCATCATCAAACTTGTTTATGTATGACTCCATGAATGAGTTAATTCTAGAAGCCACATCTTTTGCAAATTCTTTAAGTTCCAATTTATTCTCTTTAAAAGACGTTAAATTTTAAGTTCGTATGCGTATTACTTTTAAGTAAAAAGACTATAAAGTCCTTTTACTTAAAATGGTAAATCGCCTGATTTAGATGAGCTTTTAGCTTCAAGTTCATCTAAAGCATCATCACTGTCTGATGATGCTTCATCAGATAAAGACTGCTGTGCCTTTTTACGGGCAACAGTAATCTTTTGTGAGAGTGAATCTAGCGATTTCTTACAGGATACCGCCAGATCCATACCCTGACTGTAAACAGATATAGCCTCATCAATCGAAAGATTGCCTTCCTCTAATTTGGAGGTTAACTCTTCAAGTTGTTTCAAACGCTCTTCAAGAGATGTCATCTGTTTTGCAGCCATTTTTATCCTCACTATGAACGAAGTACTGCGCCGAACTTGTTCTTTGCTTCTTCAACAATCTTTGAAGATAACTCATCAATCTGAGCATCCTCTAAGGTGTGTTCAACATCCTGAGCAATTACGCCTAAAGCTACAGAACGCTTATCACCTAAAGACTCATCCTCGAATACGTCGAAGATCTTAACGTCCTGAACAATTGCACCACCAACTGACTTGATTAAAGCTGTTAATGAAGCAACTGGTACAGACTTGTCAATCACAAAAGCAAAGTCACGACGTACTGATGGGAACTTAGAAATTGGGTGATATACAGGAACCACTCTCTTTTCTACAGCAGAACGTAATAACTCAAAGACACCAACGTGCTGCTTGAAGCCTAATGCTTTAGCTGTTAGTGGGTGAAGCATACCAACAAAGCCTACCTTTACGCCGTTCTTAAAGATGTCAGCGCTCTGGCCTGGGTGTAGGAACTTCTCATTTGAACGAGCAAAGGTGTATGCATCAGCATCAGCTGTAACAGCTAATAAAGCTTCAACATCGCCCTTTACATCAAAGAAGTCTACAGCTCTGCTCTTTTGTGTCCATGACTCATCGTCAATGTCACCTACAGAGATACCTGCAATCATAGCTTCCTGACGAACACCGTTCTCAGCATCTTTATCGATGATATAACGTAAGCCCTGCTCAAAGAGACGAACTTTACGCTGCTGACGGTTTGCATTGTATTTAGCTACAATTGAAAGACCAGCTAATAAACTTGTACGCATTGCTGATAATTCTGGTGAAATAGGAGTTGTCAGCATTAAAGGTTTGATATCAGAGAACTCTGATAAAACTTTAGGATCGGTAAATGAGTAAGTAATAGCCTCATTGTAACCTACATCAACTAAAGCCTTCTTAATCTGTCTGTCTAATACAACTTCTTCTTTCTCATGAACCATGTAAAGCTCACTTACAGGAGTTGCATTAGGAATGTTGTCATAACCGTAGATACGAGCAACTTCTTCGATTAAATCCTCTTCAATTGCAATATCAAATCTGAAGCTTGGGCTTACAGCAGTGAAACCGCCGTCAACCTTAACAGGATTTAACTCAAGATTCTTTAAGATGGTATATACAGTGTTCTCATCAATGGTCTCACCTAATACCTTGTACAGCTTTGATAAGCGCAGAGTAATTGGCTTGTGTACTGGGATCTTATCTTGTGCTACAACTTCGTTTACAGGACCTGCTTTACCACCTGCAATCTCAATTAACAACTGAGTTGCTCTTTCCATAGCACGTAGCTGATTGTCATGATCAACACCGCGCTCGAAACGGTGAGAAGCATCAGTATCTAAACCGTACTGACGAGCTCTACCCTTGATTGCATCAGGTGAGAAGAATGCTGACTCTAATAAAACATCAGTAGTGTTCTCATCAATGCCTGAGTTTAGACCACCAAAGATACCAGCTAAAGCTACAGGACCTTTGTTATCAGCGATAATTAAGGTGTTGTCCTTTAACTTAATCTCTTCACCTGAAAGAACGGTGATTGGCTCGTCTTTATGAGCTTTACGTACAACAATCTTGTCATTTAATTTGTTTAAATCAAATGAGTGTAATGGCTGGCTGTACTCAAGCATTACGTAATTGGTTACGTCAACGATTGGAGATACAGAACGGATACCACAGCGACGTAATTTCTCAACCATCCATAATGGTGATTTAGCTTTCTGATTTACACCACGAATTACTCTGTCGATATAGCGTGGGCAAGCATCTTTATCTTCAACTTCAACTGGGAAGACATCCTGAATCTCAGGAGCTACACTCTTAACCTCTGGGTACTTGAACTCTTTACCTAAAAGCACAGCAACTTCGCGAGCGATACCGCAGATACCCAAGCAGTCTGGACGGTTTGAAGTTAAATCAACATCGATTACGTTATCGTTTAACTTGAAGTATTCACGAATATCCATACCAAGTGGAGCGTCTTCAGGTAACTCTACGATACCATCAGACTCTTCTGCCATACCTAACTCTTTGTATGAGCAGAGCATTCCATTTGACTCAACTCCACGAAGTTTTGCTTTCTTAATGGTGATGCCATTTACATGAGCACCGATTAAAGAACAGCAAACCTTTAAACCTTCACGGCAGTTGTGAGCACCACATACGATCTGGAAAACCTGACCATTACCAACATCAACTTTAGTTACGTGCATGTGGTCTGAATCAGGATGTGGAACACACTCTAAAACTTTGCCTACTACAACTTTATCGAAGTTGTCAGCAACAGGGCTTATAGAATCAACCTCTAAACCTGCCATGGTGATCATGTCAGATAACTGTTCTGCACTTAGGTTGTTCTCAACCCACTCATCAATCCATTGTTTATTGAAAATCATTTTCTTTATCCAACTTGTATTAGGCTAATGTACTAGGCAAACTGCTTTAAGAAACGCAGATCATTTTCAAAGAATGCGCGTAAGTCATTTACGCCATAACGAAGCATAGTCAAACGCTCTACGCCCATACCAAAAGCATAACCAACATACTTATCTGTATCGATACCTACATTGCGAAGTACATTTGGATGAACCATACCGCAACCTAAAACTTCAAGCCACTTGCCACCTTTTCTGCGCAGATCAACTTCTGCTGAAGGTTCTGTGAATGGGAAGAATGAAGGACGGAAACGAACCTCTAGTTCTTCTTCGAAGAACTTTAATAAGAACTCGTTTAAAACACCTTTTAACTCAGCAAATGAAGTATGTTCTTCAACTAACAGACCTTCAACCTGGTGGAACATTGGAGTGTGGGTCATATCGTAGTCGTTACGATATACACGACCAGGAGCAATAATTCTGATAGGTGGTTTCTGAGTCTCCATAGTTCTTACCTGAACAGATGAAGTCTGAGAACGTAATAGAAGACCGTTTTCTACAGAGAAAGTATCCTGTGAAGAACGTGCAGGGTGATTTGGTGGAAGATTTAAAGCATCGAAGTTGTGGTAATCATCCTCAATTTCAGGACCACCAACAACTGAGAAGCCCATTGAACCAAAGATCTCTTTAATTCTTTCAATAGTACGGCTAATTGGGTGCTCATTTCCAAGTTCTCTCTTGCGACCTGGAAGAGAAATATCTACAGTCTCTTTAGATAGTTTTTCTTCTAAAGCTGCTTTTTCAATCTGAGCTCTGCGTGCTTCAACAGCCTCTACAACAGCCTGCTTTGCTTCATTGATAACAGCACCACGCTGAGGACGCTCTTCAGCTGACAGCTTGCCAAGCTCTCTCATAAAGGCAGCAAATTCGCCTTTTTTACCTAAAAAATTAACACGAACAGCATCTAACTCTTGAAGATCTTTTGCGTTATTTGCTGCTGCAACGCCATTTAACTTGGCTTCTTCTAACTTGTCCATCGATATATACCAGTATCTAAAAGGACTTGATGTCCAAAAATTACAATTATAGATAACCCACTATTATCGCATTTTTAACGCTGAATAGGAAATTAAAATCATCTGCACTTTAAATAGCCTGTATCAGAAGGGAAATCACGATAGGTATGAGAGTAATTACACATTAGTACAACTGTCGAAATATAACTGTCAAAGTAACATTATTACAACTGTCGAAATTCAACTGTCAAAGTAGCATTATTACAACTGTCGAAAAAAGTCTGTTCAAACCTTACCCTGTCGAATGGGAATAACAAAAGCTAAAAGTACATTGTGTAGAAAGGACTACAAGCTATTTAATCTTACCGAACTTTAATGAGTTTTTTACAATAGCATAAGTTCTTTTCCTGTATACTAGGTGCAAAGAACAACTATTCTTTTATAACTACTATTCCTTTATAACTAGGACTTTTTAGTCCAAATCTATTTTGAGGTATGAAATGAAATTTAAGTCTCTTCTATTACTGCTAGGAGCTGCATCTTTGTTATTAACAGGATGTGTTAACTCTACGGTTCAATCAAAGACTGTTAACGTTACAAAGATTGAGCAGAACGTAACAAAGAATCAGACCACTCTATCCGATTTAAGAGCAATGTTGGGTACTCCTTTTGTTATTGGTAAAACAAAAGATGATCATAAGAAAGTAGCTGGTTTCATGTTAAGGACAAGCACTTGGGCAAGTGCTGGCAAAAACATCGCTAAGAGCATGTTTACTCTCGGTTTAGGCTCAAAATCTACACCTTTTGTTATTAAAAATGCCATCTTTAAGTTTGATGACAATGACGTTGTAACTGACTATAAGTTCAATGGCTACAGCTACATTTCAAAAAACAGAATAACTTTCTGGAATGAAGCTCAAAGAGAGCTAACAGAGGCAGAGTTAAGATCTGAGATATCTTATACAGAAGACGAAATTTATGACAAATATTTAGAGTCTGTGGCAAAGGAAAAAGGTGTTGCTGTATCTGACTTAGATTCAGATGTAAAAGGTAAAGAATTCAAATTCTGCAATATTTATTGCCAAGGCATCAATGGTACTTTAAAGGCATTTGGAAATTTTGACATTATAGACGGTGATCCTGCAGCAGAACCTAATGACGGTTCAAAAGCAGCACTGATTGAATAAATTTCAGTACAAAATAACAACTTTAGAGGTAACTATAAAGCGCTGGTTACCTCTTTTATTTTTCTTAAAATCAATATTGAGGAATGAAATGAAGTTTAGATCACTTCTCGCTTTAGCAGGTGTTGCTGCTTTTTTACTTACAGGATGCGTAAACGCTACAGTTCAAAGCAAGCCTATGAACTTAAAGAAAATCGAAGAGAACGTAGTAAAAAATGAGACTTCACTGTCTGATTTAAGAGCAATGTTGGGAACTCCTTTTGTGATTGGAAAGGCAAAGGATGATAACCAAAAGGTTGTAGGATTTGTTCTTACTACAAGTACATTTAATAACATGGGAGCATCAATTGCTAAAAAGATGCTGACTCTAGGTTTTGGTTCATCATACACACCAATGTTAATGAAAGATGCTATCTTTAAGTTAGATAACAGCGATAAGGTAACTGACTACAAATTTGTAGGTTATTCCTATGTTTCAAGGCACAGAGCAGGTATTTGGGACGAAGCCTTACGCGAACTTACAGATGAAGAGCTTTACTCAGAAGTATCATACACAGTTGATGAGACCTACGAGAAATACTACGAGCACTTAGCTAAAGAACAAGGTGTTTCTGTAGATGAAGTTCCTGAAAAAGACAAGGAAAAAACCTTTAAAGAATGCAGAAGTAACATCTACTGCCACGCTTTAAAAGGTGTAGAAAAAGCCTATGGTGAAATTGAAGTTACCGACGGTGATCCTTCAAAAGAACCTAATGACGGCTCAAAATCAATTCTTGTAGAGTAAAGTAAGCTCTAGTTGGATTTTTTAAAGTGGTAGCAGAAGCTACCACTTTTGTTATGAGTATAAAGTAAGGAAAGGAGTCTTTACAGATTTAAGTACTTCTCTATAAAAGCAATTACCTTATCCACACCTTCATTTTTCTTAAGATTTGTAAAGGTCCAAGGTAAGGTAGGACGCATCTTTTTAGTATCACGTTCCATAACTTCTAAGCTTGCTCCTACGTATGGCGCAAGATCGGTCTTGTTGATTACAAAGAAGCTTGATTTAGTAATACCAGGTCCACCCTTTCTAGGGATCTTCTCACCTTCTGAAACGTCGATTACATAGATAGTAATGTCAGCTAATTCTGGTGAGAAAGTAGCAGATAAGTTATCTCCACCACTTTCAATAAAGATTAAATCAAGATCATTGAACCTATGATTTAACTCATCAATAGCCGCCAGATTCATAGAAGCATCTTCTCTGATAGCTGTATGAGGACAACCACCAGTTTCAACACCGATGATTCTGTCAGCCTCTAAGGCACCTGCCTCAGTTAAAATTCTCTGATCCTCTTTAGTGTAAATGTCGTTGGTAACTACACCAATCTGCCATTTGTCACGCATAGCTTTACATAAAACTTCAATTAAAGCGGTTTTACCACAGCCTACAGGACCACCGACACCAACTCTTAAAGCATTTTTACTCATAATTAACTTCTAAATATTCTTGAATATTGTGTTTCGTGTTTAACACTTAAGATGGAGAGATTTACTAAACCTGCTCCAATTTCATCATTTTGTACAGTAAGTGACTTTTTAATAAGATCATCTGACATTAAGCTAGCTTTCTTAATGCATTTCCAGGCATCAGTCTGACCTAATGGCACCAGTTTTACAGCTGCAATACACTGAGATTCTATATAAGAGAACAGATAACAGTTAAGCATCATCTCTAAAGATAGATCTTCAGCTTTAGCATATAAAGAGAAGGCACTCAGATAAGAGCGACGAGCTTCATCTAACAACTCTTTTTTATCAGTTAATGAAAGTGAAGATATAAGACGAGCAAAGGCTTTGCCTTTGTCATCTTCTTCTTTTCTTAACTCATAGGTATTGCGCATGGCAATTGCCCTTTGAGTCCAAAAAGAAAACTCATCTACAGTGTTACTCTCATAGAGGTGTCTTAATACTGGTAACTCAAAATAGACAAGTGATCTTTTTAGATTGTGAATTAACCATTTGTAAAAAGAATCAAAGTCTGAAACTACTTTATTCTCAACAGCAGACTCTAAAGCTTCAGAATAGGAGAATGCTCCTATTGGAAGATTTGGAGACACTAAAGAAAAAGCAGATGCAATCATTTCTAACTTCTACCAAAGTTTTCGCTACCAAAGATTACGTGTTTTAATGTTCATGATGATGCTCGTGGTCATGATCATGTTCATGTTCATGATGATGCTCATGCTCGTGGTCATGATCATGTTCATGGTCATGATGATGGTGCGAATAGGCACCAGATACAGGCTCAAATTTAGCCTGTTCATGAACTAACGCACCACCTAACTTTACGACCATATCATCTAGTACATGATCGGTCTGGTAACGTAAAAAGCCACTTTCATCAATCTGTAGCGGTACATGTCGATTACCTAAATGGTAAGCTAAAGCTGTAAGTTCAATCGGAGTTGAGGCTCTTACAGTACTTACATTCTCTAAAGCTGCTACCACTTTTAAATACTCAGAATCATCATTTGAAAGCAAGGTGCCATCACGTAAAGTAGTACCACGAGCAGTTAAAATACCAACTTCCTGACCATCTTTAGTAGTCGCAATAATTCTGCTTTTAATTCTGTCATCAATAAACAGTTCTACAGTTAAGATCTCATCATCTTTTATCTTTTTGTCTGTAGCTAAAATAATCTTATTGAATGTTTTCATTTTATCTTATCCACACCTTAGAACAGGTAATACCTCTGTGTTAGAGGTAGTTCTGAAGCAGGTTCACATGAAAGTAACTTACCATCAGCGTGTACCTGATAATTCTGAGGATCAACCTCAATTTTTGGTAAGTAGTCATTAAGTTTCATATCTTTTTTAGTAAGGTGTCTGCAGTTTTTAACCTCACCGATTAAGCTGATTAACCCTAACTTTTCAGGTACATGAGATTCAATTGAAGCTTTTGACATAAAGGTCATACGAGTTGTCTGCAATGCCTTACCAAAGCCTCCGAACATTGGACGGTAACGAACTGGCTGTGGAGTAGGAATAGAAGCGTTGATATCTCCCATTAAAGCGTATGAAATCATGCCACCTTTAATTACCATATCAGGCTTTACACCAAAGAAAGCAGGCTTCCATAGTACAAGATCAGCTAATTTACCAACCTCAATAGAGCCAATCTCGTGAGATACACCATGAGCGATAGCAGGATTTATAGTGTATTTTGCAATGTAACGGCGAATTCTAAAGTTATCATTGCGTTCATTATCCTCAGGTAATGGACCTCGTTGAACCTTCATCTTATGAGCAGTCTGCCAGCATCTGGTGATAACTTCACCTACACGTCCCATAGCCTGAGAGTCTGATGAGATCATAGATAACGCGCCCATGTCATGGAGAATATCCTCAGCAGCGATTGTCTCACGTCTGATCCTTGATTCAGCAAAGGCAATATCCTCAGGAATTGATGGATCAAGATGGTGGCATACCATCAGCATATCTAAATGCTCATCGATAGTATTTACAGTATATGGTCTTGTAGGATTAGTAGAACTTGGCAGGACATTCTCATAACCACAAGCCTTTAAAATATCAGGGGCATGACCGCCACCTGCGCCTTCTGTATGGTAGGTATGAATGGTTC
The DNA here is from genome assembly GCA_002449335.1 of Succinatimonas sp. UBA6849. GTDB lineage: Bacteria > Pseudomonadota > Gammaproteobacteria > Enterobacterales > Succinivibrionaceae > Succinivibrio. The sequence continues at coordinate 20,422 of DKDL01000078.1, read as the reverse complement.
TGCCTTTAAAAGCACCGATGGTGCTTTCAACGAAGCCTGCTTCATTTAAAGTATCTGTATGGATAGCCACCTGCACATCATACTTGTCAGCAACAGACAAACAGTTATCAATAGTAGCAGGTGTGGAGCCCCAGTCTTCATGAAGCTTTAAGCCCATGGCGCCTGCTTTTACCTGTTCTTCTAGAACCTCTGGCAATGAAGCATTACCCTTACCTAAAATACCGATATTTACAGGTAATTCCTCAGATGACTGTAAGAACTTTTCAATATTCCAAATGCCTGGTGTACAGGTAGTAGCATTAGTGCCGGTAGCAGGGCCTGTACCACCACCGATTAAAGTTGTAACACCAGATGAGATAGCCTCTTCAGCCTGCTGTGGGCAGATAAAGTGAACATGAGAGTCAATGCCACCTGCTGTCACGATAAGACCTTCACCTGAAATGACCTCAGTACCTGCACCTATCTCAAAATCAACACCGTTTTGTACATCGCTGTTACCAGCTTTACCGATAGCAGCAATACGACCGTACTTAATACCGATATCAGCTTTATAAATACCGGTGTAATCAACAATAATGGCATTGGTGATAACTGTATCTACAGTATCTTTATCGCACTTTTGGCCCTGTCCCTGACCATCACGGATAACCTTACCGCCACCGAATTTAACCTCGTTGCCGTAGGTTGCATAATCCTTTTCAATTTCTAAAACCAGTGAGGTATCAGCAAGTCTTACTCTGTCACCTACTGTAGGTCCGAACATGTCGGCATAAGCTTTTTTGGAAATAGTACTCATCGCTTTTACCTCTAATCTAATTTACCCATGATCTGTTGACGGAAACCATAAATCTTGCGTTCACCCTGATATGGCACCAAGGTTACGGTTCTCTCAAGTCCAGGCTCAAATCTAATTGCAGTACCAGGAGCTACATCCAGGTGTTTACCTAAAGCTTTTTCTCTATCAAAGACTAAAGCAGGATTTACCTCATAAAAATGATAGTGAGAGCCTACCTGAACTGGTCTGTCGCCTTCATTTTTTACAGTAAGAACGGTCTTTTCCAAACCTTTGTTTAATTCAATCTCACCATCATCAATAAAAAATTCACCAGGGATCATATAAAGCTCCTAAATGATTGGATTGTGAACAGTTACAAGTTTGGTACCATCAGGGAAAGTAGCTTCTACCTGAACTTCAGTTACCATTTCAGGAACACCTTCCATAACATCATCTCTTGAGAGGATGGTTCTGCCATAATCCATAAGTTCAGCTACAGTCTTACCATCACGAGCGCCTTCTAAGATGGCTGCAGAGATGAGGGCAACTGCCTCAGGGTAGTTTAGTTTTAAGCCTCGAGCTTTGCGTCTTTCAGCAACCAAAGATGCTGTAAAAATCAGTAATTTGTCCTGTTCTCGTGGAGTTAGATTCATAGTTTTTCTCCTCTTGTAACTTGTATTTATAAAGCCTGTAAATGTTTAATCTGTAACTGTCTAATCTGTATTTGAACCAATCGTTTCAATCTAAGTTGACCAAATTCTTGGAGGACATGGTTTAAGACCTATAGTCTCATAGCGCGTTAATTTCCAAATCTCTACAATTGCTTTTTCAATAGCTTCATTTTTAGATGATAAAAAGCGCACTACGGTATAGTTATCTACAGTGCCTGCTGCAGCGTAAAAGTGAGTTTGTTTGTTAGAGTCAGTCTCTGAAAAGGCGCAGTCAACTTTTAAAGGATCAGAGCTTTTATCAGCATCAAGATAGGTATCTAACAGCTCTCTTATCTTTTCTAAAGTTTCTTCACAAACTTTATTGGTAATGTAAGTGCCGGTATAAACACAACCATAATTACCAGATAACGCCTCAAGATCATCCTGTCCATCGATAAAGCTCGTTTCAATGAGTTTTTCCACACCGTTTTCTACGATGGTGACAGTATTAAATAAGGAGCTGTTCTCAAAAGGTCTTTCCTCATCTTTCATGCCACACTTAGAAACGTCACGAAAAGCAAAGCGAGAATTGTCCTTTAGATAAAAGGTTGTTTTTACTTTTGTATGAGTACCTTTATAAAAGATGTTTTGAGCAGGTAAATACTCTAAAGAGGCGCCATCCTCTACATAAAAGTTCTGCTCAAACAAAGAACAGTTGTTCTCACCTTTATAGAATTTGGTAGCCCCTGGTGTCGTAATTAAAACCTGACTGTGCTCATTTGCTTTAGCTTCCACTGTTAAGTGATCACAGGAAGCTACTCCCCCAGGTGGGTGCAACAGATATACATGGCAGGCAGTTTCAGGATAAAAAGGCTTCTGAACCACTAATGGTCCGTAATGCAGATTACGCACCATTAGGGTTTTGTCTTTATCCTTTTTAAACTCAAGCTTGATTGAAGCCTGCCAGACACCAAAACTCATGATTAAACCGTCAGGTACCTCTTGATGAGATCTTCACCTAATGAGGACATGGCACCATCAGCTACATGAGTACCTCTGTCGATGATATAGAAGCGATCACCCATTTTTCTGGCAAAAGGTAATTTCTGCTCAACTAAAAGTACGGTTAGACCGATTTCTTTATTCAGTCTGCGCATGATCTCAGCAATCTCTGAGACGATGTTTGGCTGAATACCTTCTGTAGGCTCATCAAAGATAATAAGTTTAGGATCAATAACCAAGGCTCTGCCGATAGCCAGCTGCTGTTGCTGGCCTCCTGACAAGTCACCGCCCTGACGATGTCTCATATCGTACAGTACAGGGAACATGTCATAGATAGCCTTTGGTACTGCCTTTAAACCATCGCGTCTTGCGCCAATACCGATTTTTAAGTTCTCTTCTACAGTTAATAAAGGAAAGATCTGTCGTCCCTGTGGCACATAGCCAATACCTAAAGAAGCTCTATCCTCAACTGAGAGTTTAGTAATATCCTCACCGTCAAATTCAATGGTGCCTGACTCAATCTTATGCTGTCCCATGATGGTATCCATAAGAGTAGTTTTACCTACACCGTTTCTGCCCATCACACACAGGCATTCCCCCTTTTGCACTTCAAGTGAGATATCCCAGAGAGTATGGGACTGTCCGTAAAACTGATTTAAATTTGTAAGTTTCAGCATTATTCAGCTCCCAGATAAACTTCAATAACTTTAGGATCTGATTGCACCTGATCCATGGTGCCTTCTGATAAGACATGACCCTGATGTAATACGGTAACTTTTCTTGCAATCTGACGGACAAAGTCCATATCATGCTCAACTACAATCACAGAGTGACTGCCAGAGAGTGAAACTAAAAGCTCACCTGTTTTTTCCATTTCCTGACGGGTCATACCGGTTACAGGCTCATCAACGAGCAAAAGCTTTGGCTTTTGCATCAAAAGCATGGCAATTTCAAGCCATTGCTTCTGACCATGAGATAAAACTCTGCCAGGACGCTGCCTTAAATCCTTTAAGTTTGTAAGTTCTAGTACATGATCACGCATGTCAGACTGCTCTGAGTTGATCTTGCCAAAAAGAGTTGTAAGTACAGTCTTAGGAGCTTTCATAGCAAGCTCTAAGTTCTCATCCACAGTTAAGTTTTCAAAAACAGTAGGCTTTTGGAACTTTCTGCCAATACCTGCTTTGGCAATTGCAGGTTCATCCATTTCAAGTAAGTTACAGGTCTGACCGAACCAAGCGGTACCACTGTCAGGACGAGTCTTACCGGTGATAATATCCATCATGGTAGATTTACCGGCACCATTAGGTCCGATGATGCAGCGTAATTCACCTTCTTCTATATAAAGGTTTAAATCGTTAATGGCTTTAAAACCATCAAAGCTCTTATTAACACCTTCTACATAGAGGATCATGCCATGACTGTCCACTGGAGCTTCAGTGTGATGCTTGCGTAATGGCAGTTTAGGAGAAAGATATTTATTCTTAAAATTTACAATGCTCTCTTTGTACATTTTTAAGCCTCCTTTGCTACCTTGCTATCAGCTGATGTGATACCAGTTGAACTTTGACTGTCGCCATCAGAGTTATCGTTTTTCTTTGACTTTTTTAACTTTAAAAACTCAGCTACACCGATAACACCTTTTGGTAAGAATAAAGTTACTAAAACGAAGAGCAGACCTAAGGCATATAGCCATTCGTCTGGGAAGACTCCTGTAAAGACTGTCTTTGCATAGTTAACCAAGATGGCACCGATGATTGCACCGTATAAAGAAGCTCTACCACCTACAGCTACCCAGATCACAAGCTCAATTGAGTTAATTGGACTGAACTCACCTGGGTTGATGATGCCTACCTGTGGTACGTATAAGGCACCTGCAATACCGGCTAGAATTGCACCAAACACAAAGATAAAGAGTTTGAAGTATTCAACTCTGTAGCCTATAAAACGCACACGTGACTCTGAATCACGAATAGCTACAATTACTCTGCCCAAGCGTGATGACACAATAAAGCGACAGAGGATGTAACCTATGGTTAAAGCTAGAGCTGAACAGAAGAGTAAGGAGTCACGGGTCAGATCTGAACTTATGGCACAACCTAAAATATCCTTAAAGTCAGTCAAACCATTGTTACCGCCAAAGCCAGTCTCATTTCTAAAGAAAGCTAAAGACAGCGCAAAGGTTAATGACTGAGTGATGATTGATAGGTACACACCACCTACTCTTGATTTAAAGGCTAAAAAACCAAAGACAAAAGCTAAGATGCCTGGTACTGCCATAATTAAGAGCAGAGCTATAGGAAAATGGCCTACACCATACCAGTACCATGGAAGCTCATGCCAGTTTAAAAACACCATAAAATCAGGAAGCTCTGCATTACCATACACGCCACGGGTACCGATTTGACGCATCAGATACATACCCATGACATAGCCTCCTAGTGCAAAGAAAGCTGCATGACCTAATGAGAGGATACCTAAATAACCCCAGATTAAATCTAAAGATACGGCAAGTAAGGCATAGCATAGGTACTTGCCAAATAAAGTGATGGTATTAGAGCCTACAAAGAGCGCGTCACCATCTTTAAAGAAGAGGTTTCCAATTAGAAGCAGCAGTACAAAGAACCATACGGCACCTATCAGAGAAGCTCCTTTTTTGTCATTTTTTATAAGAGAAAACATTTTTATTCTCCGTTATTCTTTCTATTCACTAGTCTTCAACTGAACGACCATGTTGTGGGAACAGACCACGAGGACGTTTTTGAATGAACAGAATTACACCTACAAGGATGATGATCTTTGCTAGCATTGCGCCGTAAATAGGCTCAATAACCTTATTGGCAATACCTAAAGTCATACCGGCTACTAAAGTACCCCAGATGTTTCCGGCGCCACCGAAGACTACGACTAAGAAAGAATCAACAATGTAGTTTTGTCCAAGATTTGGACCTACGTTGGTTAACTGTGATAAAGCAACACCTGCTAAACCTGCAATAGCAGAACCTAAACCAAAGGTTAAAGCGTTTACCCTGCCTGAGTGCACGCCCATGTTTCTTGCCATAGCACGGTTTTGAGATACAGCTCGAACCTGTACACCTAGTGTTGAGTGTTGCAGGAAATATCTTAATGAGAAGAACACAGCCAAACAGAAGATAATGATGTAGAGGCGGTTGTAGGTTAAGAATAAGAACTCATTTACCTTTACAGAGCCAGACATAAAGTCTGGGATCACCACGTTCTTATTTAAAGCTGTAAAGATAGAACGTACTGCCTGCTGTAACAGTAAGCTAATACCAAAGGTTGCAAGCAGTGTTTCTAATGGACGACCATACAGGAAACGGATCACACAACGCTCAATGGCAATACCTACTAAACCTGCAACGATAAAGGCTGCTGGAATTGATAAAATTAAGGCAACACCAGGATATGATGGTAATAACTGCTGGATTACATAGGTAGTATAAGCACCAATCATCATGAGCTCACCATGAGCCATGTTGATAACGCCCATTACGCCAAAGGTTACGGTAAGACCTATGGCTGCTAACACTAATACTGAACCTAAAGATAAACCAAAGTAGACAGTCTCAATACCTGAGTTAAATCTCTGGGAGCTCTTTAATGAGGTAACTCTCTTTTGGGCATAGTAACGGTTTGAAGGATCTGGATCGTCTTTAGCAATCTTTTCAAAGCGATCAATGAGTACAGGAGATGAGAAATCCTCTAAAATTCTCATCGCACCGTTACGTACCTTAGCATCCTCAGAATCAAGATCTGCTGCTGCAATTACATAATCTAAAGCTTCAGCAAGATCCTCATTAACACCTACTGACTTGTCACGTAAAACTACAAAAGGCTCAGTTTTATCAATGGTTACTTTGCCAATTAAGTTATAAGCTTCATCGACTCTGGCATCAGCTGACTGATTGGGATCAATAAGTTCTCTTATAGAAAGAATTAAAGCTAGATCTTCACGGATAGAGTTATTGATGGCAACCTTTTTTAGATTTCGCTCTTTACCCTGATATCTTTCATTGGTCTTTACAGAAATAAAACTGCCATTCTTAGTTGAGGTATAAAGACCACCTTCTTTCTTATCAAAATATAAGGTGCCTGTATCTAGAGCTTTTAAAACTAAAGTAGCAAAACTGGACTCAGTACTTCCTAAAGTCTTTACAGCCATAGATTTGTCTTCAAAAGAACTGCTTCTGGTACTTAAAACGTCATAAGCCTCGTCTTCAGACATGGCATATGCGTTTGATGATATTGATAACGAGAAGACACTTATTAGAAGGCAGAGAATACGTACTAAAAGGAAACTTTTCATTATGATTTACCGTATTGAATCGTTACCGGATTAAAAAATTTCCCTTAAAAGCAACTGCCAGCTTTCAAGGGAATAAAAGGACAATTACTTACTTAGAACTGCCACCGCATTTACCGGTTTTTACGTTGAAGTTACCGCAGGATAATGGCTTTCTCCAATCTGCAATAAGATCTTTAGAGCCTGGAAGATAATCAGACCACTCATCAGCTACTACAGTAGTTGGAGTCTCATCTACAACCTGGAACTGACCATCTTCTTGAATTTCACCAATTAAAACAGGCTTGGTGATGTGGTGGTTAGGCATCATAGTTGCGTATGAACCTGAAAGGTTTGGTACGGTAACACCAATTAAAGCATCCTGAACTGCATTTGACTCTGTGGTACCAGCTTTCTCTACAGCCTTTACCCACATGTTAAAGCCAATGTAGGTAGCTTCCATAGGATCGTTGGTTACGCGCTTCTCATCTCCTGTGTACTTATGCCACTCTTCGATAAACTCATCGTTAGCATCAGAATCAACAGACTCAAAGTAGTTCCATGCAGCTAGATGACCAACCAAAGGCTTAGTATCAATACCAGATAGCTCTTCTTCACCAACAGAGAAAGCTACAACAGGAATATCTTTAGCTGAGATACCCTGATTTGATAATTCCTTATAGAAAGGAACGTTAGCATCACCATTGATAGTTGAAACTACAGCGGTCTTTTTACCTGCTGTACCGAATTTCTTAATATCAGATACGATTGACTGCCAGTCAGAGTGACCGAATGGGGTATAGCTAATCATGATGTCCTCATCCTTAAAGCCCTTTGACTTTAAGTATGCTTCTAGGATCTTATTAGCTGTACGAGGATAAACGTAGTCAGTACCTACTAAAGCCCAGCGCTTTACACCCTGTTTTAACAGGTAATCAACAGCTGGAATTGCCTGCTGATTAGGTGCAGCACCTGTATAGAATACGTTCTTTGATGATTCCTCACCTTCGTACTGAACTGGGTAGAATAAGATACCGTTTAACTCTTCAACAACAGGTAGAACTGACTTTCTTGAAACTGAAGTCCAGCAACCAAAGATTGCACTTACCTTATCTTTTGAGATTAACTCACGAGCCTTCTCAGCAAATAAAGGCCAGTTTGAAGCAGGATCAACCACTACAGCTTCAATCTTTTTACCTAAAACACCACCCTTTTTATTCTGCTCATCAACTAACATCTGAACAGTATCTTTCAAGGTAGTTTCAGAGATGGCCATAGTGCCTGAGAGTGAATGCAGAACACCAATCTTAATGGTGTCTTCAGCATAGGATGAAACAGATGCACAAGCTAGAGATAGAGCAAGTGAAATCTTTGCTAATGACTTAAATTTCATAGAAATTCTCCTGTAAACGTTCGATGTGTACAGATTAAATTTCATGATTTTTTTCGTCAAACGAGGAAATTTTGAGAATTTTTACAGAATGCGTTTATTTCGAAAAAATTATTTCATTTATTTCAAAAGGTTATAAAAAATGACTTTTTAAAATTTTATGGATTTTTGAAAAATGAAAAACTTTGCGTCTTCATAGTAATGGTGCACAGGATTTGTCAAAAGTTTTATAAAAGTGCAGTGTTTCCCAAAAATAAAGCACTACTTTTTTCAAAAATCGTCATTTTTTGGAGATGGAAATGGAAGGACCGTTTTAGCTAAAAATAAGGGCTCTTCGTACATATTTATGGGTGTGTATAACTTGCGTTAATCTGAATATAACTAATTGTCATTACTTATGTATATGTGTGAAGGCCTCACGAAATTGATATTTAACTGACTAATAAACTGTGCACAAAGAATAAGCAAAACATAAAATATTAGAGATTAGAGTTTTGTTTTGGCACAATACATTATCCATAAAAACAGCTTTACGCTAAAAATCAAAAAAATAACCTAGGAAAAATTATGAACAATTTCTTAAAAGCTACTCTTGTAGCTTCATCTGTAATCTTTGGCTCATGTGTGCTCACCTCCTGTACACAAACAACAAATTCAATGTTTGGTGATGACAGATCACAGCTACTTTTAGTTTCCGAAGAAACTTTAAATGCTGAAGCTAAGCAAGCTTATGATGAGGTTATCAACCAGGCTAAAGCTAACGGTACTTTAAATGCTGATGAGAACTTCTCAAAGCGTGTAGATATGATTTCAAAACGCCTAATTGACTATGCTCCAGAGTTAAGAGCAGACTGCAAGAATTGGAATTGGGAAGTTAATACCATTAAAGATCCAACCGTAAATGCCTGGTGTATGCCTGGTGGCAAGATCTGTGTTTATACAGGTCTTAACGATACTCTAAATCTTACTGATGATGAGTTAGCATCAATCATCGGTCATGAGATCAGCCATGCTTTAAAAGAGCACTCAAGAGAAAAGAGAAGTCAGGCATCTTTACAGAGTGGTCTTACCACTGTTGCTAAGATCTTAGGTGTAAAAAAGGCAGTTACAGATACTGCAAATCTTGCATACAACACAGCTTTTGCAATGCCATTTAGCCGTGATCAGGAATCAGAAGCTGACAAGTATGGTCTTGAGCTTATGTACAAAGCAGGCTTCGATCCTAACGCAAGCGTAACTGTAATGGAAAAGTTAAGTAAGTTTGAAAAAGAAGAGTCAGCAAAATCTGGTAATACACAAAACGCAGCTGACAAATTACTTTCAAACATCACCAGTACTCATCCATCAAGTGAACAGCGTTTTACTGATTTAAGAAAGCTCATTGAAGAGCATCACTTATCTCAAAAGAACATCGATACCAAATAGTAAACGATTTTAGATAAGTTTAGTAAACTCAAGATCTAAACTCTAAGCAACAACGTCAAATCTAAATTACAAACTCTAAAAGCTGAGAGTTTAACCTAAAAGCGGTTCATTGAACCGCTTTTGTTTTTCTTTAGTAGCTTAAGTAAATTGAGTATTTGATAATTCTCTTAATACATTAAAAGTGATTCTTCCGGTATTAAAACATGACAACTTTCTAACACCTGATGAAAACAGTGTGTATACCTTAGTAAAGAAAGGTTATGCTTCAAGCACTGATATCACCAAGAATTGCCCTTTTGGTAAAAATAAAGTGGTTAACATTCTAAAAGTACTGGTAACTCACGGCTATATCAGACAAACAGGTAATGGCAGATGAACTCGATACAGTCTTTAATATTTGCCTAAATTTCTTTATTTTGTCGAACTACTCACGCTAATGCGGTAAAATTGTGACACAGCTGTCACAACACACCATGACACAAAAATAGGTATTACCGTGAGTTTGTTTTATCCTCTTACATTAGCGATTTCTTTAAAATATGGCTTTAGAAGCAAGGCACATAAATTCGCTTCATTTGTAGCCATTCTCTCTATTATTGGCATTGCCATAGGCGTTGCAGCTTTGATTGTAGACACCTCAATTATGCAGGGACTGCAAAACAGACTAAAAAAAGCTGTTTTAAAAGATACTCCCCATATCGTAGTCAACATTGATAACAATGCTAATACTGATGATATTGGCAATATCGAAAACAAACTTTTAAACTTAAAACATGTTGTAGCTGTAGCTCCTTTTGTTCAGGGACAGACTCTACTGCAAGGTAGCAGATCACTTGCACTTATCAATCTTGAAGGAATTGATACTGACAAGATAAAACTAAAGGACGGCTACCCTTTTGAGAATTTAGGTTTAGTTAATATTCCTGAAAAAGGAAGTTTCTCTTTAAACGCAGAAGCAGCTCTTTACCTTAAGAACAATTTACATTTAAATTCTAAAGTAAGACTTATCAGCACCATCAATGCCCGCTATACACCAATGGGTCTTACTCCTACTCAAAGAATTTTCTTATTAAATCAATATTACCCTTCAACTAATTCAACCTCATTAGATACTGCTGTAGGTAATTATGATGATGTAAGACGTCTGTTTAGAATGGCAGATAGAACCGCATCTTTAAGAGTTTGGTTAGACGATCCTTTCTCCCTTGATGAGGTAAAGAAAAATCTTGATGAAGAAGGATTTAACTATTCAGACTGGACCAAAGTTCAAGGCGAGTTTTTCAAAGCTGTAGCTATGGAAAAACTCACCATGGGGATAATGCTGTGCTTAATCATTGTAGTTGCTGCCTTTAATATTCTTTCAGCTCTTACTATGATGGTAAGCGCAAGACTTACTGAAATCTCTATTCTAAAAACCCTAGGTCTTACTAATAAAAAGATCTTATCTATCTTTATGATGATGGGTATATTTGCAGGTGTTATTGGAACCCTAATAGGTATTATCTTAGGAATTCCACTTACCTACTACATTTCATCTGCAATGAGTAATCAGGGAAGCTTTGGAAATCTTCCTGTATCTGTAGAACTATTTAATCTGTGTCTGATTGGATTTGGCTCAATTCTCATGAGCTTTATCTTTACTCTGTACCCAGCTTACAGAGCATCAGCTACCGATCCTGTTGAAAACCTGTGCCGAGGCTAAAATGAGTGAAGTTATTCTTGAAGCAAAAAATATCACACGTTCTTACTTTGAAGGAAGAATACGCACAGATGTTTTAAAAGGTGTAAACCTTGCCATAAGACAGGATGAGCTTACCGCTATTATTGGTAAATCAGGCTCTGGTAAGAGTACCTTATTGCACATCCTAGGCACACTAGATACACCTACAAGTGGTGAAATTCTCTTTAAAGGTGATGATCTGTGCAGATTGTCTGGCAACAAAAAAGCTCAATTTCGTAATCAGAACTTAGGCTTTGTCTATCAGTTCCATCACCTGTTAGGTGACTTTACTGCTTTAGAAAACGTTATGATGCCACTACTTATTGGCAATATGGATATTAAAAAAGCAAAAGCTACTGCCTGTGAGTATTTAGAAAAAGTAGGCTTGAGCCACAGAATAGATTACAGACCATCAGAGATGTCAGGCGGTGAAAGACAAAGAGTTGCCATTGCAAGAGCTCTGGCTGGTCACCCTGATATTGTTTTAGCTGATGAGCCTACAGGTAACCTTGATGCAAAGAATGCTCAGGCTGTGTTCTCTCTTTTCACAGAGCTTGCTAAAAACGAGCATCTAGCTGTGGTTATGGTAACCCATGACAATTCTCTAGCTAAAATGTGCGACAAGATCTATACCATGAAGGACGGTGTCATTGATGAAAACTAGTCTTTCATTTAAGCTTGCTTTTCGCTTTCTAAACTCAAAGCGTTACGGTGCTTTAGCAAAATTCATCTCGATGGCATCTACTACAGGTATTGGGGTTGGTGTCTGTGCTCTTATCATCGGTCTATCTGCGATGAATGGCTTTGAGTATGAGCTAAACAATAGAGTGCTCTCTTTAATTCCTGGAGCTGAGGTATCATCATACGATAAGACTGGCTTTTATAATTTAGAAGGTGAAGTCAAAGCTCTTGAAAAAGCACCTAATATCAAAGCTGTATCCCCTGCTGTAAGCTTAAATGGTGCCTTTAGCTTCGGTGCTAACTTTGCTCCTGCCATGGTTATCGGTATCGACCCTGTAAATGAAAAAAAGGTTATCGATCTTGAAAGATTCATGGATTGCAAAACAGAGATCCTCAATGAGGATAAAGCTGAACCTTTAGTAATCATCGGTCATGGTATTGCCAAGAAACTTAATATCAAAAAAGGTGATGAGTTAAATCTAAGCGCTATTGATGCAAAAACTAACAGTGACGGTTTAGGCTCAATGGTAGTTAAAACTTTCAAAGTAGCAGGCTTCTTTAAGACTGGCGGTCAGATTGACAACAACTTTGCCTTTATCAATATCAAAGAAGCTGTAGCTTTAAGTGCACTGCGTGCTCCTAATACTATTCACGTAAAAGTAAGCAATATGTTAGAAGCAAGGGAGATCATTAACACAGCTCTTGCAACTCTAGTAGAGCCTTGTGATGGTACAACTTGGATCGATTCACAAGGAAAGCTCTACTCTGATATCAATATGATAAGACAGATCATGTATCTTGCGATGATCTTAGTTATCAGTGTAGCTTGCTTTAATATCGTTTCAAATCTTGTGATGGCTGTTAGCGAAAAGAGACATGAAATTGCTATTTTAATGACTATGGGTGCTAAAAAAGCTCTTATTATCAAGTCATTTACCCTAATGGGTGTGTTTTCAGCTATAAAAGGTTGTATCTACGGAGGTGTAGCAGGCTCACTACTCTCTTTGTGTATTCCTTATGTAACTTCTCACTTTAAAGACTGGTTTGGAATTGAACTTTTAAATGAAGATATCTACTTTATCAATTTTGTACCTTCAAGATTGATGATATCTGATGTGTTAATAGTGGTAGGTTGTGCCGTAGTGATGAGTTTTATTGCCTCAATTTATCCTGCTATTAAAGCATCAAAGATCGATCCTGCTCAGGAGCTTAACTTATAAATCAAGTTTTCAAACACATAATCAGAAAACAAGGTCATAAAACAATTCATCTCGTATGGGCTTTGAATTTCTTTGTCCATACACATTTTCTAGCATTTAGTGAATTCTTTTAAGAATACGAGTACTGGAAAGAATTTGAATAGCAACACTAAAAAACTGAAATTAGAGCATCAATTGTCGCTGATAGAACACAAATATATCTTTTAGGCTATAATCTAATAAGATAAATGGAGATGAATACATATGAAAGATATCAGCTCAACAGGCTCATTTGTGGATTTTACTTTAGAGAACTTTATCTATGTTGATAAAACTGAGTATATTCCAAAACTTGCCAAATTAAAGCGTGTTTTTATCTCCCGTCCACGTCGTTTTGGTAAGTCTCTTACCTTAGATACCATAGCAACTTTATTTGAATCAGGTGTAG
>DKDL01000078.1:0-6784 GCA_002449335.1 Succinatimonas sp. UBA6849 | reverse complement strand
CCTTACTTTAAAGGTACCTGGATTTATGACAAGTGGACTGAACCTACCTATCCTGTATTAAGACTGAATTTTTTAGATTTAGATAAGTACTCGCTTGATCTTTTTAAGCAAAAGCTAAATTCAATTATCACAGCATTCGCTCAAGACATCAATCTTAAAGGCTATAAAGAGAAAGTCGAACCTGAAGACACAATTTACTTCCTGTTAGATGAGTTAAGAAAAGAAAAACGCCAAATCGTGATCTTAATTGATGAGTATGACTGTCAGATAACAGCAAACATCAATAATGAAACTCTATATAAGCAATTCCAGGAAAAAATCAAAAGCATTTATGCCACTATTAAAAATAAGTGGCCAATTAAATTCTTAGGAATTACCGGTGTCACGAGATTAAAAGATGTAGAAATCTTTTCTATTGGTTCAGATATCAGAGATATTACCAATGCTAGTGCCTATTCTCAGATGATAGGCTTTACTCGTGATGAGATTAAAAAGTACTACATTGATTACCTAAAACTAGCTGCATCCTATGAGAATAACTGTAGTGTTGATGATGTAACCGACACTCAACTTGAGTCAATGTTAGATATGATGGCTCAAAATTATGATGGCTATTGCTTTGATGAAGACTATGAAAAGAAAGTGTTCAGTACTTGGTCAGTAAATTCTTTTTTCCAAACAATGATAGAAAAGAAAAAGGTTCAGTTTGGTGACTACTGGTACGACAATGGTGGTTTACCATCAATTCTTGCTAACTATTTGAAGACTCATAAGTTAAATGCATTGGATTACATCGAAAAAGATAAAACTATCAACATTAAAGTAAATGATTATAAAAATCCAACCTCTTTAACCTCAATCAATCAGAATGTCTTAATGTGTCAGACTGGTTATTTAACTTTACGCTCACCAGTATACTCAAAAGGTTTTATGACCTTAGGAATACCAAACAGTGAAGTTTACAATGCACTGTTCTCTCTAATGGCATTAAATTTCTTTGATGATACAAAGCTTGAGAATGTTAATGAGCAAATTCTTACACAAAGTAAAGATGTTGGTGAAATCATAGGCCTTTTCAATACTGTTCTAAATACAGTTTCATATGATAATTATCCAATCAATTCTGAGGCAGTAATTCAGCAATTACTCTATATGTACTTAAAGGGTATTTGCAACTCCGTTACTGCAGAATTACATTCATCAAAAGGTAGAGCTGACCTTGTAGTTGAGTCTGATAACAGAAGAATAGTCTTTGAATTTAAGTATGCTCAAAATGAGACTGAAGCTAAGGCAAAGCTTAGTGAAGCTGTAGAGCAGATTAAAACTCGTGATTATGGCAACATCTTACCTAAAAAGCATGAGCTACTAAGAATTGCAGCAGTCTTTAATGCAGATCCTAAGGTAAGAGCTTTTACAGAATACCTGGAAGTGTAAAGTTCTTTTTATGATCAACAGCTTTGACTCTTAACAAAAATGCAGTTTTACAAAGGACTTCTTTGTTCAAACTGCATTTTTAATAAAGCAAACAAATCTTAGTGACTATCACTTGTCATTGTTAGGTCTAAATACCTTTACATTGTGATAGCCCTTTTCTTTTAATTGTTTTGCCTGCATGGTACTCATCACGCCCTGATCACAGTAAAGAGCATAGGTCTTTAATTGATCTAACTTGTTAAAGTCTGAGGCTGTTTTATAGAAGGGCATCAAGATAACTTCATTATCAAATCCTGATAATGGCTTCTTCTCAACATCATCAGGAGCTCTTACATCTAAGATCACATCTGACTTAGACAGATCTGATACCACCTCGATCTCAGTTTTTAGCTTGGTAGTATCTGTTGGAATATCTGCAATATCAACAACCTTCATACTTTCGAAAGCTTTTTGTACAAGATCAGGATCCATCTTAGCCTCTTCCTCTTCAACGAAAGAAGCACTAGGACATACATTTGGATGATCTGAAATTACACCACAGTACTCAGGCATGGACTCAGCAAAACCAATAGTACCAATCTTACGAGACATATCGATGATGTCCTGCTTGTCAGCAGTAACTAATGGCCTTAACAGCAATACATCACAAACATTATCAATATGGGTTAGATTGCGTAAGGTCTGGCTTGATACCTGACCTAATGATTCACCAGTAACTAAAGCTTCAGCATCAAAGTGCTTTGCAACCAATGAGCCTACTCTCATCATCATGCGCTTTAAGATCACACCTCTAACACCGTGATGAGTTCTCTCTAAGATCTGTCCTACAATTGGCTCAAATGGAATAGTTACAAACTTAACGCGATGTGAAGATGCATAGCGATCCCAAATAAAGTAACTCTCCTGCTTTACACCAATCTCATGAGCAGTACCGCCCATGTTAAAGAACAGATAATTTACTCTGCAACCACGATGCAATACATCATAAGTTGAAACACCACTGTCAAAACCACCTGAAATTAAAGAGAATACATCTCCCTGAGAACCTACAGGATAGCCACCGATACCTAGGTGTTTGTCACCTGATAAATAAGCTACCTGATTTTCAATTTCAAGATGAATTAAAACCTCAGGATCATCTAGGCATACACCTTTGTTTGGGAATGAGGCTTTGAATTTACCGCCGATGATTCTCTCTGCCTGCTGAGAGTTAAACTCATGATTGCCCTTTCTCTTAACTCTTACAGCAAAGGTCTTATTCTCAATAGAAGGACCTACAACGTCTTTAATTGAATCAAATAGAGAATCTAGTGTGGTAAATGGGTATTCATTTACTTCCATGAAAGAGTGAATGCCAGGAATTCTTGATAACTCATTGATGGCATCTTCTTTTGATACAGGCTTTTCCTCAGTTCCAAAGATAGCTACAACCTTATCCCACTGGGCGTAGGCATTAACTGCGATGTTGTGGTGTTTGCATACATTAACAATGTTCTGTCTAACTAATCTTATAAGACGGTTGCGAACTGGTTTACTCTTAATTGAGATTTCTGGGAAAAGTCTAATAATAAATTTCATGGTGTGCTCCGAAAACAACAAAGGCTCCTGCACAAAGGAGCCTTATCTTTAACAAAATTTAATTACTCATGAGAGTGTTTGTGGCAGCAGTGATGCTCACCTTCCTCATGCTCATCATGGTGGTGACCGTGACAGCAATGGTGATCGTGATCGTCATCGTCATGATCATCGTCATGGTGGTGGCCATGACAGCAGTGATGCTCATGATCGTGTTCATCATCATCGTGATGATGGTGACAGCAACAGTGCTCATGATCATGCTCTTCTGATGGACAGTGACCACCTACGTGAGCATGGCCGTGCTTAATTTCCTCAGGAGTTGCTTCACGAACATCTTCAACTACGATTAAGAAGTTTAAGGTCTTACCAGCTAATGGATGGTTACCATCAACAACCACAGTCTTGTCATTGATTTCTTTAATTACAACAGCCATAGGACCGTGTTCTGAATCTGCTTCAAAAACATTACCTACAGCAATCTCGAAATCACCAAACATGGCTCTATCAATTGTCTGCACCAGGTTCTTATCGTACTCACCATAAGAATCCTTTGGCTCTAACTGAATTGCAAACTCGTCACCTTTCTTGTGACCTTCAAGAGCTTTCTCTAAACCTTTGATTAAAAAGCCGTGACCGATAAGAGCAGTTACTGGCTCATCAGGCTGAGTTCTGCCAACTACCTGACCATTAGTTTCAGTTACGGTATAGCTTAATGTAGCTACGGTATCTTTTGTAATATTCATATTCTTATTCCTCCTAAAACCGGTTAGATTTTAGCAGAAAAATCTTAATTTATCGTTGAGAAATATTTCTAACAATAGGAGTAAATCCAGATGGTGCTAACTGACCATCATTAGCATCTGTATCTCTTGAAATGGTGAACTGTTTTAAAGTCTTATCAATTGCCTCAGAGCAACTCTGATCAACTTCACCTTTAGCATTTAGAGCTTTAACACTACCGTTGCTGTCTGTTTCAAAGACCTTGCAGGTATCTGAGTTATTCGCTGTAGCATTAAATCTTAAAGAAAAACCATCTGTTGCTGTGTCTAAGGTCATAGTAAAGTATGGTTTTGCCTGCTCACTCAAGCTTACAGTGCAGTTGTCATAACCTTTATCTAGAGCACCACAGGTCTGCATATATCTTGTAGCCTGATAAACTTCTTTTAAAGCTATGGTTCTAATCTCATCTGCTGATAAGGAATCATCAGCTTCTACATTAGAGTCCTGACTCTCAACTTGTGCTGAAACATCTTTGGATAACTCATCTGTAGCCTTGCTGTCAGATGAACTATCCATCACACAGCCACCGATAAGACATCCTAGAGCTACAATAAGGCAGGTAACTCTAAAGTAACTTAATGATCCGTCAGCATTAAAAATAGGATTAAACATTTTCAGCTTTTTAGCCTCTGTTTTTCTTGTCTATTTTTTATCTTTTGTTCTTACTGCGTTTATTCTGCTAGGTAAGTAAACGTTCGTTTACTAAGATTTAGTCTTCTTACTTGTTATCTAGTACACAACAATTTCTAGTACCAGGTTTGTTCTAGTACCTAGCTTGGTATCTAATTTCCTAAATTATTTGTTCTTATTCGAATAAGGAGCAGCATACATAGCTTTAACTCTGTCGCGTAGGTGCTCTGGATAAGAATTCAATCTATCTAAAAACTTCTGTTTGTCTTCAGGTGATACATTCTCATCATGACCTGCACTAATTAAAGCTGTAGGATATAACTCGTAGTTCTTCCAAACAAAGTTATCAATGATTGCAGCTAACTCTTCAGCTGTTTCAAAGCCACCTTTAATTGGCTCTCCTGCAACTAACTTTACATGACCTTTATAACCGCGAATACCTCTGGTGATAGTATCGATATCTTCGAACTCATCTTTATGGTACTCACCGTTCTTTTCTTTTTCATAAAGCTCATTAGCTTTAGCTAAATCGTTAGGATCGTACTCATAGGTAATTGATACTGGTACGATGTTAAGTGAACTCATGTACTCAGAGAATGACTGTTTTTTCTGACGACCGTATAAAGAGATCATCTTTAATACAGCATCTTCTGTCTTATCATTACCATCTTTAGCTCTACCCTCTCTTTGGGCAATCCAGATTGATTTATTCTCTTCAATTGAAAGACCAATATAGTTTGATAAATGGGTTAAAGCCTTTAACTTTTCACGGGGAGCTTCGATTGATCTTTTAACAATGAAACTTCTGTTTAATCTCATTAAAGAGGTAGCAGCAGGTATTCTTAATAGATTATCACCGATAGCAATTCTTACAGTATCACAACCGGTCTTATATAAAGCGTAATCAATAAAAGCAGGATCTAAAGAAATGTCTCTATGATTTGAAATAAAGAGATAACCTTTACCTTTTTCTAGCTTGTCAAAACCAACTAATTCAAGACCGTCAGTTGTAGTCTCGACCATCTTTTTAACAAAGTTAGCTACGATAACTTGGAAATCTTTAATAGTCTTGATTTGTGCAATCTTTTTCTTTAAAAAGATCTTCACAAAAGGCTTTAGGATAAAGCCTAATTTTTTATAGATAACTGGATAGCGGAATTTTAAAATACTGCTAATAACCATTTCATCAGAAATGATCTTGTTTAACTCTGACTCAACCTCATCATCACGACATGGTCTGATGTCATCAAAAATCTCGTCGTAAGTAGTTATTTTTTTATCTTCTGTATTTATAGCCATAAGATGTATTTTGCCTATTGCTTAATATAATTGCCCGCTATTTTATCAAAGAATTGCCTTGTTTTTTTAAATCATGTCTAGTTTAGAGCCAAGATTGAAAGTTAGGACATGTTTTTTTTACAAAAATCGTCTTGTTTCAGAATTTCTGTCTCAAAAGGTAATTACTTCATTGATCAATAAATTACTCTCGTAAAAGTGCACAAAGTGCAGAAAAATAAACGAAGGTGTCAAATTACATAATGTATAATCATTATCAATGATGATAAAGGATTTACAAATATGAGCAACAAACAATTCTTAGCCTTACCAGTAACTGGTGATACCTTTGCTGATATTAGAGAAAAGAACCGTTACTACGTAGATAAGACTCCATACTTAAAGGCTGTATTCTCAGAGGATGAAGCTGTAGATGATGATTCTTTAATCAATGGTACTACTGTTTTGCTCTTAACCAGACCAAGACGTTTTGGTAAGACCTTGCTCATGAATATGTTTGAGTCTTTTCTTGATATCAACTATGAAAAGCCAGGTGACACCTCTATTCAAGATCAGTTCTTTAAAGGAACAAAGATATTAGAAGACAAAGAGTTCTGTAAAAAGTACATGGGACAATTTCCTGTTATTGCCATTACTTTAAAAGGAGTTTACGGAAAGAACTTTACAGCTGCTTATTATAAATTAGCAGAACTTATTGTAGCTAAAGCTAATGAATTCAGCTTCTTAAAAGAAAGCCCTGCTCTAAATAAAGACGATAAAGATACTTACTCAAAGTTATCGAGCAAAGCATATTTAAGAAAATTTAATGATGAAGCTATATCAGATGCAACCTCAGCAATAACCTCATTAGCCTCGATGCTCTATAAGCACTTTAAGAAACAGGTTTATGTCTTAATTGATGAGTATGATGTGCCTTTAGCTAAAGCTCAGGATAACAACTACCATAAAGATATGGTAATTCTAATGTCATCTTTCTTAGACTTCTTAAAAGATCCTCAAAAAGATCCTTTAAAGAAGACTTCAATTATAAGTAAAGTCATACTCACAGGTTGTTTAAAGGTAGCTA
>DKDL01000132.1 GCA_002449335.1 Succinatimonas sp. UBA6849 | reverse complement strand
TAGAAATGTTTTATAAACAAGACAGGCACTACAGCTACCAGGATTGAAAGTGCCATATAAGGTGAGTCAAATTTAAATGATAGGCACTCTAAAAAATAAGGGTTTAGCGCAAGCGGTATAGTTGCAACTATCTGCCATAAGTTATACGTTTTTTTACCAGTAATGCACTTTAAAAGAAAAATTGATGCCAGTGATAATTCGATAATTGCAATTATCTGAGGAATTGGAGAAATGTCTGATACATAGCTTCCAGCATGGATCAGCTTTGATAGATATTCTGTTGTGTATCTTGAAAAATCGAGCCAACCAGAAAAACCGTATGCCGTTCTTCCTATATCATCACGATAACTTATGTTTTCTCTTAAAATAGATAAAAGGGCTAAAGAATATAAAATAAAAAGCAATAGAAAAGCGTTTTTAGCAGATAATTCTTTATTTAAGAAATTTGATATTTTAGAGAAAGAAATTTTTAAGTTTGAAAGATTATTCTTAAATAAATCACCAACACCGGACTTAAAACTTGTTTGCATTTGTTCTCCAAATATCGATTCTATTTAACATTATGAATTTGAAATTTTTCAAAGTGTAATAAAGACTTAATCAAGTTTTGAATTCTATAACAAAAACAACTTAACTTTTTAGATATATAAAATAATGCAATATCAGTTCTGCCTTAAAAAGCAAAATTTAAGGTCACATAAGTTTTTGCTTGATATAAATGATGTAAATATTAAAAGCTACAAATGTGCTCTTACATTGCATTGTTTTATGTAGTTTATATTTTATCAATATTGTAAAGGCTAATCCTTGAGAACCTCATCTAAGATATATTTTCCTACAACTTTTCCACCTGTAACAGTGTAATGAATAGGGTCATAGAATAAAGGGATCTCGTGATCATCCGTCATTCTATATTTTCCGCCTCCTACCTTTAGTGGTATGTTTCTATCAATATAGCTCACATTATTATGAGAGTTTGCATACTCTTGTAACCTATCATTTGTGTAGTCATTGTATTTTTTGTTGAAGTCAGAACTTATCATGTAGAATTTTTTACTCATTAATGGTTCTAAGAGTGAGTCTTTCAAATCTAATTGTGTTCTATTAATGTACTCCCAACCAGGACAAAAGGCAGTTCCAATAATATAGAAGTGAAGCTTTGGATATTTTTTTATCTGCTCATCTATGTCTTTGATGATATCATCCATATATTTTGAGTAAGTATTATCAGATGCAAGCAGATTCTTTTCTTTTAGATAGTTCTTGTACTGTATTGTCCATCTGCTTGAAAGAATTACTTTATCTCCATCTTTTAAAGATGATAAAGTCTTTTTATAGAGATTATAAAAATCCTGTCTTTCATTTAGTGGTACATAGTAACCTTGTTTGAATGAAGCAAATTCTTGTCCATAAGCCATAATTGCAGCTTTTGCAATTTCATAGGTTGGAGTTTGTGTACAGAATTTAAAGAAATATCTGTACTGTAGAGTGTTTGAATCACCTACGATCATAACATGAGGTGTTTCTATTTGCTCTCCATAATGCCATAAGCTTTGTGATCCTATTGTATCAACTATTGAAGGCAGATATTCTTTTGATAGTTCTATTTCAGCAGGCTGTTTGATCTCAAATTGGAATATGTATGTATCCTTTGGTCCACTCTTAAAGTAAAAGTAGGAAGAGAAACAGCACAAATATAAGATAGCTACCGTTTTATAATTCAGTTTGTGTTTCTCATCAAACCAATAAGACATTATGTTTACTAAGCTTAAAAGTACAAAAACAATAACGTAGTTAATATAGCTTTCATTAAGACCACATCTTAGAGCAAAGACAAATAAAGGCCAGTGCCATAAATACAGAGAGTAAGAGCATCTACCTAATAGAGTTAAAGGAGGAAGTCTTAATACAGAGTTCTTATTGTGGGCTAAGATAACTAAAGCTGTACCTAACATAGTAGGTAGAGAGGTAGTTACAGTCCAGATACCATTTTGAAGTTCAACAGTAAAGATAGAGGCAATGATAATAACAATACCTAGTACTTCACCTAATAAAGGTAAATAGGTATTTAATGAGAATACTCTCTTATAAACAATATCTTTATAGAAGAACAGTACAGAGCCAAAGAATAACTCAAAGATACGGCATTGAGTTAAAAGGTAGCCTTTACCATTACGAGATACAAGTACTGATGTAACAGTAAGTAAGATAAAGACAACAGTTACAGCTAAAGGTAATCTCTTTAATGAAAAGACTTTCTTTAATAAAAGAACAATTGAAGGGAAGAGAATATAGAACTGAATAGTTACAGCTAAATACCAGGTATGTAAGAGTAACTTATCAGATGAATCTAAAGCAAAGTAACCACCAGAGTTTGCAAATCTGAAGTTACCAATAAATAAAAGAGCATTAGCTACTTCAATATTAAGCTCTTTATAAACTTCAGGAAAGAGCAGAAAGTAACCAATAATTAAGGTAAAGATACAAACGAAAAGTAATGGTGGAAGAATTCGAAGACAACGTCTTTTATAGAAAGCCAATAATGAAAAGTCATTATTACTTAGCTTATAAAGAACAGAAGAAGTAATGAGAAATCCTGAGATTACAAAAAAGATATCTACACCTAAGAATCCACCATCAAATAGAGTTGATTCTGTAAAATGTGCTGACTTTAAAAGGTCAAAAAGGTGATAGAAAACTACTGCTAAAATTGCAATGGCTTTGAGGCCATCAATATCTAATCTTTGTTCTTTTGCCATTGTAGAAAAATAAAAGATCTCTAGAAATTGGTTCTAAGAGATCTTTTGTAAATACAATTATTCAATATCAAAAGAGATCTGTGATCTCATCTTTTTAACATTCTCTACAGCTTCGTCAACTGTCTTGCCACGTGCTAGGCACACACCCATACGTCTTTCACCATCGATATCTGGTTTACCAAATATTCTTAATTGTGAAGAATGGGTCACAGCTAAAGCTTTGTCTAAATCCTTGTAGATAATGTCATCACCAGTACCTTCAGCTAATAATGCAGCTGACGCTGAAGGACCATAGAAAGTGATCTTACCGATAGGCAGACCTAAAAGTGCTCTTACGTGCAGAGCAAACTCAGACATATCCTGAGAAATCATAGTTACCATACCGGTGTCATGAGGTCGAGGTGATAACTCTGAGAAGATAACCTTATTACCACAGATAAATAACTCAACGCCAAAGATACCAAAACCACCTAAAGCGCTAACAACAGCTGAAGCTATTCTCTTTGCTTCCATTAGTACTTCCTCAGATAGAGGTTCAGGCTGCCATGACTCATGGTAATCACCATTTACCTGGTGGTGACCTACAGCCTCACAGAAATGTATTCCATCAACAGCATTAACTGTAAGTAAGGTGATCTCTCTGTCAAACTGTACGAAACCTTCAACAATCACACGACCTAAACCGCCACGACCATGTTCAACTGCTTCTTTAAATGAGTCTTCAATATCAGCTTCAGACTTTAATACGGTCTGACCTTTACCTGATGAACTCATGATTGGTTTCATAATGCATGGAAAACCGATCTTATGGATGTTTTCTTTTACTTCTTCAACAGTTGAAGCAAAGAAGTAAGGAGATGTAGGTAGAGACAGCTCTTCAGCTGCTAAAGTTCTGATAGCTTCTCTGTTCATGGTGATGTTAGCAGCTCTAGCTGATGGTACTACGTTAAAACCACGCTCTTCTAATGATACTAAGGTCTCGGTTGAAATAGCTTCAATTTCAGGAATAATGTAGTCTGGATTTACTTTTAAAATCAGTTTCTCAAGTTCATTAGGATCACGCATATCAATGACTGCACGATGCTGTGCAACCTGCATTGCAGGGGCATTATCGTATCTGTCGCAAGCTGTTACATCGATGCCGTAGCGCAAGAGTTCGATTGCTACTTCTTTTCCAAGTTCACCTGAACCTAACAGTAAAGCTTTAGTTGAATGTTTGTGATAGTCAATGGTAATTGAGCAAGACATAAGATTACTCCTTTAAAATATGGGCATATTATATCCCATAAAAATGAATTACTCACTACATATCAAAAGCTTATTTAAATCTTGGCAATTATATATTTTCGAAATTTGATATAATTGTGTAAAAGATAAATTTTTACAATAATTAGCGTAGCTTTTATTTAAAACAAGCGAAGTGTATTAGCTATTTTTATCTACTTCTTTTTTATTCTCATAAGAAATAATTTGAAATGTTAGGAGATGGTAATGATAACTAAATTTTTAAAAAATTTGATAAGCGGTTTACCAAAACATCCTGAAGATGAATTCGAGCAAATTTGTGAAGAAACATCAAAAAATTCTTTTAAAAGAGATTAAAGAAGAGGAAAAACTAGGCTGTATGTACCACTTTTACAAAGTAAACGATTTGATCAAGAGTTCTGCTGATGAGTTCATTAAAAATACCTGATAAACGTAACTCAAATATGCTGAAGAATGCTAACACAGAGCTTTTTCATATCATGGACCATTACCTTTATCGTCTGAATTAAGAAATTACGAATATGTGTGTCCTAGTGCTACTGATAGAATCATTTCAAAGGCTGAGTTTAGTCAAAAAAGTTTCAGAAAAGCAAAACAAGGCTTAAGATAATGATAGGTTAAAAAATGTGTACTCTTATAACTTGGCTAACAAAAGTACGAGCATAACTTTGTGTATATTTTTTTTACTGTTGGTTAGTGGATTTTTAATATTTAACGAAAAAATTATTGCTGGATCTATAGTTACAGTACCTTGCTTTATTGCTGTTCTATCTTATTTTTCTTCTTTTAAACAAAAACGATAGATAGGGGCTGTATAGACAGAGCCGTTGTTATTCATTGTTATAGATATTTTTATGAAAATTCTTTGCGATATAGCTTTACCAAACTCAGTTGAAGTTTTCTCTCAGTACGGAGAGGTTCTTTTAAAAAAAGGTCGTGAAATCAATTGTGATGATCTTGAAGATGTTGATGTTTTAATTACGCGCTCAATCACTAAGGTAAACGCTGATCTTCTAAAGAAAGCTCATAAGTTAAATTTTGTAGGTACTGCTACAGCTGGTATGGATCACTTTGATACAGAACTTTTAGATTCATTACATATTCCATATACCAACGCAGAAGGCTCAAACTGTGAGAGTGTTGGCGATTATATTCTCTCCGTTTTACTTGTAATGGCTCAAAGATACTCACTTGATTTTAATAGCATGAGCATCGGTATCGTAGGCTGTGGTCATGTAGGAGCACAAGTTGAGAATAAAGCTAAAGCTCTAGGTCTTAAGTTTTTTAAATGTGATCCCCCAAGATTTAGAAATGGGGACACAACATGCAATGCTACTTTAAAGGATTGTCTTAATTGTGACATCGTAACTTTACATGTACCTTTAATTAAAGATGGTATAGATAAGACTTTATACATGATAGGTGAGAATGAGCTTAAATCTTTAAAGACAGGAGCTTTCTTCTTTAATGCCTCCCGTGGCAATGTAGTTGATAATGAAGCTTTATCTAAAGTTCTAGATGAAAGATCCGATCTTAAAGTCTGGCTTGATGTCTTTGAAGGTGAGCCTGAGATAAATGTAAAGTCACTTTTATCAAAGGTTGATGGTGCTACAGCTCATATTGCAGGCTACTCTTATGAATCTAAAAGAAGAGCTAATGTGATGTTAGCTCATTCTATGGCTAAAGCTTTAAATCTTGAAGAGCCAAAGCCATATAGAATGCCAAAGCCTGAAATTGAAACTATTGATTTAGGTAATGTGGAGACTCTTGATCTTGATTTAATCTCAAGACTTGTCTTTTCTGTATATGATGTAAGACGAGACAGCTTTAAATTTAAGAATGCATTTTCTGATGGTAAATCTTTTGATGCAATGCGTCAGAACTACCGTGAAAGACGAGAGTTATCTTCAGTTACCATAAAAAATGCTCCTGAAAAATTCAGAAGCACCTTGTCATTATTAGGCTTTACAGTTGCCTAAATTATCTTAAGCAGTTTGTATTGAGTATCTTGTATGCAAACTGCTTTAAATCTCTGAGAGTTCTTTTTTCTGCTCTTTATTAAGAGAGATTAACCCATCATGATCAAGGCTTGTAAGCAGAGCTTTACAGCCGTCTAAAATCTCGGTATAAGCTTTTTCAAAATCTCTTGTATACCATGGATCATCAATGTCTTTAGGTGAGTCAGTAAAGTCTAACAAAAGATATACCTTGCTCTTGTCTGTCTTAGGATAAAGAGCATACAGATTGTCCAGATTAAACTGCTCCATAGCAATAATGTAGTCAAAATCTCTTAGATCCTGAATTGTCACTTGTCTTGCTCTTTTAGCTGAGCAATCAATTCCTTTTTGACGAAGTAATGCTTTAACAGGAGGGTAAACACCATTACCGATTTCTTCTTGTGAAGTGGCAGCAGAGCAAATAACAAAATCATCCTCAAGATTTAGCTTTTTTACTAGCTCTTTTAGGACAAATTCTGCCATAGGTGAGCGACAAATATTTCCATGGCAAAGGAAAAGCACTTTAAACATACAAATCCTTATATAAAGATCTCTAAGACATAGTTATTATTTTAATGTGTAATGATAGATCTTTAAATTGAAAAATAAAAGAAAAATGAAAGAGGTAACGATAACTTGTAAAGCTCGGT
>DKDL01000131.1:23425-27487 GCA_002449335.1 Succinatimonas sp. UBA6849 | reverse complement strand
ACTAACTGTTTTTGTGATAACGATCGGCTTTATTTGGTCGCCGTAATAATCTTTTGTTTTAGATGAGCTTAAACTGCATCATTGAACATAACTGAAATTGATTCATCGTTGTTGATACGACGAATTGCTTCTGCTAAGGTTGGAGCTAATGATACATATCTGAATTTACCTGTAGCCTTGAACTGCTCGGTTGCAGGAATTGAGTTAGTTACAACGATAGTATCGATTACGCTGTTCTTGATGTTCTCGTAAGCAGAACCTGATAGAACTGGGTGAGTACCATAAGCGATAACCTTCTTAGCACCACGAGCCTTTAAAGCTGCAGCTGCTTTACATAAGGTACCACCTGTATCAATCATATCATCAACGATGATGCACTCTCTGTCCTTAACTTCACCGATTAGATTCATAACCTCAGATACATTAGGACGAGGACGACGCTTATCGATAATAGCGATATCAGCATCATTTAATAACTTTGAGATTGCTCTTGCACGAACCACACCACCCATATCAGGTGATACGATGCAAGGATTCTTTAAGTCTAATGACTTCATATCTTCAACGAATAACTTTGAAGAATAGCAGTTATCAACAGGAACATCAAAGAAGCCCTGGATCTGTTCTGCATGAAGATCTACAGTTAAAACTCTATCTACACCAACTGATGATAGGAGATCAGCTACAACCTTAGCTGTGATTGGAACACGAGCAGAACGAACACGTCTGTCCTGACGAGCATAACCAAAGTAAGGAATGACAGCAGTGATTCTGCCAGCTGAAGCACGACGTAATGCATCAATCATTACTAAAAGCTCCATCAAATTATCATTTGTTGGAGCACATGTTGACTGAATTATGAAGGTATCACAACCACGAACACATTCATTGATCTGAACATGTACTTCACCATCAGAGAAGGTGTCTACGGTTGCATCAGATAGGTTAGTGTATAGACATTTTGCAATTTCAGTTGCAAGTTCTGGTGTTGCATTACCAGAGAAGAGTTTTAAATCAGACATAAAAATCCCGATTAGTGATTGAAGAATGTGTGCGTATTATATACAAAATTTCGACTGTGGTCAGAAAAAAATCATATTTGCTTTGTTTTACAGAATCTCAAAATTAAAAGGACCTCAAATGAGGTCCTAAAAATTAAATTAAGCTGTGTGACGAGCTGTTTCTTTACGAAGAGCAGCTTCAATTAAAGCCTGGTTCTTTTCTTTACGCTTCTGTTTTCTTACGGTAAGTACCCACGAGCCAAAAGCAAAGCAGGAAACAACCAACACAATTACAGATGCTAGTGCATTAATCTCAGGTGACAGACCTCGTCTTACACTTGAGAATATCAGCATAGGCAGGGTAGTTGAGTTAGGACCTGCTACGAAACTTGTGATAACCAAGTCATCCATTGACATGGTAAATGAAAGTAAGAAAGCTGCAACCTCAGCTGGCATAATAGCAGGCAGAATGATTACAAAGAACACTTTCAAAGGTCCTGCTCCAAGATCTTTTGCAGCCTCTTCAATAGAAACATCAAGTTCAACAAATCTTGAGCGGATAACTACGGTTGCATAAGCAGAGCAGAAGGTTACGTGCGCAATCCAGATAGTGATCATGCCTCTATCTGAGAAGACAGGAATGATGTCGCCTAGTGTTACGAATAACAGCAACAGTGCAAGACCTGAGATAACCTCAGGTAAAATCATAGGTGCTGTCATAAATAATAAGAAAGCACTTTCACCGTGGAACTTATGAACTCTTACCATCACAAAAGCAGCTAAGGTACCGATAACCACAGATGCGATTGCTGACATAAAAGCAATGGTAAGTGAAATACCAACTGCGGTAATAATAGCTGAGTTATTAAATAAAGCCTTGTACCACTTTAATGAGAACTGAGTCCATACAGTTACCATCTTTGACTCATTGAATGAATATACAATCAAGGTCATGATTGGTAAGTATAAGAATGTCAGCGCCAAAGCAAGGATGATTACTCTGATAATAAGACTTTTAGTCTGTTTTTTTAATATCATTTTAGTAGTCTCCCTTCTTACGCTGAGCCTTAAAGAACCAAATAATTGGAATTGCCATGATAGTTAACATGGTAATAGCTACAGCTGAAGCTAAAGGCCAATCTCTGTTGTTAAAGAACTCCTGCCATAAAATTCTACCGATAAGGATTGAGTCCTTACCGCCTAACAGTTCAGGAATTACGTACTCGCCGATTGCAGGGATAAATACCAGCATTGAGCCTGCGATAATACCGCTTTTTGTCTGTGGAACTAAAGCCTGGAAGAAGGTCTTTACAGGTTTGCAACCTAAGTCCTGAGCAGCTTCAATTAAGCTGTAGTCAACCTTCATCAAAGCTGAGAATAAGGGTAAAACCATATAAGGTAAGTAACAGTAAACGATACCTACGTAAACGGCAAAATCTGTCTGTAACATGTGCATTGGGTGATCGATGATACCTAAGGTCATTAAGATATCATTGATAAGACCATCTCTCTTTAGGATAGTCATCCAAGCATAAATACGAACCACAAATGAGGTCCAGCTTGGCATGATGATTAAGATAAAGAGAATGTTTCTGGTGGTACTCTTTGCTGAGGATAAAGCCCAGGCAATAGGGTAACCAATGATAAGACAGAACAGAGTTGAGAATGCTGCTACCTGAATTGACTTTAAGTATGATCTCAAATAAGTACCATCAGGATCTGTAAAGATATTGGTGTAATTTTCAAGATGCAGAATGATCTGCATTGCACCTTCTTCAAAAGTAATAATTGGAGAATATGGTGGAATAGAGATCTCTGTAATTGAAAAAGAAATCTTGAAAATAATTAAAAATGGAATCAAGAAGAACAGGATCATCCATACATATGGTACGAAGATAATCGCTCTTTCTCTACATGAAATCTTTTTACCAGGGACAAATCTAGGTGGTGGTCTGTGTCCCTTAGAGCTTGGCCTCTTTGAAGAACCAATGCTTACAACTGCCATAATTTGCCTCTTAGAATGTTAATGCAATGCAGGACTCAGGATCCCAGCTTAGGTAAACCTTATCATCCCAAGTTGGTAGACCTACCTTGAATCTGTCAACGTTAGGCAGTGTAGAGGTAATGATTCTGCCTGAAGGCAATCTTACGTAGTAAATAGAAATATCACCTAAATAAGCAATATTCTCTACGATACCGGAACACCAGTTGGTTTCCTCTTGAGGCTCTTCATGAGAGATGTAAATCTTCTCAGGGCGCATTGCAATTGATAAAGGCATACCGTCGGCAATATCAATATCGTGCTGTAATTCAATTGGGCGAGGGAAGTCATTGCAAGCAATGAATGAACCGTTTGCATTTGATGTGGTTAAGGTACAATCAAACATGTTAACAGAGCCGATGAACTCTGCTGAGAAACGGCAGTTAGGGTTCTCGTAAATTTCACGAGGACCTCCAATTTGAACGAACTCACCTCTATCCATGATGGCAATTCTGTCAGCCATGGTCATAGCTTCTTCCTGGTCATGGGTAACCATGAGGCAAGTAACACCAACAGAGTTAATAATGTCTACTAACTCAAGTCTCATCTGCTCACGCAGTTTTTTATCTAAAGCACCCATAGGCTCATCAAGAAGTAACAATCGAGGCTCTTTAGCAAGTGATCTTGCCAAAGCTACGCGCTGTCTTTGACCACCAGATAACTGGTAAGGCTTTCTATCAACGTAATCTTCCATGTGAACAAGCTTTAACATCTTGTCTACACGCTCATTGATAACATCTTTAGGTAATTTTTCTTGCTTAAGACCAAAAGCAATATTTTGTCTTACAGTCATATATGGGAATAAAGCATATGACTGGAACATCATGTTTAAGGTTCTCTTGTATGGAGGAAGATCAACAATATCTTCACCATCAAGGATGATGTGTCCTGCGCTAGGATGCTCAAAACCAGCTAGCATTCTTAAAAGAGTAGATTTACCACAGCCTGAAGAACCTAAAAGAGCAAAAATTTCACCCTCATAGATGGTCAAGTCAACATTGTTAACTGCAGTAAAATTAC
>DKDL01000131.1:16731-23406 GCA_002449335.1 Succinatimonas sp. UBA6849 | reverse complement strand
AAGTTCTTGGTAAGCGACTTTATCTCAAGAATAGGTTTCTTATTCTGTTCTACAGGAGAAGCTTTCTGGCCTGGTAATTCACCAGGTCTGTGCTGCTGTTTGAAAGTTGCTTCACCAGGTTTTACCTGATTATTTGCTGAGTTTGCGTTTTGAGCGCTAATATTTTCCACGCGCGTAAATCTCCATCTAGAGAAAAACAAAAAGGTTGTTTTTTTTCGCTGATCTTAAATGAAAAGTGATAACAGTCAACATTTATTTTCAGTTACGTAGACATTTATTCTTTTTTTATCTTAAACTACGTCAAGATAATCGTTTAATTATCTGATCTATATATGAAATATTTTTTACGATTTTGTTAAAAAAATTGTAATTTTTTCAAAGGTTACTATGCAAAATTACAATAATCTTACTAGAACACAATTACTCTACGGTTCTAATGAAGAAAATGAGGTAGGGAGAAAGATAAAGTACTTAGGTGGTACCAGAGTTCTTCTGCACTACTCAAAGAATATTAATAATCTGAATAATCTTTTGGATAAAATTAAACGATCATTAAGATTAACCGGTCTTGATTTTGTGGAGTTATCAGAGGATGACTCAAAGACTCCAAAAATCGATACTATCTTTAATGGTATTAAAATATGCCGAGAGGAGAATGTAGATTTTGTTTTAGCTGTAGGTGGCATCAATGAATTTACTATTGCCAAACTTATAGCAGTAGCCTCTCCTTATGATGACAATTTTTACAATATCTTCAAAAAAGAATATGACATTGAGCAAGCTATTCCAATAGGAATTGTAAGCACCACAATATGTACTGGTGTGGCAAATTCTGACTGTGCCTCTGTTGCTCACAGACTTTCAGATGGCTCACTAACATTCTATAGCTGTTCTTCAGAGTTCTTATATCCAAAGTTCATCATCTATTCACCTGAATTGTGTCTATATGATGATATGTCTTTAGAGAGCAATGTTGTCTCTATCATCTCTTTATTACTGCACCGTTACTTTGCTAAAAACAAAGTATCTTTACTCTCAGATAACATAACAGAAGCAGCTTTAAAGACAGTTCTTTTAATGTATAACAAGTTAAAAGATAAGCCTGGTGATTTAGAAGGTATCAACAATCTGATGTGGGCTAGTATTACCGCCTATGTAGTTCCTTTCTACTCATATAGTGATGATGTATCTGTAGATATACTCTCAAGGGCCATTGTTGGTGTTTTTGACTGTTCTAGGGAACAAGCTGAAAGTATCATACTTCCTGCCTGGTTTGAGTTTGTACAAAAGAAACATGCTAAGAAGGTAGCTAAATTAGGATCTTCTGTATTCAATGTAGCTTTAGATTACCAGAGTCTTGAGACAACATCTAAAAATACAGTAAAGCTAATTAAAGAGATGTTTACAAAGTTTGGCCTTCCAACCACTTTATCTCAGATCAACGGGGATGCAGCAGATATTGAGAGAATTCTTTATAAGGCTGGTTTCCCTGAGATTGGTAACATTGGTAACTATGAAAAGTTAGATAAAACTGACTGTGAGGTTATTTTGTCATTGGCTCTTTAAAAGTCTCGTACAGAATAGATATCAATAGATTCAAAAAGAGAGCTGTAAAGCTCTCTTGAATCAGTAGGATTAAATCTTCTCAACAGAACTTGCAGCATTTTCTGACTTATCAGTTTCTTTTTCTGCATCATCAGACTTGTTATCTGAAGAAGACTCTACTTTATCTTCTTCTTTATTTTCATTATTCTTTTTAATGATCTTGTCAATCTTTAAGGCTGACATGGCATCATCTTCGGCTTTCTTTTCGAAGCTTGATGAATCATCAGGACCAATTTCAATCATTAGGTTTTGAACAAAGCTCAGCATATCTGTAAAGATGCTCATTTCAACATGCTCGCATGCTCTGTAAAGTTCACCACCTTTATAAGTAAAGGTAATGCCTGGAGCATTCAGGTTATAGAACGTAGATACAGGAATAGGGCATTCATCTTTCATTGCCTTAAGAGCAACATCAATACCTACAGGTCTGATAAAGCAGTTATCGTTTGCAGGACACTCATTTTCAATATTGATTTGATGATCATGATCTTTATTAAATTCTTCAACTGCACGGTTGATCTTAATGTAAAGTTCTCTATCTAAAGCAAAGTTCTTTCGCAACTGCTGCTGTGGGATAAAGTCATTACCAAAGAAGATCACAACTGATGGTCTTGGTAGATGAGCTAATTCATTTAAACGTTCAATAATGGTTTTGATAATGTCGTGACTTCCAAGATCTTCATTGGTGCACTTCTGAATTAAGCCCTCGATAGCTGATTTTAAGTTTCCTTTGTAATGTAAACTTGCTCTGTAGAAAAGATCAGAGAAGGATAAAACCTCAGCTTCTCTTGATGGATTTAATGGCTCGGTGTCATTTATCTTACAGAAGAAGTTTTCTCTGTCTTC
The DNA here is from genome assembly GCA_002449335.1 of Succinatimonas sp. UBA6849. GTDB lineage: Bacteria > Pseudomonadota > Gammaproteobacteria > Enterobacterales > Succinivibrionaceae > Succinivibrio. The sequence continues at coordinate 20,955 of DKDL01000131.1, read as the reverse complement.
CATGAAGCCAGCGGTCTTCTCAATAGCTGCAGCTGCAATCTGTTTTAAGTTTTCAACTAAATCTAAAAGATTTAAGTTAATAAATGGAAAGTTAAAACTTAAATGTACTGCATCAGGTGTATTTGGAGAGCGGTTGTTATAAGAGTGCAGATAGTTAAAAGTAGGAGCAATCGCTGAATGAGAAATATCTTTGGTGATCTTTGGATTTAACTCAATATCTTCAATAATTTTTGAAGCAATTAAAGTAGGAGAGAAACCTTTAAAAGGTAATTCTGTATCTGTACCTTCGCCAAAGATGTAGAAACCTGCTTCTACCTTACCCATATTGGCAGTGTAAAGGTTAATAGTGTTCTCAGTTACACCAACAGATTCTGGTTTTAAGCTCAAAGCTAAACTTAACTCAATATCATAATCGTTTATTAGATTATGAATGTAAGGCAGACAGGTTCTGATACCTTCATGGCCATTTAAAGATTCTGAGGTACAAACAAATAACAGATTAGCAGGTAATTCCCATAATCTTTCAGTGTAGTACTTTAATAAGATCAGCATACCAGCAATAGGGGCTTTGTTTTCAAAGCTGCCCAAGCCATAGATGTTCTTGTCATTCTCAAGGTCTTTTAACTGCTTTTCACTTAAAGACAAGTTCTTTAACTTGTTCTTTAAATCATCAGCCTTAAAAGCATATGACTTAATCGTACCGTATACTTCATTTGATGAAGTATCAGTATTACATAAGACCACCAATGTAGGTTTGGTGATTAAGTCACGTCTTACAAAAGCTGTAAAAGAATGGTTCTTCTGATCATCATGAGTGATAAAGTTTAGATACTCAGGATGACTCTTAAAATAGGTAAATTCAGAGACTGTGTTGTAAATAGTCTGATTTATAATCTCATCACCAGCGGTTCTAGTGATGCTAGGAATAGCAATCAACCATTTTAATACGGCTAGGGCTTCTTCACAAAACTCTTTTTCACTTAGCATGATTGATCCTTACTTTTTTGCTTGTCTTACTTTGTCTTATTTTTATTTGTTCTCAGCTAGAGCATTCTTATACAGCTCTGTCTTTAAAATATATACCGTATTTTTAAAAGATTCACGTAATCTCTGTGCAGTTGCAGGACTTCCTGAAGGCAGATCAACTTTTAGAGGATCAACTGCTCTTCCGTTGATGTGAACCTCATAATGCAAGTGTGAACCGGTTGAATAGCCTGTATTACCTGATTTAGCAATAACCTGACCGATTCTGACCTGTTGTCCCTTTCTTACATCAAACTTAGACAGGTGCATATAGACAGTGGTATAACCGCCTTTATGGTTGATAATTACGGTATATCCGCCTCCACGCATATAACCTGCATAAGTTACAGTGCCTTCTGCTGGAGCATATACAGGAGAACCAATAGGTAATTTAAAGTCCACTCCATAATGAGGTCTTCTGCGTTTCTTAATAGGGTGATAACGGTTTAAGTTAAATGGAGAATTAACCTTTACCTGTCCCATAAATGGGAAACGTCTGAAGGTACCAGTTGATGGATGATAACCATTCTCTTCATAGAAGATATGGTTCTGTGGATGACGGTAGAGGTTAATTTGGCCATATCTGGCTGAATCAACTGAAATAGCAGTCATGCTTGAACCTGAACCTACACCATTGAATAAAACTCTAAAGTTGTCTCCAGGACCTACACGTTTAAAGTTAATCTTGCCTGAGTACTGATTTTTAATACTTACAATCTCAGAACGGGTTAAGCCCAGTCTCTTAGCTGCTTTATCAAAGTTCTCACCAGCTCTGATTGAACCTATTAGCAGACGAGGTCTGTTTGCAAGGTTAACCTTTTGCTCTATTTCTTCAGCTAAAGCTTCTTTCTTATCTAAAGCAGCTGCCATAGCATCAAGCTTTGCCTTTTCTTTCTCAGCTTTTTCTTTAGCTAACAAAAGTTCTTTTTCTTTAGCTTCTTTTTCTTTTTGTGCCTCTACGTAACCAGGCATCTTGGTAGCTTGTTCCATTCTTGATTTTTTATTATTTTCAAATTGAGCAAATCTGTCTTCTTTAGACATGGCAAAACTGCCATCATCTAGATCACGAGAGAATCTTAGCTGTTTCTTTCCTGCTAAAGGAATGGCAATTTCCTGTAAGACGTTCTTGTTATTAACTAAAAACTGAATCTTATCTCCTATAGCTAAGTTCAGATTATCATCGCCTGATGCTGCCTTTATCTTCTTTAAATCTTTCACATCAAGATTTAAGTAAGTGAAAATCTTAAAGAGAGAATCACCTTTCTTAACGGTCTGTTCATACCACTTACCGTCATACTTGAACTCTTTCTTAACAGATGTATTCTTAAGAGCAGTTACAGCATCTGATTCTTTTTTACTTTCAGCTTTGCGCTCATCAGTTATGTTTTTAGGCTCCATGATGTTGGCAATGAACTTTTCAGAGTTTTCAACTTCTTTCTTTAACTTATCGTCAGTAGTTACGAACTTCTGACGCTCAATATCCTGATCTGTACTAGTTGATTGAGTTGTATATGAATCATCCTTTGAATCATTAGCAAGCAGAGCTTCAGGAATAACTTCATCATCGTAGTTTTCTTCAGAACCTGCTGTTGACGAGATCTCAAGATTCTTTTCTGCAACCGATTCATCATTGCTAAGATAAGCTTGTTCGTATCTTCTGTTCTGTTCCTGACGACCGGCACTTAATGCTGAGAATGGGGAATAATTTTCAGGAATTAACTGTCCAAATGGGAGTGCTAAAAGGACAGAGATGATTCCAACAGAAAAAATTGCAAAGACATGTTTGCTAGGTAAAGCAATAGCGCCCGTCTCTCTTTCAACGGCCACATAATCTTCTTTTTCAGTTCTGTTAGTAATCTTAACGTTAATCATAGTTCTCAATAATAGCATATACAAAGGCCCAGTTTTTAGATTTTTAGCTAACTTTTAGAACTTCGAGTCATCTTGTTTAATCTATTGTTAAAGCCATTTCATTGTATTTTCGCATGATTAGCTTTTACTTAGTGTATTGATATAGTGATAGATTTTTGATGCTTGTAACAATTTGCGTTGTCAAGGTTTGCACAAATCACAGTTTGATATTAAGGCAATAGCGATGAAACTTCATAAATGATTAAATCAAATAAAAATTTTGAGGAAACTAAAATGGATCAGGCTCTAATAACACTTATTATTCTAGTTATAGTAGCTCTGTTATTTTTAACAGAAATAATACCTGTTGCTGTCTCTGCTCTAAGCGCGACAGTAGCCTTAGTCTTCTTTGGAATCTTAACACCTCAAGAAGCTTTTTCTGGATTTTCAAACAGCAATGTAATCTTGTTCTCTGGCATGTTTGTAGTAGGTGTAGCCATGCTTGAGTCTGGACTTGCCCAGACAATAGGTAACTTTATTGTGCGCAAAGTTGGCGGTACGCAGCATGCTTTAATCCCTGCTTTTATGGTTTTAACCATTGTGCTGTCAGCCTTTGCTTCTAATACCGGCACTGTAGCCTGTCTGTTGCCAGTAATTATTGGTGTATGCCTTTCAGCTAAAATTCCTTCAGCTCCAATTTTAATGTCAGTTGCTGTTGCTGCTAATGTTGGCTGTAACTTAACCATGGTAGGTACACCTCCTAATATGTTAGCTGTAGCTGAAGTCTCTAGTGCCGGTTTAGAACCATATGGATTTTTTGAATTTGCTTTAATAGGTGGTCCTATTGCTTTAGCTACATCTTTGTTTATGTTCTTTATAGGTCGTCATATCTTGCCAAAAAAGTCAGCAGATACAGGTTTACTTACAAGACAGATTGGCAATGTTGGTACTAACAGACAGAGAATTTTATCTTTGGTAATACTAATTTATGTAGTTATAGGTTTAATTGTAGGTATACCTGGATTGTCTCCTGCGATGGTAAGCTTAACTGCAGCCTTATTTTGTGTGATCACAGGCTGTATTACTGAAAAACAGGCTTATAAAGGTATTGATTGGGTAACTGTGTTCTTATTTGCTGGTATGTTGCCATTTGCTATTGCCATGCAAAAATCTGGAGCTGGAGAGTTTATAGCTAATTCTGTAGTTTCGATTCTTGGTGATACACCATCTGAGCATGCTATTGTAGCTGTACTATTCCTTATTGCATGTTTTTTAACACAATTTATGCCAAATACTGCAACAGCTGCTCTTATAATTCCAATTGCTTTGAGTATTGCCAATAAATTACAG
>DKDL01000131.1:5426-16715 GCA_002449335.1 Succinatimonas sp. UBA6849 | reverse complement strand
ATGGAGTAATTATGTCAGTTACAATCGGAGCTTCATGCTCATTTGCAACTCCAATTGCAACTCCTTGCAATACTATGATTTTAGGACCATCCGGTCTTCATTTTAAAGATTACTTAAAAGTTGGTATTCCAATGTGCATAATGAGTTTAATCTTATGCGTATTGTTAATTCCAATTTTCTGGCCTTTTGTAGAAACCTAGTTAATCAATCTTTGTTAGCTAGGTATCAAAATGAGCCTACAACACTAATAAGATGTAACAATAAAATATTCATAAAATAGCAATAATTAAAATTTTTGATATAATTCATTCGCTATTTTGGATGAGGAGTCAATAATGAATTCCATTGAGCTTGTAAAAAATTTTGATAAAGATTTATATGCATACTTTGTAAAAGAAATTGAGCGTCAGCACGCAAGTATTTCTTTCATTCCTGATGAGAACAGCACTTCTCCAATTTGTGCAGCAATCATGGGTAGTGTGCTTGTAAATTCAGCAAGTGCTTTAACTTTAGGTAGAACTGATAACTTAGAGCAACTTACTGTTTCACGCTTATGTGAATTATTTGATGCTCCTTTTGCAACTGTAAAAACTATTACTATCGAAGCTGCTTCTCGTGTTGTATTTAAAGCATTAACCCAACGTGGTGATGTGGTGATGTCTTTAGACTTACGTAAGAAAGAGCACTGCAACAGTGAGAATTTAGCTTACAGATTTGTCAACTTCGGTATTGAGCCAGATACCCAAGAATTAAACATGGATGAGATTGAGTCTTTAGCTAAGAAGAACAAGCCTAAGATGATCATCTTCTCACCAGTTAACTATTCATTACATGTAGACTTTGAGCGTCTGTCAAAGATTGCTAAAGAAAATGGCGCTCTATTGTGGTGTGACTTATCACAGACAGCTGGTTTAACTGCAGCAGGTGTTTTAAATAACCCAATGAAGTATGCTGATGTTGTTACCTTCTCAACTCATGGTGCTATGCAGGGCCCTCAGGCTGCAGTAATTTTATGTCGTCAGGAGTTATCCGGTCTAATCAAGCGTTCTGAAAACTTAGCAGGTCACAACGGTTTGTTATCTCCTCAGTTATCAGCACTAGCAGCTCGCTTACATGAGATGACAACTGAAGGCTTTAAGAACTACTGCAAAGATGTAGTTTCAAATGCACAGGCTTTAGCAGAAGGCTTAGTTGAAGGTGGTATGAAGATCATCTCATCAAAGACTGAGTCTCACTTGGTTATGATTGATGCTAAGAACTGTGCAATTTCAGCTCGTGGCGCTCAGGAGTTATTAGCTGACTTGGGTATTCATGTAAGAATTGCTCAGGTTTTAACTAATAATCCAAACATCAAGTTTGATGCTGTTCGTTTCTCATCATTACCAGCAACTACTCGTGGCATTGGGCAAGAACAGATGAAAGAGTTAGGTAAAGCAATCGGTATTTACTTATCAAAACCAGATGATGAGAATGCAAGAAAGGTAAATAAGATTGTGGTTTCATTAACCTCAACTCTGCCAAATCTTGATCAGAAGTACATGGATCCTGCTGTACGTTCTTTATTTGCTAAAGAATACTAATTTTTAATAAGCATGGCGGGCATTAGCCCGCCTTTTTCATTTATAAATATGGGCAACCCTTCAAAATTCACCGAAGCTGACAGATTCTCTGTAGCTCCAATGATTGATGTTACCAATCGTACCTTCAGACGTATGGCAAGACTCTTAACTAAAAGAGCAATGCTGTACACCGAAATGATCGCAGCTCAGGCTATTACCCATGGCAAAGAGCATCTTATAGAACAAGAGCCTAATAATGAAAATCCTTGTACCTTACAGTTAGGAGGATCTGATCCTAAAGTACTGGCACAAGCCTGTAAGATTGCCTTAAAGTTTGGCTATAGTGCTATTAACCTAAATGCTGGATGCCCATCTGATAAAGTGCAGTCTGGATCTTTTGGTGCAATCTTAATGAAAACACCTGAGGTGATTACAGATTGTTTAAAAGCAATGCAGGATGCTGTAGACATTCCAGTAACTGTAAAAACTCGTATTGGTGTAGACGATTTAGATGATTTTGAATACACCAAAAAGATTGTGCAATCTGTCTATATAACAGGCTCAAGACACATCATTTTGCATGCTAGAAAAGCCTGGTTAAACGGTTTGTCACCTAAAGAGAACAGAACTGTACCTCCATTAGATTATGCAAGGGTGTATGCTCTAAAAGAGGTATTTCCAGATTTAGCTATAACCATCAATGGTGGCATCTTAACTATTGATGACTGTTTAGAGCAGTTACAACATGTTGAAGGTGTGATGTTAGGTCGCGCTATTATGGACAATCCTTATCTATTAGCTTCTGTTGATAGTAAGATATATGGAGTAGATGAGGAAGTTAAATCTCGTGATGAGATTTTTGAAATTCTCATGGATTTTGCGCAGAAGTTCGTATCAGAGGGTAATAAACTTCATTATCTTGGAAATCACATCATCAACTTCTTTAACGGTTGCAAGGGTGCTAGACGTTTTAGAAATTACCTCTCATGTCATATGCATGAGTTAGGTGCAGGACCTGAAGTCCTTAGAGAAGCTTATAAACGCATGAAAGAAGCTTAGGAGTATCTGTATGGAACTTAGCTTAAAGTCAACAATTAACTTGAATAATGACGTTAAGATGCCTCTTTTAGGCTTACGTGTTTATAAGATGAAAGGCGGTGAGGAAACCTATAAGACTGTAAGGGACGCCTTAGATGTAGGTTATCGTCTTATTGATACAGCTCGTATTTACTGTAACGAAAAAGCTGTTGGCAAAGCGGTTCGCGACTCAGGTATTCCTCGCAATGAAATTTTTGTAACCACTAAACTTTGGGTTACAGACTTTGATAACCCTAGACAGGCTCTTTTAGATTCTCTAAAAAGATTAGGTCTTGATTATGTTGACTTATACCTTATTCACTGGCCTGTAAAAGGTTATGAAAAGGCTTATCTTGAGCTTGAAAAGTTACAGCAGGAAGGTCTTTGCAGAGCTATTGGTGTAAGTAACTTTAAGATTCATCATATCGAGAGTTTATTCGAACAAGGTGCTAATGTAATACCTCAGGTAAACCAAACAGAGATCCATCCCCTTAACACTGAAGAGGAACTAATGGGATGGTGTCGTCGTAAGAAGATTGCTGTTGAAGCATACTCTCCATTAGGATCTGAAGGCAGACTGATTCTTGATGATCCAAGACTTATCTGTATGCGTGATTACTACAAAGCAGCACCATCTCAGATCTTATTGCGCTGGTGCATTCAAAGGGGAATCGTTGCAATTCCAAAGGCTAATACCAAAGAGAAACTTATTCAAAACAGTGAGCTTTATAACTTTGATATTTCTAATTCAGATCTTGAGACAATATCTGATATGAACTGCAATGACAGACGAAATTACGATCCTGACAAGATAGATGCCAGACCAAAGGCTATGTATCCAAAGATCGTAGAAGAAGCTGATATATAGCTTTTCATGGCTCTGATCCTGTCTACTGTAAATTTAAAACTATCAACAGGATCGACATTCCACTATAGATTATTCAATCTTAGTAAAATGATTGATACATCTTTGAAGGAGCACTCATATATCTATTGTATTTTTTTTGGCCTAACCTTTGGATAAGGGATTTATCTTTTGAAAAAATAGATGTTCCAAGACCAAATTTAGAGCTTCCCCAATAAGCTCCAGCTGCCTGAAGAATTGTTGGCGCCATATCTACAGCACTTATATACTGGTTTCTTTTTTCTTCAGGAATTTTTGGAACATTTCCTATAAAAATATTCCTAATATGTCTTTCAATGTTTGCAAACATTGGAGGGTTTCCCATGAAATAATGATCTCCTATAACTCCTAAAGCAAGAGGTGCTTTTTTATTTTCTTGAATGAAATTGACAAAATTAGATATTTGTCTATCAGTCTCAAGAAACGCATCTCTAATATCATAAAATTTTATTTTATCTTTTGGGCAATATCCATCAGGACCATGGGTATCAATAGTTTCAACAATTAAGACGAATGGAATACCATCATTTTGAAGTTCTAAGTATTTTTCTTTTGCTCTTGCAAAAATGAAGGAATCAGAGAATCCCCAACCAGTGCCTTGATATTTATTAATATTCCACCCTTTTTGTTGCCAGTAATTTTTATCTAATATTTCAAAATGGCCATGCATTGAAAACAATTTTTTCATTCCTGAAAAATTACTGTCAGAACCTAAAATTAAAACAGTTTTATATCCATTAGCTTTTAAAATTTCAAATATTGATTTAGCGTTAGGCAAAAAGCCACTCTTTGAGTCGTATGTATTATGTAAATTTCCAATGGGAACAAAAGAGTTATCGTATTTAACAGGAATTTTTAAAGGCAATCCAAAATGCCAACCTGTAAGAGCTCCAATTGTCCAGCTTGAGCCTGTAGCATTAACAAATTTAGTGACAGATTCTCCTTTTCGTTCAATCTTATCTAATTCTTTAGACATCGGTTCGGTAAAATTGAAATTAGACTCCAATGACTCACCCATTACTAATACGACATTGTTCTTCTCTTTAAAGAGAACATTCTTACTATTAGGAACAGTGTAATAATCCTTAATATAATCAAACTTATCAGCTGATTTCTGACCGTTAAAATATGCAGTTATCTCATAGTTTTTGTCAACTAATCTTAATACATTGAATAGAGATAGAAGTGAAATGGCTGCTAATAAAGATAAACATATTACTGTGCAAGCTTGGTTTAAGTACTTTAGTTTTTGTAGCGATTCACTTACTCTTTTAATTGGTAAGAAGATACTATTGATAAATAAGCTATAGCACTTCTTGATAAACTTTTTTAATTTTATAGAACGTGCTTTATTATTAAAACAAATAATAAGAAGACACCACAAAAAGCAAAGAAAAATCCCGAAAGTAGCATTAGTTAAAGCGGATCGTATGATTTTGGGATCAGATCCCTCTGTTGTGTTGCATAGAGCCCATATAATTTGGTCAAAATTTAATGTAGAACCAAAAGTTCTCATTGTCCATTTATAGGTAACCCATGCAAGAATTGATGAGCATCCAATAAAGGAGATTATAACTTTAGAAAAAATCAATATGATGTTAAATATAAGATAGCGTATTTTTTTTTTGTTAGCATTTTATTTACCGGATAAAAAATATATAAACAAGTTAATTATACGCTATGGTTGTATTTTTACTAGCCATAATTCAGTTATTTTGTGAGATCTGAAATTCAATACTTATTTGTATAACCTATATATAAAAATAAGACGTAAAACTTCTCTTCTATAAAGGAAATGATAGGCTGCATAGAAAGAACATCCTAAATATACAGCAATAGCTGTAAGTGGCAGATCAAAGCACAAGGTAGTAATGATGTTGCTGTAGAGACTTTAACTGTTTTGACCTCCGCTCTTAAAAATACCATTAAAAAAGAGGCATTGTGCATAAATGTGGGTAAAAGCAAAAATATTGGAGATTTTAAAATTGAAAAGCCATATTAAGTTACTAATATGGCTGATAGGATGACTTGAATTTTAGCTTGGGTTGTAAAGGTCTGTTTTGTTACAGGGAGTGACCTAACTCTTTTGCAATTCTCTCAGGTAAATCGTCTTCCCAAGTTAAAGGATCTGAGTACACAAGATTTCCATCAACATCTCTCATTACAACTTTGGCAATTTGAGCATTTAAAATTAGTCTCTGGCACATAGAGCAAGGTCGCATTTGTTTGGTTCTACTGTTAGTTGCAACATCAGTGCCGGCCAGATATAAAGTACCGCCAACAATATCTAATGGATTTCCATTGATAATAGCATTTGCCTCAGCATGAACTGCTCTACATAACTCATAGTGTGTACCAGGTTTAATTTTGCACTTTTCTCTTAAGCACTCTTTTAAATCAACACAGTTAGCTCTGTGTCTTGGAGCTCCGTTATATCCAGTTGAGACAATTCTTCCGTCTTTTGAAACTATAACTGCTCCGTAGCGACGACGCAGACAGGTTGAACGCATGGAAACAGCCACTGCAATTTCCATAAATGATTGATCTTTTGATGGACGGATATAATCGGTCATATGATTCTCTTTGTGTTCTTAATATTTAATTGTAATCTATGAACTTTTGTCAAAGGCATGTGTTATGAGGTTAAAGCATAACTTGCTTGAAACCAAAAGGCTTAAATAAGATACAATAACTTATATTGCATAACATTGTGATGTTTCACAATTACAGATAAAACTGCTTTATGTGTAGAAAATCTTATAGAAAGAAACATCATCACTCAACTATTTTAGCGAGATTTTTTGTTTGTTGAGCCTTTTATTCAATTGAAAACTGCAATTTTGCATTTAGAAAGTTTAATATTTGGCTTAAATATCTGATAGAGCCAAATTTTGCCTTGAATTTTATAGAAATTCATGTATACTATCGCTTGCTGTGTTTATGGTCGCATTACACAGTTATCTTTTAATATTTTATAGGAAACATGAAAATGGCAATTACTTTAGATGCTACTTCACGTACTGACTTAGGAAGAGGTGCGAGCCGCCGCCTACGTCGTGAGTTCAAAACTCCAGCTATCATCATCGGTGAAGGCAAAGACGCTTTATCAATTACCTTAGATGAGAAGAAAGTTATTACTGCTTCTTTAAAGGATGAGTTCTACAAAGAAGTAGAAATCAATTTAGAAGGCAAGTCAATCAAGGTTAAGCCTGTTGACATTCAGCGTCACCCAGTTTCAGAGCGTATCTTACACATCGATTTTCAGCGTATCTAATAATTTTTGATACCTAAGTAAGATATATGAAAGCCATTCTTGCAAAGAGAGTGGCTTTTTTCATATATTGTATATAGATATTTTGTTTTGTCCTTGTTGTGATTTGGCATAATTGTGAATGTTCTTATTGAATTATCACTTAAAAGACACCATTTACTAAAGGACACAAGTTTAAAGACAGAGCTTAACTTTATTCATTTAGTATTGTCTAAAGTAGTTTTGTCAAAGCCTAGAGCTAACATTCTTATAACACTAAAGCTTGTAGCACACTAGCAGTCTTTGTAGGGAAAAGTTTCATGTCAGATAATCTTTGTTTAGGTCATATGATTGAGCGTAAGGTCGTTGATATTACAGATCAGGGCGCTTTTGTCGATGCTGGTGTATTTGGTGATATTTTCGTTCCTCATAAGCAATTACCTAAAGATCTAAAAATAGGTGACAAGTTAAGAGTGTTCCTTTACAAGGATGGTGGTCGTGTTTTAGCTACTGCAAGACATCCATATCTTGAGGTGGGAATGGTAGGTCGTCTTACTGTTACCTCAATTGATTGCGGCACTGTATACATGGATCTTGGTATTCCAAAAGAACTCGTAGTTCCTGTATCAGAACAGCGTTCTGCTTTTGAAGTAGGTATGTCTGTTTTAATTTTGGTTACCATGGATGAACAAGGACGACTTTTTGGTACACAGCGTTATAACTCATATATTCGAGACGCTTCTAATAAAGGAGAGTTTAAAGTAGGTCAGAGAGTAACAGCTGTTGCTGTATCACACACACCATTGGGCTACAGAATGGTGGTAAATGACTCTGTTTATGGTCTTTTATATAAGTCTGACGTAAAGACACCAATTAGAATTGGTAAGAGACTAGATGGCTATATCATTAAGATTAGAGAAGATGGCAAATTAGATGTATCTTTGCAGGAACCTGGTCTTTCAGGCATTGAGCATGCTGCAAGTCTTTTATTGAGAATTTTAAAGACCTCAAATGGTTTCTTAGCTTTTAATGATAAGTCAGATCCTCAGGATATTGAGGATTACCTGCATATGTCAAAAGGCAAGTTTAAAAAAGCTATTGGCAATCTCTATAAATTAAGATTGATTGAGATGGTTGATGATGGCATTAAGTTAACTAAAGAAGGCACTGACTATGTAAATAAAAACAGTCAGCAAAACGGTTAACTGTTAAGTATTGATAGTAAAGAGTAGTCAACTTATAGTTTAGGCATTTTAAGTTACTCAAAAGAGATTTTTAGATAAGGATAATGATGGAATTTCTATATTCTTTAGCACTATATTCAAGCAAGCTGGTAGTTACAGTAGCTTTAATTCTTTTTGGTCTTATAACTCTTTTAATGGCAGTTAAAGGTCTTAAATCAGCTAAAAAAGATAACGAAGATAAGTTAAAGTTCACTGATCTTAAAAAAGAGTTCAAAGAGCGTAAACAGGAGCTTGAGGATGCTATCTTTGAAGCTGATAGCTCAAAGACTGAAAAAGAAAAGAAAGCTTTCTTAAAGCAAAAAGCAAAAGACGAGAAAAAAGAACCTAATAAAAATGAAAAAGCCTTAAAAGAAAAGATTGAGAAGGCAGAAAAAGAAGGTAAGTTCTGCCCAGAGAAAGTCTTTGTAATCGAGTTCTATGGTGATCCTAAGGCAAGCTCTCAGGATGACTTTATCAAAGAGATTAACGTTGTTCTTGATGTGGCAACAGATAAAGATGAGTTAATTTTAAATCTTGAGTCACCAGGAGGAGTTGTAAACGGCTATGGTCTACTTGCTTCTCAATTAGAAAGAGTAAGAGAAAAAGGCATTCATCTTACAGTCTGTGTCGATAATGTAGCAGCTTCAGGTGGCTATTTAATGTCATGCGTTGCTAACAAGATTGTAGCCGCACCATTCTCTTATGTAGGTTCAATCGGTGTTGTAGCTCAAATTCCTAACTTTAATAAAGTGTTAAAGAATCACGATGTTGATTATGAGCTGGTAACAGCTGGTAAATACAAGCGTACACTTACCATGTTCGGTGAGAATACTGAGGAAGGTCGCGAGAAATTCCGTCAGGAACTTGTAATGATCCATGACAGATTTAAAGCTATTGTTGCAAAATATCGTCCAAATATGGATGTTGAGCAGTTTGCAACTGGCGAGTTCTGGTTAGCAACTGATGCTAAAGAGCGTGGTTTAGTTGACCAAATTGACACTTTTGATGCATATTTACAAAAAACAGTAGAATTTACAAAAGTTTGTGTTATAAAGATTAGCATTGAACATGAAGAAAAGAAGTCATTTGTAGATATCATTAAAAAGTTTTTTATGGCTAAAACTTGGACAAAAGCAATTAAAAACGAAGTCCAGGCTACTATTATTGAACAAGATACAGGCCGTTTTTAAGAGAAAAAGGATTTTACAATGGGCAAATCGCTGGTAATCGTGGAGTCTCCATCTAAGGCAACTATCATCAATCGCTACTTAGGCGATGATTATGTAGTTCGCGCTAGTGTTGGCCATATCAGAGATTTGGCTAACGGTTCATCCTCAAAGGCAGAAACTGCCGATGGCAAAAAAGTCAAGCTTACTAAAGAAGAAACTTTGGTCAAGAACATGGGTATTGATCCAAATAATCATTGGAAAGCTAACTATGCGATCATGCCTGACAAACAAAAGGTTGTAGCTGAACTTAAAAAACTCTCAAAAGATGCTGACAAAGTATATCTGGCAACCGATCTGGATAGAGAGGGAGAAGCTATTGCATGGCACTTAAGAGAAGTCTTGGGTGGCAAGGATGACAAGTATTTAAGAGTTAAATATCCAGAAATTACCAAAGCTGCAATTGCTAAAGCTTTTGAAAATCCTGGCCGTATCAACATGGATTTAGTTAACGCTCAGCAGACACGCAGATTCTTAGACAGAGTTGTTGGCTTTATGGTTTCACCTCTATTATGGAAGAAAGTAGCTCGTGGTCTTTCAGCTGGTCGTGTACAGTCTGTAGCAGTTGAGCTAATTGTTGATAGAGAACGTGAGATCAAAGCATTTATTCCTGAAGAATATTGGAATATTGATGCTATTACCTTAAATCATGATGGGGAGAGCTTAAAGTTAGCTTTAACCTCTAAGAATGGCAAGAAAGTTGAGATCCACAATAAGGATGAATCAAATTCAATCTTAGATTATCTAAAGTCTGTTCCATTTGTTGTCTCTAAGATTGAAACTAAAAAAGGTAAGCAGTCAGCTCTGCCTCCATTTACCACCTCAACCTTACAGCAGGTAGCCAATCAGAAATTAGGTTTTTCAGTACGCAGAACCATGACTGTAGCTCAGCACTTATATGAGCAGGGTTTAATTACCTATATGCGTACTGACAGTGTTAATCTGTCTGCTGAAGCCATCGCTGCAGCTCGTGACATTATCCAGAGAAACTTTGGTGATAAGTACGTACCTGAAAAGCCAAATTACTATAAGTCAAAAGAATCAGCTCAGGAAGCTCACGAAGCTATTCGTCCTTCACATCCATTAGATCCTCTTCCTGCTCATATTGATAGAGATGGTCAGAGATTATTTGATCTTATCAAAGCAAGATATTTAGCTTCTCAGATGACTCCTCAAGAGTATGAGACCACTAATGTCTCAGTTGATGCTGGTGGTTATACCTTTAGGGTATCAGGTAAGCATGTAACCTTTGATGGTTTTAAACGTGTTTACAATTTCAACAAGAACGAAGAAGTACTGTTACCTGAATTAAAAGAAGGTGAAACACTTAAGGTTGAAGAGTTATTACCATCTCAGCACTTTACACAGCCACCTGCTCGTTTCTCAGAGGCAAGCTTGGTTAAAGAGTTAGAAAAAGATGGTATCGGCAGACCATCTACATATGCTTCAATTATTTCAACTATTCAGGAACGTGGTTATGTAACTATTAACCATGGGCGTTTCTATGCTGAAAGAATGGGCGAGATTGTAACTGACAGATTACGTTTTAGCTTTAAAGATCTTATGGATAAGAACTTTACAGCTTCAATGGAAAACAATCTTGATGAAATCGCTGAAGGTAAAAAGAACTGGTTAAACAGCCTAGACAACTTCTACAAATCTTTTGAAGTTGAATTAGAAAAGGCCACAAAGCCTGCAGCTGATGGTGGTATGCCAGAGAATAAACCTTTAGAGATTAATGAGTTTACTTGTCCTGAGTGTGGCAAATACCATATGGCAGTACAGTCTGGTAAGACAGGTATGTTCTTAAGCTGTTTAGGCTATTATGATAAGAGTGTAAAGACAGCAGACAGATGCCATAAGACCTTAAATTTAAGAGCTTTAGACATTGGTGCTTTAAACTCTAAGAATTTGACTGATGAGGAAGAGGCTAATATCTTACGCTCTCGCCCTCGTTGTAACAAGTGCCATTCTGTAATGGACACTTACATCATTGACGAAACTCATAAGCTCCATCTGTGCTCAACTCCAAACTGCGGCGGTTATCTGT
>DKDL01000131.1:1321-5394 GCA_002449335.1 Succinatimonas sp. UBA6849 | reverse complement strand
AGAGACAGGTAAGTTTGACTCTGAGATTGAAAAAGGACCAGAGATCCCTTGTGAGAAGTGTGGTCATACCATGGTGCTAAAAGAAGGTCGCTTTGGTAAGTACATGGCCTGCACCAATAAAGAATGTGGCAACACCAGAAAGATCTTAAAGAACGGTCAGGTTGCACCCCCACGTGAAGATCCTGTAGATATGCCTGATTTATTATGTAAGACAGAAGGCTCACACTACGTACTACGTGATGGTGCAGCAGGTCTTTTCTTAGCAGCGCATAATTTTCCTAAGGTACGTGAAACACGTCCTCCTAAGGTAATTGAGCTGTTAAATCACCGTGATAAACTCTCACCTAAGTTCTATTATTTAGCTGATGCTCCTGCTTATGACAATGACGGTAATGAAACTGAGATTAGATTTAGCCGTAAGTCTAAAAAGCAGTATATTTTGTCTGTAGATAAAGAGGGTAAACCAACCTCATTTGTCGCTTTCTATAACGAGGATGACAAAAAGTGGGAAGTACAGGAACCTGTAAAATCTACTACAAAGAAGACTGCTACTAAAAAGACAGCGACTAAGAAGTCTACAGCCAAAAAGACTGCTGTCAAAAAGAATACCAAGAAAGCTTAATTAAGTATTGGTAGGATTTGTAAAGATGGGATCTCAGATGAGCTCCCATTTTTATAAGTGCAGATTAACTATTCTGACTAACTATTTTGCTTGGCTGAAACTTCAGAATAAGTCGACTCTTAAGACTAAAGAACCATAGGGTAGTTTTTAATCTTATTGATGAGTTTTAACTCCTCATCTGAATTCTCATTAACAGAGTTTGATAGATATTTTAGCTCTGTAACATAATTTGGTAACTGCTTTTCAATCATGGCAGCACATACCTTAAAATAAGCTGTAAGCTCACTGTCTAAGAGTGTTCCTTTGTAGTTATTGCCTCTGAATAAAAAGACAATATTTCTGTAATTGCTACTAGTGGTAAGGGGAGCTGCTACTACAGCTTCTTTGTTATTGTTAAATAAGATCTTTTGATACTCTTCATACTCTTTTTGAGAAAAGTCTTTAAAGAACTCTTTTGAGTAATTCTTAACCTCATCCCATTTAACACACTCAAGATTAGCGCTTGCTAATAAATTCGTAATCTGCGTTAATGGTATATTAACTAATGCTTGGCGTTCCTGAGTTAAGACAGTAGCAGGTGAGAGTACTCCAAAATCACCTAATCTGTAGTACTTTCGTCTTACCTCATTACCATCAAAGTACAGTGCATCAATGTCATTGCCATTGAGAGACAGTGGCTTTAAAACTTCAAGTGTTCTTTCTTTTACGTTGTAGTCAACTAAGAATTTACCTTGTCCAATAGCTTTACTGATTTGTTCTGCCTTTTGCTCATGAGGTCTTGACATGTAGTTTAAAAGAGCTGTTTGCTTAAGATTCAACTCTTTTACAATATGAATTAAAGCTCTCAATCGACCTAATCTGTCGTAGATTGATAACTTCTCTTTAAAGCCGTATTTAATTGCACATTTTAAAAGAGAATCGGTATTAAGACATTTGCCTTCAGTAAAGAGCTCTGAGAGTTTTAATACTTTGTTTACATCAGTAAGAGCATAAACATTATCTAAGATAGTTGGTTCTCTAAACTGTCTTAGGCACATACTCTCTAGAATTTTTAAATTACGAATAGACCAAGTAAAGATGGTTACATTGGGATTATGTAAGATCTTTTCTGACTCATCTAAAAACTTTTCGACGCTAAGCCCATTTTTAATAGTGTAAGGATCGATACCCTGAGTGAAAAGATAACTAGGACTAGGTAATCTGTAGTCATAGCCTTTACAGGTAATAAGCTCGTTTTTGTCGATAATATTAAAGTTCAAATCTGTTAATACATAGGATAATGAATACAGACTTGGGTATTTATCATCAGGTGAGGTTACTGGCTCTGGAAGTAAAAATAGTAACTTTCTATCGTAGTTTATCATTGTAAAACTGACTACATTTATTCAATTGTAAAATCAAAAAATCTTTAAGCTCTTATCTAAACTGATTCTGTTCAGAATTGTATTCAAAGCCTGCTACTTTTAATTTTTCAGTAAGCTTATTCTTATCAATATCATTAGTAGCACACAGTTCATCTAATGATGAGTATTCATCACGTAACTGCATATTTACAGCTGATAACAGAATGAATGGATCCATGTTTTTAAAATTAGCTAAAGACATCATAATAAAATCCTCGCAAAGATCTAATTTATTTTAGATACAGTATCGAAAATGTATTTGCCCACAATAATGCCACCTTCAGCGCTGTAGTGATTGTCATCTACAAACAACGGCACTCCATTATCGTCATAGGTCTTGTAATAGCCATTACCCAACTCTAAAGGAACGTTTCTATCAATATAAAAGACGTTTTCACGACTGTCAGCAAAGGCTTTTAAAGCATCATTGGTAAAAGTGAATTTTTCACCTAATCGATTAGGTGTGTTGTGGCATTTGTTCTTATCAATGATCTTTGATAAGAATGAATCTTTAAGATCAAGCTTTAAGCAATTAACTAAAGCTTTACTGGTGATGATGCCTTCTGATACAAGATAGAATTTAAGATCTTTACGTTTATCAATCTCGTAGGCAAGATCGTCAATTAAGAATTTTAAGAAAGCTTTGTAGTTCTCAGTTGTATCCTTTAAAGAGAACTCTTTCATATAGAGGTTGTACTGTACATCCCAGCGGTTTGAGAGAATTACCTTATCACCACTGTGAAGCTTGTTTAAAATATCAATATAAGCATCATAATAGTCTTTTCTTATGGTCTTATCTGTAAAGAAAGTGTCTTTTAGACTGTTAAAGTTTGGACCATAAGCTAAAGTAGCATGTAAGACATAGAAATAAACAGGAAGCTTATTGATATTGTTTACATAATAGCGGTAGTGATCAGCATGACTGTCACCAATCATAAAGATATGAGGTGTTTCCTTCTGGAAACCTGAATGGGTGACATAGCTTCTTTCGTTATATCTTTTAACAGATGGAAGGTAGTCAGGATCTTTAATATCAATCTTATAGAGATCTGTTTTACTCTCTGTTCTCATGTAGTTTGTAAGATAGTTATTCCCTTCATTATGGTGAAAGTAACAGTAAGATATAAAGCAAAGTAAAAAGAGGGTAAGAGTTAATCTGTAGTCAACCTTTCTCTTCTCAGTAAAGATGTAAGATAAAGCTGTAAAGATAAGAATAACCAAGATCACTATAGAGCAGCTTAATACTTTATCTGTGTAACCACATCTTAGAGCAAAGACAAATAAAGGCCAGTGCCATAAATACAGAGAGTAAGAGCATCTTCCTAATAGAGTTAAAGGAGGAAGTCTTAGTACAGAGTTCTTATTGTGAGAGAGGATAATAAGAGCAGTACCTAACATAGTAGGTAGAGAGGTAGTTACAGTCCAGATACCATTTTGAAGTTCTACAGTAAAGATAGAGGCAATGATAATAACAATACCTAAGACTTCACCTAATAAAGGTAAATAGGTATTTAGAGAGAATACTCTCTTATATACAATATCTTTATAAAAGAACAATACAGAGCCAAAGAATAACTCAAAGATACGGCATTGAGTTAAAAGGTAACCTTTACCGTTACGAGAAACAATTACAGATGTAACAGTAAGTAAGATAAAGACAACAGTTACAGCTAAAGGTAATCTCTTTAATGAAAAGACTTTCTTTAATAAAAGTACAATTAAAGGGAAGAGTATATAGAACTGAATAGTTACAGCTAAATACCAGGTATGTAAGAGTAACTTATCAGATGAATCTAAAGCAAAGTAACCACCTGAGTTTGCAAATCTGAAGTTACCAATAAATAACAGGGCATTAGCTACTTCGATATTAAGTTCTTTATAAACTTCAGGAAAGAGCAGAAAGTAACCAATAATTAAGGTAAAGATACAAACAAAGAGTAATGGTGGAACAATTCTTAAAAAACGTCTCTTATAGAAACTAAGTAATGAAAAGTCATTATTACTTAGCTTATAAAAAACAGAAGATGTAATGAGAAATCCTGAGATTA
>DKDL01000131.1:0-1247 GCA_002449335.1 Succinatimonas sp. UBA6849 | reverse complement strand
AAAGGTGATAGAAAACTACTGCCAGTATTGCTATGCCTTTTAAACCGTCTATGTCGTGTCGTATATCTTTCATTTAGTGTAGACTCTTGAAATTTTTGGGTAAAACAATATGTCACTCTCAATATATTCTATTGCCTTCTTACGTTCTAAACGCACTCAAAACCATTTATATATAGATGAATTTCTCTGAGTAACAGTTGTAGATGGAGGTAAGTTCTGACTATTTTAGTTTTATTATTAACTTGTCTTCAAAGACCTTTATTGTGTGGTATTTAGTCTCTCTTACACTTAAAGGAGTGCCTTTATCTGTAATTTCATTATCGTATGTTAGTTCGCTTATTCCATAAGCATAACTTAGTTGTGGTTCATTCCAAAACCAAAATTCTTGACCTAGAGTCTGAGGAATAAGTCTTTTGAATATAGGCTTATCAATAGTGAGATAACTGAGAGAAGGGGTTAAACCACAATTTCCTTCAACTTTATATTTCTTCTTTCCATGATCGATTGATGCAAGATCAATTACTACTTCTTCTGCTCTAAATTTCTCCCAGTTTTTTTGAGCTGCTAGAGCATTTCCATATGAGGAAGCTGTCACGATAAGAGACCATCCAAGGATCACTGAACAAATTTTTGCAATGAAGAACTCTTTATAGGACACTGCGATTGTGAATATACAAGCTAAAAGTACGCCTATTCCATATAAAGTTCTTGGAATAAATAATGGTTTTTCTAAGCAGGCATAAAATCCATAAGTCAAAATAGCTCCTAATGTTAAGCTCAGAGCTGCAAGCAACAATGTTAGAAGCTTGTTATTCTTTGAATTGAATACGCAAACAATCAACATTACAACAGTAGTAATGATACTAGTTTTTTTACAAATCGCTGATGATCCGATAAATCCGGATTTTGAAAAAAGATCAGAATAGTATATTGCCATATTTTTAACGAATAAGTTTGGCAGTATATCAAAAGGAGCAATGTCAATAGAGACATAGTCTCGAACAGTTGGTTGCAGAATTAATGTTTTAAATATGATAGCTCCTGCTAGGAATGCTATAGCAAAATAGAAAGCTGTTTTGAAGAGATTTTTTAAAGTTTCTCCATTTATGTACATTGTTAAAAGAGAAAATACTGTTACCATTGGCAGAATTCCTATCGATGCCTGATAGGAAGTGCAGATTATCACAGTGCTTATAACTGTTGTTGTAATAAAGAAATAGAAATGTTTTATAAACAAGACAGGCACT
>DKDL01000060.1 GCA_002449335.1 Succinatimonas sp. UBA6849 | reverse complement strand
GTTTGACTGTTTTGCCATAAAATTTTTTTAGGATGTTTTGGGGGTAGCAATCAAAAAGATAAAAAGCAAAATGCGCTACCGACTTAAAAAGTCGATAACGCATTTTTAAATTCTTTGACTAATATTAGCCTTAGTGAACAGTAAGCTGATATGTAAGGCTTATGCTAAAAGACGAGCAGCATCAAAGCCGTTTAGGTTAGCCTGAACAGAGTTGCCACTCTTGCCTAACATTGCAGCGATATCAGCTACCATGCTCTTTGCATTGCTTGCATCAATCTTAACAGCACTTGCTGAATCAGCACTGTGAGCTCCAGTCTGTAAATTTACAACTGATGAAGCACCAGTATTAACCTGTGCATTGCCCTTAACAGTAGTGTTAGCTACAGTGTTAGTGGTGTTGTTAGTAGAAACAACTGTGTTTGCATTTGCAACATTTGTATTTAAGTTAATCATATTCTCTTCCTCTCACTAATATTATTATATGTAATCAAACAGAGACTGTTTAGATAACATGCTGTAAATTTGACGTGAAACAGCAAGTTGATTTTGAGACTGAACTAAATCAGATGCTGCTTCGAAGGCATCAACCTCTGATACCTTTGCTTTTGATTCGGTCTTAATGTCAGATAAAGACTCATTTGAATCTAAGATGGTGCTGATGGTGTTCTGTCTAGCACCAATCTGACCACGATAGGAGTCATACTGAGTCATAGCGATACCAACTGACTTTTGAGCCTTAGCAATAGCTGCGGTCTTTTCAGTGTTGCTCAAGTTAGGATCGTTAATTTGATTAACGATGTCAGTTAAGACATTAAGCATGTTGTCAGTATTAGGTGGATCAAGGTCGATGCTGATGGTACCTGCATAATTGTCAGCACCTAAGGTAAACTCCATGCCTTTGACGTTAATAGTTCCATTTGACTTATCAACTTCACCCTGTTCTATAACCTGGCCATTCTGATCTAATAATGAGAATGCACCGTCAGGAGTTACATTAACAGTTAAAGTATTATTAGCACCTAATGCGCTTGAGTAATACTGCTCATACAAATCACCAAAGTCACCATATGAACTGATAACGGCACTTGAAATAGCAGGATTACCAGTAACTGTCATAGAGTCAGCAGTACGGCAGTTTTCAAAGATATCCAAACCTGAATCTGATACCTGAACAGTTACACTAGGTGATACTAAAACACTTCTGGTTGAACCGTCAGCCTGACACTTATAGTGACCATCTGAGGTTAAGGTATAAGTTGGAACATCAGATTTAGCACCTGAGAAGATGTACTCACCTTCAGTGTTCTGAGTGTTCATTAAGTCATATAAGTGATCACGGGTCTGAGCAATTTCAGCTGCCAGAGCCTTTAAGCTGCTGTCATCATTTGAGCTGTCAACACACTGAATTAAACGGGTGTTGATGCTAGACAGAGCAGACCACATTGACTCTAATGAAGTTTCCTCTTCAGATAGAGTGTTTGCAGCCAGGCCACCATCTTTAGAATACTGGGTATAAGCTGCAATCGCACCTTCGTATTTAACCTTAGATGCCATTCCTGATGGATTTTCACCAGCAGTGCTGAACTTTAATCCAGTGTTATAGCGCTTAGCTGATTCATCTACAGTTGAGTTAGCCTTCTGAATATAGGAGAGGCTACTGGTAAACTGCATGGTTGTTGAAATTCTCATTTAGCAGCCTCCTTTAGAATGAACTGATTAGAGAGTTAAAAATAGTTTGAGAAGCTTCGATGATCTTTGCGCATGCCTGATAGGTCTGCTGATACATCAATAAGTTTGTAGCTTCTTCATCAAGGTTTACACCAGCATCTGACTGATAAAGCTTGGTTGTTTGCTCAAGCTTTGCAGCAGCTGCCTCCTCATTAGCACTTGCGGTGGTAATTGATGCACCTAAGTCTGCTAATAAGTTAGCGTAACCGTCATTGAAGGTAGTAGTCTTTGATGAACCTGTAGTTCTGGTAATGCTCTTACTTCTAATCTGAATTAAAGCAGTACCATTTGAGTTATCAGCCTGACCACCATCGTTAATTTCAATTGAGAACTTATCCTCTTCTTTTACGGTACCGCTGATATTGATGTCATAACCATAATCCTTTAAAGCGGTATTGGTATAGGTACCAGTTGCAGCATCGTAAGTTACAGCATTTGCTAAAACGTTAGTACCGTTACATGAAGCAGGAGCTCTACCTAAGATATTGCCATCTGAATCTTTTACAACATAGTTACCATCAGCATCGATTACGATGTTAGTTGGAGCACCTGCGTTAAATACAGGCTTACCGTCAGCACCTACTGAAACACCATAGTTTGCTCCGGTATTTGAACATCTTGAAAGTGAAGCTGTTGCATTACCATAGTTGTTTGAAGCTGTACGAGTTCTTACAGCTGAAGCAAAAGCAAAATCCTCTGGCTTTGAAACATTTGACTTAATGTCAGTACCCACCATTAAAGTAGGCTGTACATAGAAAGTTGTACCTTCACCCTTTAAGGTTCCGAAGTCTTTATTAAATGATAAGGTGATACCGTAATCATCTAAACTTACAGAGGTAGCATTATCAGGGATATTGCCAATCTCATTGGTGATATCAACTCTCTTGTCATCAGCATCAACTTTGTAAATGTGCATCTCTCCGCCATTGAAAGATACCTGGAAAGAGTAGCTCTGCACATTTGAGCCCTGATTCTCATTGAAGGAGAATGCGATGCTGTTGTCAGGATTATCTGATCTGCCAAAACCGCCTGGAATTGTCAAAAGATCGTCGCCTGCAATATCTTCTAAAGTGAAACCTGCTTTATTCTGAACATTTAAAGCATCAGCTAAAGATACTAAGGTTTTACCTAACTCACGCATGGTAGCGCGGATCTCTTTAGTAGAATTTAGGTAACCACCTAAAGAACCACCGATGTTATCGCTTGATAACTTGACATGGCTCTTATCCTTACCTGAGTCATAAACGCTGTCATAGGTTAAGTAGATATCACTTTTAGTTACATCAAACTTGTTCTGTTCCTGGGTTAGTTTTGCGTAAACATCACCGTTAGCAAGCAACATACCTGAGTCCATATAGACTTCATAGGTACCGTCCTGCTGCTGTTTAACGTTAATACCTACATAGCTTGACAGATTGTTAATTAAACGGTCACGCTCATCTAACATCTGCATGTAGATTTCATTGTTAGTAGCATTATCAGAGATACTTAATGTTCTGATTTGATCGTTAATCTTGCAGATTGATTCTGTCAAAGAATTGATGTCATTAACGTTATCTGAAATCTGGTTATTAACTGTATTTAAAGACTCAAGCATAGAGTTGTTAGCTGAATTTGCTCTTTCAACCAAGTTCTCTAATTGAGCTTTAGCAGCTGATCTGTTAGCAGAAGAGGTAGGATTATTAACAGCTGTTGATAATTCATCAAATACAGAGGTAGCTGCATTAGCAAGTGACATGGTTGAATCAGACAGAACCTTATCTGCTGTATCCATGCCTTCTTTATAAGCTGAATAGTAAGCTTTAGTACCAGTATCAGTGAACATCTGACGCTGTACGTACTGGTCATAAACACGTCTGGTATAAGTTGCGCCCACGCCCCAGTCTACACATGAAGTGTAAGTCTGAGTTTCCTTGCGAACGTAACCGTCGGTGTTTACATTATTGATGTTGTTAGAAGTAGCATTAAGCAGCTTCTGACTGTTTAAAACACCATATTTACCAGTTAGGATTAAATCGACTGACATTTTATGACCCCTTTAACGGCAACTGCCAAGTAATTGGCAACTAATTGCCTTTTTTCCTCTTCTATATATCCATATGCTATTTGTATGCCATAAATGCAATTTTGCGTGAAATTTTTTTAAGTTTATCAGCGTAGTTAGGATCGGTAGCGTATCCAGCTCTTTGAATTTCCTCAAAATATTCGTCTGGAGAATAGCTTTTACCGACTGCTTTTTCGTATCTTGGGTTTTCTTTAATGAACTTTAAATAATCCTTCATACTGTCTAAAACGTCAGAATATTTTCTAAAGGAGCTAACTTCACTTACAAATTTACCGTTTTCAAATTCTGGAGAGGCAAGTTTCTCACTCTCACCTGTCCAGGATGAGTTAGCTTTAATACCGTAATAGTTATTACCTGCTGACACATGTTGTCCCCAACCGGTCTCAAGAGCAGCCTGAGCAACTAAAACTAATGGGTTAAATCCTAAACCTTCGACTGCCTTTAGAGCATAAGGCATCATCTTTTCGACGAACTCTTCTTGTGATTCAAAGCTTGACATAGTGTTAGGATCAGGCAAGCCTTCATACATCTTACGTAATGAGCTGATGCTTCCCTTAGCATCAATATGGCTGTCAAAGAACTGACTTGCGCTGATATTAGAACCTTTGATGTAAGACCCCTGCTGATTGCCAGAAACTGACATCTTGTCAAGTTCCTTCATCAGTTCTTTACCCTCATCGCCTAAGGATTTGGCAAACTGTTTTGTCAGCAAATAAGTAATAGAGTTTTTGTTCATGCCCTCTTTTTTGGTCATAGTAGCTACGTTTTGCTGAGCTAACATATCCTCAAAGAAGCCTGAATATTTTGAATGTAATGGTGAATCTGGATTGATGGTGTCGTTAGACTGACGCATAGCATCTACCCAGTACTGATTTAAGATAGACTGGAACTGTTCAGCTGCAGCCTTTAAAGCCAAAGCCTGTGACTTCTTATCACCTAAACCTAATTCCTTAATCTTTTGGAGGTTACGATGATCGCTGACAAGGCCCATGTCAGGACCTTTATCTGTAGATATCATTAAATCATCGCTCATAACACACCTATATACTTTCAGTTAGTTTTATCGATTATTAGTTATCGATTAGCAGTTATCTGTTACCAACTGTCAACTATCAATTTATTGACAAAACACTTAGATAATCGACATGATGCAATTAGTGTGCCATTTAGATTAATTACGGATCCACAAGGCATCAGATAGTGTGGATAAATAGCTAGAGGCAGGAGGTTATCTGCCAATACAGATATTTTCTTTAACTTAGCTAAAAACATGCAGAAATAAGCGATTTTTGATTGTAATAACAGCATAAAGCACCTAAAATATCGTCAATTTTTACGAATTTATCTTTTAGATACTTATCAATACAGATACTTTTTAATTTTTAAGAGCAAAAGAATATTTATGTTTGAGCTTACTCAATTATCTTACAATAAAAGACTAAACAACCTTACCCAAACTTTTAGAGAACTTTTTAAAATTCAGGTTTTTACTGATGCTTTTTTCTTAAATAACTATGGTTATTATTTATATACAATCGCTAAAGAACTTAAGATTGATCTGCCTGATGACCGCTATAGTCCAATAAAGTTCTTCGATGATGGGTATGATGGGTATGCCAACTATTTAACACAAGAAACAAAAGATCTTTTTGTATCTTATAAAAGAAACGACTGGGATAAATTGTTAAGACTGTCTCATGAGTATCTGCATAGTGCAAGAAAATCTCTAGTACAATCATATCCAGATTTCTATAAAAAGCTGTTAAAAGCTCTTGATAAGACTATTGAAACTTTTGTAAGTGAACAAAAGAAATCACCTGCTGATCTCTATTATGCTAAAGCTCTAATAAAAATTTATTTAAATGATCCAAACGAAAAAATCACTCCAATTGAGCGAGAGGCAATTCTCCACGGAAATGATCAAAATAATATAAGCTCACTATCAAACTTATCTGTAGACGAACCTTTTGTAAAAAAGCTCTCAAAAGAGAACTTAGAAATAATTCAGGATATTGACGCATATAGAGCACTCAATATGGAAAGTGCTGGCATGTGCGATAATTTAGGTCTTTTCAAGATACCAGTCACATCACCATTAGCTACTTACTGCAAAGAAGGTCTTACAAAAGAAAACTCAAGAGATCCTGTTATTGAAATTTATGAAAGCTTGTTTAAAGGAGACTTTGATAAATTAAGAGATGAGATTTTAGCTTACAGAAAATTTTATAAAAAAGAATTTAAGAACCTAGAATTCCCTAAAGAGTATCTCTTGATGTTGCAATTATCAAGAATGAAGACCAATTCAGATATTGCTACATTAAAAAGAGAAATTGGAACTATCGAAAGAAAAGCTCAATTGGCTAATACCTCTTACCAAATTGCTTGTAGTGCAGTTTTGTATTTTAACGACAAACAAAATGGTCAGGACGGTGAGTTTTACTCAAAATATAAAAAAGAATCCGTATATTCCTGGGATAGACATGACTACATTGATGATCAATTAAGATTTGACAATTTTTGGATTGAACGCTTACTCATACTAAGTGCCATCCATGAAGAAAATCCAAAGTTTCCATTTAAACGAAAAAGAATAGATGCTAATTTTAATTTTCTGTCAAAGCATTATCCTGCTCTTGCAAAGAGGCTGTACAACACTTTAGCATCTGTACAGGAAACAGATTTTTGCCCTGAATTAAAAAATGACGAGTTCTTTGACTTTGCAAATATTGTTGATAAAAGCAACATTTGGAGAGCTCAATTAGACACCATTATTGATGTTCTAAAGATCAACAAAACCAAGAAGACTACGACCAAGAAATCTGTTGCAAAAGATGCAAGACAAAAACACTTAGCTTGGGTGTTTTATCTAAAAAAAGACGGAGCGATCACTATAGGTCCAGAAGTAATCACTTGTATTGAAGACGGTTCTAATGTTGACTATGAGTCTGATTATGAGATAAAAAACTTCTTTAACGCAAAAAGTGCAAAACACACCTATCTTACAGATCAGGATCGAGCTATTGCCTCAAACTATGAAAGAATTCCTGGTTTTAGAAAAAATTCTTATGAGTACGTATTCTCTATAGATAGAACTCTGCCTTCCTTGATTGGTCATCCTTACCTTTATTTTTGTAAAGAAAACCTTTATTCAAAGATGACAATCGAAGAGCGCAAACCAAGAATTGAAGTTACCCAAAATGGCGACAAAATCAACGTAAAAATGCCTACTGGCAGATACGGAGACGATAAAGCAAACTTCGATGTGGATGAAAACGCCAGCAAACTAGTTTATAGAAGATTCGAAAAGGTCCATACAGAATTGCTAACAATTCTAGGAGATCATGGAGCAACCTTCCCTAAATCTGCTTTAGACGATATCTTGTCACTAGGTAGAAGCTCTGATGTTGAAGTTGATTTCAACATTGAGTCTAATAAGGTAAAAGCAGAGTCAAAGCCTACTGTTTTACTGTCATCAGGAAAGGAGTTCACTGCA
>DKDL01000093.1 GCA_002449335.1 Succinatimonas sp. UBA6849 | reverse complement strand
CTGAGGCTAAGGCAAAGCTTAGCGAAGCTGTAGAGCAGGTAAAGACACGAGACTACGGTAATATTGTACCTAGAAAAGATGAACTTTTAAGAATTGCAGCAGTCTTTAATGCAGATCCTAAGGTAAGAGCTTTTAAAGATTATCAGAATGTTTTATAACAACTGTTTCTATCTAGCTTTAGTGGTAAAGCTTTATTCAATTTAAGTTAAAATAATAAGCATACATGTTTCTTAAGGCGAGTGGGATTATCAATATGAAAAAGATAGGTAATACTGGTTCATTTAAAAATTTTGTTTTAAATAACCAAATTTATGTAGATAAAACTGAATATATCTATAATCTCCTTAACAATGAAGCTAGAGTTTTTATCTCCCGTCCTCGCCGTTTTGGTAAGTCTCTTACCTTAGATACCATAGCAACTTTATTTGAAACGGGGGTAGAACCTTACTTTAAAGATACATGGATATACGATAAGTGGACAGAGCCTACATATCCTGTATTCAGACTGAGTTTTTTGAATTTAGATAACTCCTCATTGGACTTATTCAAAAAGCAACTAAATTCAATAATTTCTGAATTTGCAAACAAAATCAGCGTTAAAGGTTATGTTGAAAAAACAGAGCCTGAAGACTCAATCTTATGCCTTCTTGAAAAACTAGAAGAAGAAAACCGTCAAATCGTGATCTTAATTGATGAGTATGACTATCAGTTAACCTCTAACATCAATAATGATGACCTATATAAGGAATTCCAGAAAAAAATAAAAAGATTTTATGCCAACATCAAAGATAAGTTTGCGATTAAATTTTTAGGAATAACAGGTGTCACGAGATTAAAAGATGTAGAAATCTTTTCTATTGGTTCTGATATCAACGATATTACTAATGACAGTGTCTATTCTCAGATGATAGGCTTTACCAGAGACGAGATTAAAAAATACTACATTGATTACTTAAAACTAGCTTCATCTTATGAGAATAACGGCTCTGAGGATGATGTAACAGATGATATGCTTGAGTCAATGTTAGACATGATGGCTCAAAACTATGATGGTTACTGCTTTGATGAATTCTATAAAAAGAAAGTATTCAGTACATGGTCTGTAAATAAATTTTTCCAAAACATTGTAAAAAATAAATTTGTAGATTTTGGAGAGTACTGGTACGACAATGGAGGCTTACCTTCTATCCTGGTTAACTATTTAAAAACTCACGAACTAAATATTTTTGACTACTTAGACAAAGATAAGAGTTTAAAGGTTACAGATGATGACTTTAAAAATCCAACAGCATTAACTTCAATGAATCAGAATGTACTGATGTGTCAGACAGGATACTTAACCTTAAGGTCAGATCTTAATAAAACCTCTACAGTAGTTTTAGGTATTCCAAATGGAGAAATCTATAAAGCCTTAAACAGATTGCTTGCAAACAATATCTTTAAAGGAAACACTGATATCACTGATGATTATGGTAGAAACCTGTTAGAAGTAGGCACAGTTGATAACATCATCAACCTCTTTAACAGTGCTTTAAACTCTGTCTCTTATGACAATTACCCTATAGTGTCAGAATCATCAGTGCAGAATATGTTAAAGCTTTACTTGTTAGGTGCACATCAGGAAGTATTATCTGAGGTTCATGAAGCAAAGGGCAGAGCGGATTTAATTGTAAATACAGATAACAGAAGAATAGTCTTTGAATTTAAGTACGCAAAAAATGAGACCGAAGCAAAGTCAAAACTACTTGATGCAGTAGAGCAGATAAAAACACGTAACTATGGCAATATTGTGCCTAGAAAGGATGAGCTATTAAGAATAGCTGCTGTCTTCAATGCAGATCCTAAGGTAAGAGCTTTTTCGCAATATCAATTAGTTATTTAGCCTTGTTAGCTAGCGACTTGTTATGGTACAGGTTACTATCATGTCCTATCCATATGAGTTTTAGTTTTAAATTTGGTTTAATTTTAAACAATTAAATTCATGCTGTTTGGTTGATTCTGATACAAATCATGCCTGATATTAAATTTGATTATAAAAGTTTCTTAAAGACAGTTCCTAATCGTCCTGGCTCTTACAGAATGTATTCAGATGATGAAACAGTCATCTATGTAGGTAAAGCAAAAGATCTTAAAAAGCGTTTGTCCTCGTACTTTCTAAAAGAAGTTAACTTTAAAACCAATGCTCTAATTCATCATATCCATCATATTGAATTTACAGTTACCTTCTCTGAGGCAGAAGCCTTAATTTTAGAGAATAATCTAATTAAGAAGTATCAGCCTCACTACAACATTCTTTTACGTGACGATAAGTCTTATCCATATTTAGTGCTTTCAAAATCAAAGCATCCAAGACTCTATTATTATCGTGGTGCTAAAAAGATTGATTGTGAGTATTTTGGTCCATATCCTGACGTCAGTGCAGCAAAAGAGAGTTTAAAGCTCCTACAGAAGCTCTTTCCTATAAGACAGTGTGCTGATACCGTTTATGCTCACCGCTCTAGACCTTGTCTTATGGCTCAAATTGGTAAGTGTCTGGCGCCATGCGTTCCTATGACTGAAAGTGCCTATAAGAACTACATGGAGCAGGTAAATTACATCAGGATGTTCTTAAAAGGTCAAAATCAGGATGTTCTAAATGATTTGACTAAAAGAATGGAAGAGGCCTCAGAAAAACTTGAATTTGAAGAAGCTGCCAAATTAAGAGATCAGCTGTTAGCTCTAAGACGAGTTCAGGAATCACAGTCAGTCTCAGGCGATTTAATGTTTGATATGGATGTAATTGCTCATGAATGTGCTCAGGAACTTTGCTGCTCTCATGTGCTCTTTATCCGTAAAGGTAGGATCATCGGTACCAGATCATACTTTTCAAAATTGTCAGAAATTGAAGGTGATGATCCTCTTACTGCTTTTGTAACACAGTTTTACCTATCTGAGAGCAGAGCTTCAATGTATCCTAAGGAAATTATCTTAGATGATAAGATTGAAGATCCTGATGTGATTACAGAAGCTGTAAAACAACACTGCTCAAAAGAAATCCACTTTTTAACCTCAGTAAGAGCTGAGAGAGCCAAATACTTAAAATTAGCTAAAGAGAACGCTAAGGCATCGCTACAGGCAAAATTAGCTGATAAGACTACAGCTAAAAAGAGAATTGAGTCTTTAGAGAAAGTATTACATATCTCTAATGTTAATCATATGGAGTGTTATGACATCTCCCATACACAAGGTGAGCTTACTGTAGCATCCTGTGTATCATTTAACAGGGAAGGACCCGATAGCGCAAATTACAGGCGCTTTAACATTGATGGTATAACTCCAGGTGACGACTTTGCTGCTATGCATCAGGTACTGACACGTCGTTTTAAAGAGCCTCGTGAAGGTATTATTCCTGAGCTTATCTTTATTGATGGTGGTAAAGGTCAGTTAAAACAGGCTGAAGAGGTAATCTCAGATATCTTTTCAAAGTTTAAAGTTACACCACCTTTAATTGTAGCAGTAGCTAAAGGTGAGGGCAGAAAGGAAGGTTTAGAAACTCTAATCCGTGGTTATACAAGAGAAGAGTATCACTTAACTTTAGATGATCCTGCTTTGCAGTTGGTTTTACATATTCGTGATGAATCTCACCGCTTTGCAATTACCGGTCATAGAAACAGAAGACAGAAAGCCAGAACCCACAGTGTACTTGAGAATATCCAAGGCATTGGTCCAAAGAGACGTCAGGCTTTATTAAAGCATCTAGGTGGTATCAGAGAAGTAATGAATGCAAGTATTGAAGAGCTGAAGAAGGTTCCAGGAATATCTGAGGAGATGGCTCAGGATATTTATGAGAGTATCCACAGCTTGTAAAAGTCTTTGAGCTTTTTAAGCTCTTATAGATACTTACTGAATTCTCTCTTGTATTTTGATACTAAAAGGGCAATCTCTGTGAGATTGCCCTTTATAAGCTTTAATAAGCAAGCTTTAAACCTTCATTCTGTTCAAGCTCTCAACCAAGTCTTGTAACAGAGACATTGAACGGTTAACTTCTTCCTTAGCATCTGAACAATCTTTTGACAGAGCTTGTGAAGAATGGGTAATATCCTGCATATTGCCAGAAATCTCTGAGGTTGCAGTGGTCTGCTGTTCAGCAGCTGTAGCAATCTGTGTGATCTGAGCATTTACAGAACTTACCTGCTCGGTAATGTTGTTTAATAACTCTTCGATGGTGCTGGTCTCAACAGCTAAGCTATCCATGTTCTTAACTGATGACTGCATTGATTCGTTTGCTGTATTAGCATTTGACTGAATCTGGGTAACCATCTTGGTAATTTCCTGAGTTGAGGTTGAAGTTCTTGATGCAAGGGCACGAACTTCATCTGCAACCACGGCGAATCCTTTACCATACTCACCAGCACGAGCAGCCTCAATAGCAGCATTTAAAGCAAGCAAGTTGGTCTGAGATGCGATGTCATCAATGGTCTGAACAATAGTACCAATCTTTTGAGCCTGATCTACTAAAGACTGAACATACTCAGCATCCTGTTTTGATTTTACTACCTGGTTTTGAATACCTTCAATGGTTAACTGAACCTTATGAACACCCTGCTGAGTGGTGTCATTTGACTGGTTAGAATTTGCAGCAGCAGATTCACAGTTCTTAGCAATATCAGAGGTAGTTGATACCATCTCGTCAGCGGCAGCTGCAACTGTAATAGAACGGTTTTGTGACTCCTGAGCTTTGTCATTCATATCAGATGTAACTTCATCGATCTTATTGAATGCATTCTCTAGGTTGTCTGTAGCTGATTTAATAACCTTTACATTGTTCTGCCAGTCTAAACGCATTTTTTCTAATGAGTCTAGTAACTGACCAAATTCATCAGAACGACCTCTGTTCTCAACAGGCTGAGTTAAATCACCACGTGACATTACAGCAGCGTGAGATACAGCATAGTGTAGGACTCCAATAAATGCTTTAGGTAACTTGTAAGCAATTACAGCAGAGAAGATCACAGCTATTAAAGTAATTACAAGAATAATTACAATTGGTGATACATCAGTCATTGAAGTTACGTTGTTGTCAACTCTGTCTAAGTACAGACCAACTAAACGGTTAATTTCAGCGATAGAATCATTTAAAACAGGGAACAGCTCATTGTTATAGGTATTTCTAACATCAACTGAATAACCTCTATCAACCATGTGTTCCATCTTGTTTTTGTAAACGTCGATAGCAGAGTTGATGAAACCTTTCAACTTCTCAAAGTCAGCTGCATCTGTAGGATCTAATAACTTAATATCAGACATTGATGCACGTAACTTCTCGATATCAGCATCAGCTTTTGCTGCACTCTCTTTATTGTATGTAGCAACATTATTAGTAAACATGGTCATATCATCACGGAATGTATTAACATTTCTTGAGATCTGAACAATCTTACTGTAATGCTGTTCAATAACTTCTTTTGCGAAGTTAGCTACAGAACGAGAATTGGTGATACTTGTAATTGAAACAATAGCAATTACAAGGGAAAGAAAAATCACAGCGGCAAATGCAGCTGCAAGTTTAGCTTTAACGCCTAAAGAATGTAATATATTCATAGCTGTCACTTATTTTCAAACTTCTACTTACAATAACCTTGTATCAGCAAAATAAAGAAAAACTTTAATATTTTTTGAAACTAATTTTGTAGATAAACATGTTCACAAAAAAAGAAATTTAATTCTACTTAATCTGATCAATGCTTTGCTACAACACAGCTTTGATTAAAATTCTTCCTTATCTAACTAAACGATTACTCTCTGATTATAGCTAAGAAAATGTTAAATGTTACACTTAAATATTGAACTTAATCATATTTTTTTAAGATTTTGTTAAATCTTCATGCACTGGATCTTAAAAAGT
>DKDL01000092.1 GCA_002449335.1 Succinatimonas sp. UBA6849 | reverse complement strand
AAAGCACCTCATGAGAACTACTACCATGGCTATTTAAATGGCTTGTTCTCTAACTGCTCTAACTCCTTTTTCTCTGAATATCATTCAAATTATGAATCAGGTGATGGTTATGCAGATATTGTCTTTAGAAACGAACGTGGTGAGGTTGTAATCATTGAGATTAAGACTTGCTCTGGATCTGAAACTAAAAAATCAAAAGCTAGAGAAGCATTAGCTCAAATTGAAGATAAGAACTATGCAAAGCCTTATCTTGAGAATGAAGATATATCTACAATCAACGCATATGGCATTTCTTTTAGAAATAAAGAATGTGGGGTTCTTTGTAAGAAACTTAAGTAGCTCTTAAAATATTGCAAGTTTTATGTTGGTATTGATTTTATCTTGAGCTCAAATCTATTAAAATAGCTTGAATTAGCTTTAGACAAATACTATTGATGTATTTGATTATCAATACCAACCAAAACTTGCAATGAATTTTTTTTCCGATTTTTCAAGATACAGTTCTCTTCTAGAAATCAATAACACCTGGAAACTTTTAAGAGCTAAAAGTGCTCCATTTGTTATTTCATTTCTCAAAAATATCTTCTCAAAAGAGCGAGAAGTTCCCTATGAATACGCCAGAGCAAATCTAAAGGAATTCTTAGATGAGCTTGTGAACAAATTACCTCCAGAGGATAAAAAGCAGTCAGCTAAAGATTATCTTCGTGAATGGATGGACAGAGGTTGGATTAGAGAGCTTGATAACAAGCTTTTTATGACCGATGCTGCTCAAAAGGCAATTGAGTTTTGTGACCGATTAGAAAACAAAGTAGTATCAACCTCAGCAACTCATTTGGAAATCCTGCAACAGGAAGTTCAAAAACTCTATATCCAGGTAGCTGAGGATAAGAGGTTAAGTCTTAGGGAATTAAACTCCAGAATTAAAGAACTTCAAAATGAAAAGCGTCTTATCAATGCAGGTAAAAATCCTGAGCTTAACGAATATCAGCAGCAGGAAAAAATCAAAGCTGTTTACGATATGGCAAGCAGATTGCCTTCTGACTTTAGAAAACTAGAAGAAGAAACAGTCGATATTGCAAGAAAGATCAGAGTTCAGATGATTGAGAACTCCCAAACTAAAGGTCAGCTCTTATCTGATGTATTAGCGCAGGAGAATATCCAGCGTAAAACAGAGTATGGTGCAGCTTATGAAGGCTTCTTTGCACTTATCTGTGAAGAGAATGTCTATAAGAGCTTCACGAAGCAAATTGACTTTATTCTCTCAAAACCTATTGCAAAGTTCCTTGATAAAAAGCAGCAGAACTTCCTGCACTCTTTAACTGAAGTTTTAGTAACTGAATGCGATAGAGTTCGAAAGATCAGAAACAGAATCGATGAGAACTTAAGATCTTATCTTGAGAGCGCTGATTATCGAGAAAACCAGATTGTAACCTCTTTAATCTCAAAACTAGAACAGGAAGCTGTTAAGTTTAAAAATCAGGATTTCAATCTCTATACCAAGGAAATGAACTTGAGCCTTGATAAGGCTGGCGTAAAGGTTTCATCAGTAGATTCTTTAGGTCAGGCTTTAAAGGTACCTGATAAGGAAGTAACACTAGGTTCATTAGAAGAGCATGTAAACTCTAATACCATCAGCTCTGATATCTTAAAGCAGTTAGATACCGTAAGACTGTCTGATGTAAGAGCTACCATTCGTTCTCTAATTGGCAAGACCTCTCAAATGAGCGTAGGTGAGATCATCAAGAAAGTTAAATTGCGTTATGGTCTTGAAGAAATCGTAGCTTTTGTGCGAGTAGCAAGAGAAATGAATAAAGCAGAGGTTAATGAATCTGAAGAGATCATTGTAAAAGTTCCTGCTCAAAACGGTCCTAAAGAATTGAAAGTAAAATTACCAAAGATTGTGCTTACAAGTCAGCTTGTAAGAAATAGTGGAGTTTAACCATGTCTGACTTAGCAAAGAAAAATATCGATGATCTTATTCACACCCTTGAAAGAAGCAACAATAGTAAAGATAAAAACTCTAGTCCATTAGGCCATAGCTTTAATCAGGACCATAGTTTTGATAAAGAACATAACCATGAAACTGTAAATGAGATTACTCAGCCTAAAAGTGAGCTTGATGTGAATGTTTTTGATGATAATGAGCAGGATTTGAATGAGCATAGTTTGAATGCTCTTAATACCGATTTAACCTCTGATGAGAACTTACAGAACCCTAATGTCGTCAAAGAGGCTGATGCTAGATTACGTAACATCATCATTGAGCTTTTAAAATCAGGCAGTATTGTGTACTCAATAGACTCAGATGAGTACAAGAAACTTATCATGCCTGAGAACATGATCTTTGTTAAAAGCTACTTGCGTAACCTCAATCTTGAGGTGGTATTTAACTCTGAGAACGGCTTAGTTTATATCAGAAATCTAGAGCGCGATGAAAATGATGAGGTTGAGAGTGAAAACACTGTCGAAGACTCATCTTTAATCAATCGAGCCTATTTAACCCCATTTAAGTCAGTACTGATCCTGATTTTACGCAAGTACTACCATGAGCGTTTTGCCAACGGTGAAACCGAAATTGTAGTTGATATTGACTACATTAAGAATGCTCTTACACCATATCTTGAGCTGTCGGTATCTGAAAGCCGTGACAGTAAAAAATTAAATGGCGCTTTAAAAGATCTTGCTGAATACAAACTCATTAAAAGACTGAATTCTGAGGATGCTGACCGCTATCTGATCACACCTCTTATCCGCTACGTCATCGATGTCGAAAAGATGGAAAAGATGTTAGATGAATTTAAAAAGCTCAATGATGAAAAAGGCGGTAAACAGTCTGTACCAAGTTTAAAGAAAACTAATGACAAAGAGTTTGCAGAGAATGGTGAGCAAGAGTCTGGTGTGAAAGGTTCAGGTGTGAAAGAGACAGGTGTAAAGGAGATTGATAATGCTAGATAATCAGACAGAGCTGATGTTTTTAGAAGGAAATGACAGTCAGGTTAAGTTAAAGTCAGTATCTGTATTTAACTGGGGCTCTTTCAACGGTTTACATACCTTAAACATCAATCCTGAGGGAACCTTAATCACCGGTGAAAACGGTTCAGGTAAATCTACTATCATCGATGCATTGATGACCTTATTAAGACCAGCTGGTAAGATTGATTACAACATTGCAGCAGCTCAGGATCAGAAAAAGGACAGATCATTACTAAGCTACATGCGTGGTAGCTTTGGTACAAAAATAGCTGATGGCGAGCAGGTAAGCCGTAACTTACGATCTGATGCGACCGTAAGTGTAATTAAAGCAGTCTATGAATATACAAGCATCGGTCAGAAGGTGGTCTTATTAGGTGTCTTCTACATCTCAAGCTCATCTAATGCCTATGCAGATGTCAAAAAGATCTACTCAGTATCAGCAACTGATATTGATCTAAAAGAGCTTTTAGAGAGATTTAAAAATCAGGATACCAGAGCATTAAAGGATTACCTGCGTTCAATTGAAGGTTGTCGTGTCTGTGATGACAATTTCGGTGAGTATGAAACTCATTTCCGTCATCAATTACATATGGATAACGTCAATGCTCCTGCTTTACTGTCAAGAGCATTAGGCCTTAAAAAGATTGACGATTTGACAGGTCTTATCAGAACTTTAGTGCTAGAGCCTGGTACTGTAAAAGAGGATGCAATAAACACCATTCGTCAGTTCTCTGATCTTAAAGCTATCCATGCCAAATTGGAGGATGCACGTAAGCAGGAGGAAAAGCTAAAGCCACTACCTGAATACGTTAAAAAGTATGAGGACAATAAAGCTTTAGATGAAAAATACGATAAGGCCTTAGCTTATACCGATACCTACGTAAGTCACTATGCCAAAGACTACTACGAAAAGCGCTATCAGGAATTAGGTTTTGAGTATGACAATACTCAAAGCCTGTATAAAGATCTGCTGCAAAAGAAAAGTGAAGCTGAATCTGAAAAAGAAAGAACTCATACCAACCTGATTAAAGGTGGTGGTGACCGATCAGAACAGGTAAAGCAGGTTATCTTACAAAGACAATCTGAAGAGCATCGCATCGAGAACAATCTTAAAAACTATGTAACTATTGCCACAGGTTTAGGCTTAAAAGAGCTAAAGTCATTAGCTGACTTTAATGACAATTTAAATGTCATCGAGCAAAAGCAATCTGAGATTGCATCTTTAAAAGAGCAAAATGAGAATAAGAGAATTGATCTTGCGTCTCAGTCAAACTTATTAAAACAGGATATCAATGAGTATCAGAGTGAACTTAAAGAGTTAGAAAAGCACTCTGATTCAAACCTGTCATCAGCCTTCTTACAGTTACGTGACAGCATCAGTGAGGATCTTAGAATTAACGCAGATGATCTTGTTTATGTAGCTGAGTTAATCGAGGTTAAACCATCTGAAGAGAGCTGGCATGGCGCCATCGAAAGAGCCTTAGGCGGTATTCGCCAGACCCTGCTTGTAAGTGAGGATAACTATAGCCTCATTACCAAGTGGGTAAACTCACGTCACACCGGATTACATGTAAGAATTCAGATTGCATCTAAAGTACGTGATGCAAATGTAACCTTTGGTAACCGAGGCTTCTTAGTAAAGTTAAACTTCAAGCAGCACCGCTATACCGAGTGGTTAAAGCAGCACTTAAACAAGTATGATTTAATCTGTGCAGACTCTGTAGAGGAGTTAAACTCCACAGAGTTTTCTATGACTAAAGAAGGTTTAATCCACAAATCTCATGGTTTCTTTGAAAAGAAAGATCTAAAGCGCATCGATGACAGACGTGAGTGGTGCTTAGGCTTTTCTAATAAGGAAAAGATTAAGCTTTTAAAACAGGACCTTTTGAAAAAGGAAAATGAGGTCTCCTCATTAAACGAGAGTATTGAAAAGCTCAAAAAAGAAAATAATAGTTTTGAGAACAGCATCTTAGCTTGCCGAAGATTAAAAGAGTTCAAATCCTTTAATGAGCTTGATCTTTCAAGTATCAAAGCTGAAATTGAGAAATTAAAAGCTGAGCTTGATACCTTAATTCATGATCCTGCCATTGCTAAATTACAAAAGCTCTATGAAGACAGTGTAGCTGTATTAAATGACTTTGAATTAAAGATAAGCGAGATGAACCGTAAGCTCGGTGCTATGGAAAATGATCTTAATGAGTTAAAAGAAAAGATAAGAGTAAGCTCTGAGAACTCTCAAATTACAGTTCCAGAGGAGACTTCTGCTCTCTTATTAAAGACCATGACCAGTCTTAAGCTTACCAAAGACAACGTCTTTATTGATGCAAATACCTCAAAACTGCGCAGAGAGCTTTCAGATAAGCGTAACAGGGTAGTAGAGAATGCACAGAATGCTCAGAATAAGATCATCTCGGTGATTTCATCTTTCTACTCAAATGAAGCCTGGTACCCAATCTGTGCTGACTGGGGTAAAGATTTTGATGCCTATGATCACTATTTAAGGCATTTGGAGAATATCCAAAAAGAGGGTCTGCCTAAGTTAGTTGAAGAGTTTAAGGCTAAATTAAACACTGAGGTTACTCAGTCAGTAGCCTGCATCGTTCAAAAGATCGATCAGGAGTTGTCTTCAATTAAAGACAGAATTTCTCAAATCAATATCGTGCTAAAGCGAGCTGAATTTACCGAGAATTCATATTTGAGCATTGAGCCTAAAAAACTTACAAATCCTACCTTACAGGAGTTTGACCGAGACTCAAGAAAGGT
The DNA here is from genome assembly GCA_002449335.1 of Succinatimonas sp. UBA6849. Classification (GTDB taxonomy): domain Bacteria; phylum Pseudomonadota; class Gammaproteobacteria; order Enterobacterales; family Succinivibrionaceae; genus Succinivibrio. Next base: position 5,302 of record DKDL01000092.1, on the reverse strand, counting down.
TATGAACATGCTGAGTTTAGATGATCATGAATTAAGGTATAAAGCTATTGAAAAAGTAATCACTACTTTAACTACAGCCTTAACTTCAAATGCTCAGGAAATGAAGACTGTGCTTGATCCTCGTTTGAGAATGCAGTTCTTGGCAAACGTGGTCGATGCTGATACTGGTGAAGTAAAAGACACCTTAAACTCAAGCTCTGGTAAATCAGGTGGTGAAAAAGAGTCATTCGCAGGCTCCGTATTAGCAGCATCACTTGCCTATGTATTAACCCCAGAAGGTGCTGAAACTCCTGTTTATGCAACAGTCTTCCTTGATGAGGCATTTTCAAATACCTCAGATAAGGTAAGTCAGAGAGTTTTAAAGATCTTCCACGAGTTAGGCTTGCATGTAAACCTCATCACTCCATTTAAGAATATTGAGTTAGCTCGTGACTATGCTAAATCATTAGTCATTATGGAGAGAAATGCTAATACTCACAGCAGCTCTATGTGTGAGTTAAGCTGGGAAGATTATGATGAGCAACTAAAGCTTAAAAAAGAGCATGAGCTTGATGCTTTAGGCATTAGCGTTGAAGATTCAGAAACTGAGCAGTAGCCTTTTATAACGCTGTTTAGCTTGCAAAACTTAGTTTATTAAAGCAGATTTAATAGCTTAGAACTGATTTAAACTGCTGTTATAAGGTCTGATGTAAAAGCTGAAAAAACAGCTATGTAAAAAGTAATGAGCACTGGGATTAGCTATGCTGTTACCAAATGAAGTTATCAAAAAGATAGAGAAAAATGAGGTAGAGAACATTTCTCATCTCATTTTAAGATTGCAGGGGCAAAGAGAATATCCAATTAGAGTGCCTCTAAAAACACCTACAGTCAAAACCATCATGAAGGATATTGCTTCTTACGAGAACTTTGTCCGTACCTGGAATGATTTTCCCTATCAGGAAATGATTGAGAGGGTAACAGTTAATTATCGCTACGGTGTTCAGGGCGAGAACATCCCATCTGAATTTATAGTTCATGATTTTGAGGAACTTATAAAGCTAATCTCTTCTAAAAACAGAAATGCAGTTACTGTCTTTATAGAGCGTTGTAAGACTTTATCTCACATCATGCACTATGACAATTTAAATAATCTTTACTCTCTGTATCGAGAACTCAATCTTGAGGCTGTATCGAATAAAGAGTTTTCAGATCTTATGATCTGTATGCCTCAATTAAAACGAGGATTAGGTAAGGATTACTATTTAAGAGCCATCCCGATTGAGCACATCGATACTAAGTTTATTGAAAAACATGACAAGGTGATCCTGTCAATTTTAAGAACCTTATCTTTATGCTCAGAAGACGAATCATTAGAGGATTATCTAGAAGTTGAAGCAAAGCCTGATGGCTTTGCTCATATTAGAGTCTTAGATGATAGTCTGGTTGAAAGATATCCTTATATGATGGTGCCTTCATCATTGCTTTTGAACATTGAGCCACCAGGAGACAACCTCATCGTCGTTGAAAATGTTCAATCAGGACTTATGCTCCCAAAATTAAAGAACACCTCTGTTATCTTTGGCTGTGGCAGAAACTTGTCCTGGTCAAAAGCATCCTGGTTAAAACATAAAAAGCAGATCTTTTACTGGGGCGATTTAGACTCATGGGGATTTCAAATGCTCTGTGAGTTCCGTGAAAACTCTCAGTGCACTGTTAAGTCACTGCTCATGGATAAAGCTGTATTTAACAGAGCTTCTCATACAGAGCGTATGGTCCATGAGGATAAGAGTACAGAAGTTAAAGTAGAGTTTTTAACTGAAGATGAAAAACAAGCTTTAGCCTTTTTACAGGGACTGCAAAATAACGTCTCTCAAAATAGTGCTCTTAAATCAGAAACTGCTTTTGTCTTAGATCCTGATACAAAGCTAAATCGCTTAGAACAGGAAAAGCTCGATGAGGATGCAGTAATCAGAGCTTTAAAAGAGCAGAAGCTTTTATAGTAAATAGGAATCTGTGGTGCTTTTTAGCAAGAACCTGACACATTTAGGCTCATAAATGCTCTGAAAATACTTTAAGATCTGAATTGTCACAAAAGAAAAACAGGTCACGAAGAAGATAAAAGCTGGTAAAAGGTGCTGTAAGAGCAAAGCTACAGCACCAAGGTAGACCGATGTTAGAACGCGCCATTAGAGCTAAGCCAGGCTACGTTCTTAAAGATGACAAATTAACTTAAGCACTGACAACAGATGACAGCTATGAAAGATGATAATTACTTGAATACATCACATCCAGATACATCACGTCCAAACAAATCACAGCCAGACAATATCGTCATCAAAGGCGCAAGAGTCCACAACCTAAAGAATATTGATGTAGAGGTACCGTTGCATCAGATTGTAGGTATTGCAGGTGTCTCAGGTTCAGGTAAATCGTCCTTAGCCTTAGGTGTCATCTATGCTGAAGGTTCACGTCGTTATCTAGACTCATTATCAACCTATACCCGTCGTCGTATGACCTCTGCTGCCAAAGCTGATGTCGATGAGGTTTTATATGTACCAGCAGCTTTAGCTTTGCACCAAAGACCAGGTGTTCCTGGTATTCGCAGTACCTTTGGTACTGGAACTGAGCTTTTAAATACACTGCGTTTAATGTTCTCACGCTTGGCTTCTCACCGTTGTGAGAATTGTGGTCAATATTTAGAGCCAACACTTGATGTAGCAGCTGAAAAAGAAATAATCTGTCCTCATTGTCATAAAGTAGTTTATCCACCTTCAGCTGAAGAGCTTGCTTTTAATTCTCAAGGAGCATGTCCTGAATGCTCAGGAACCGGCTTTGTCAGAACTGTAGATGAATCAACACTGGTACCTGATGAGAGTAAAACCATTGATGAAGGTGCAGTGCTGCCATGGCAGACCCTGATGTGGTCTTTAATGAAAGATATTGCCCGTGATCTTGGTGTAAGAACAGATGTGCCTTTTAAAGCTCTGACTGAAAAAGAGCGCGACATAGTTTTTAATGGTCCTGCCATTAAAAAGCATATGGTCTATCAGAATAAGACTAATGGCGCCTCAGGTGAGATGGACTTTACCTACTTTAATGCAAAGTACACAGTCTTAAATGCCTTATCAAAAGTAAAAGATGAAAAGGGCATGAAGAGAGTTGAAAAGTTCTTACGTGAAGATCTCTGTCCAAAATGCCATGGCACCAGATTAAATGACAGAGCGCGTGCTCCTAAAATTAAAGGTATGTCTCTAGATGAGGTGTGCAAGATGACATTAGATGATGTCATCTTATGGGTAAAAGCAGTTCCTGACTCTTTGCCTTCACAAATGCACAAGATGGCAGAGAGTATCTGTCAGTCATTTTTAGAGGTTGCCAAAAGATTAGTTGATCTTGGATTAGGCTATCTTACCTTGGATAGAGCTTCCTCGACCTTGTCTACAGGTGAAAGACAGCGCATGCAGTTAGCTCGTGCAGTGCGTAACCGCACTACAGGAGTTTTATATGTTCTAGATGAGCCATCAATTGGTCTGCATCCTCAGAACATTAAAGGTCTTAATGATGTAATGCATGATCTCATTGCTGACGGTAATTCAGTGCTCTTAGTAGATCACGATACACAAATTCTAAAAGAAAGTGACTGCATTATTGAAATGGGACCTGTAGCCGGCGCTAAAGGCGGTCATGTTTTAGCCAAAGGCTCTGTCGCAGAAATTGAGCAAAACGCCAAATCAGTAATCGGACCTTACTTAAAAGGTAACTATCAAACTCGCAGAAGACCTGTTGTCAGCGTTGCTGCAGAAAACGAAGTCACGGAAGATCTTGGTGCAGAAAAAGCTCACAGTAAGTTAATTGATAAGATCTTTGAAAAGGGCACCATCTATTTAAAGACATCACCAATTCATACTGTAAAAGCAATGGATGTAAAGATCCCAAAAGGCAGATTAACTGTAGTTACCGGTGTTTCAGGATCTGGTAAAACAACCTTAGTGCTCGAAAGTCTCATTCCAGCACTAACAGCATCTATCAATAGTACCAGGATGCCAGAGCACGTAAAAAAGGTTGAATGTAAGGGAATTTCTCAGGTAAAGCTTATTGATGCAACACCTATTGGTATCAATGTCCGTTCTACTGTAGCAACTTATGCAAATGTTCATGATGAGTTAAGAAAGCTCTTTGCTAAATCAAAAGATGCTAAAGAGAAAGGTTATAAGGCAGGTGACTTTTCTTATAACACCGGTAAACTGCGTTGTCCTGTCTGCGATGGCACAGGTGAAATCACACTTGATGTGCAGTTTTTACCTGATGTCGAAATTCCTTGTACTAAATGCCACGGCTCTCGTTACTCTAATGAAGCTCATGAAATTCATTACAGAGCAAAAGATGGTAAAGAGTACTCACTGCCTGAGCTAATGGATATGGATGTAACTGAGGCTATTGAGGCTTTAAAAGATGTAAAGCTAGTTTCATCTCGTCTAAAAATCTTAGAGTCACTAGGCTTAGGTTATTTAACCTTAGGTGAGCAAACCCCAAGCCTTTCAGGCGGTGAAGCACAAAGGTTAAAACTAGCCTCAGAAATAGGTCATAGTCAGGATGATACGGTCTTCGTTTTTGATGAACCTACCATAGGTTTACATCCTCAAGATGTAGCTACACTTTTAGATGTTTTCCAGACTCTAATTGAGAGTGGTGCTACTGTTATTGTGATTGAGCATGATCTTGATGTGATAAGAAATGCTGACTACATCATTGATATGGGACCTGGTGGAGGTGTTTTGGGAGGCAGAATCGTAGCTACAGGTACCATTGATGATATTAAGAACTCAAAAGAAAGCATCACAGGTAAGTTTTTGGGAAGATAAGATCTCATACATCAAAAGACATATGTGCAATTTGCGCAGTCTTAAAAAAACTTAAGTTCATACACCAGACTGTTGCAACCGCATGATAAAACGATTGATAGAGTTGATGAATTTAAAAAAGATCTTACATTCCTATTCGTTGAAGAGTAAAAATCTGACTTTTGGTAATTTTTGTAAGAGAAAGAACTGATAATTGCAGAAAATGCCACCAATAAAGGTAAAACAAGAGCTTTTCAGGCTATAATCTTAGAAGTAGGTTTGGAGATAATTACATATGAAAGATATCAGCTCAACAGGCTCATTTATAAACTTTTATCTAAATAATTACATTTATGTAGATAAAACAATGTATATTAGAGACCTTATAAAGCTTGAAAGAGTCTTTATCTCCCGTCCACGTCGTTTTGGTAAGTCTCTTACCTTAGATACCATAGCTACTTTATTTGAATCAGGTGTAGAGC
>DKDL01000022.1 GCA_002449335.1 Succinatimonas sp. UBA6849 | reverse complement strand
ATTGGGAAAAGACAGATGAAGCCGAGTTATCTAAAGATCATACAACGGATAAAACGGTCTATGTAAGAATTCCTAATTTAGAAATCTTAAGGTGCTTTAACGACAACATTAAAGAGAAATTCAGCTCTGATTTTGAAGAGAACAATCTGCATAATAAGTTAGTTAATGCGTTATCATCGGGCAATCAGAAAGAAGTGTACGACATCATCTTTGATATGTTACAAAAATATGTCTCAATCAGAGATACTGCAACTAAAGCTCCTTTAGAGAACTACTACCATGGTTTTATCAATGGCATCTTTACATGTTGTGAAGATATCATATCTGAATACCGTTCTAACTATGAATCAGGCAATGGATATCCAGATATTACTTTTAAAGCAGGACGTAATACCAAAGCTGTAATCATTGAGATTAAATCTACATCTAATGATGTGGATATGGATGAGCTTGCAGCAGATGCATTATCTCAGATTGAAGAGAAGAATTATGCTCTACCATTTACCAAGCAATCAAAGATTACAGAGATCTACGCTTATGGCTTAGTATTCTGTAAAAAGGATTGTCTTGTGGTTTGTAAAAAGCTTAAGTAAAAACTAATAGTATATATAAACAAGATCATGTCAGAGTAATGAGCAACAAAATGTCGTTAGAATTACTAAATAGTCCAGCAAACTTTGAAGATCTAAAAGACGCTAATTGCTACTTTGTAGATAAGACAGAGTACCTAAAGACCATTTTAGCTGACTCATCATCTGTTCTGCTGTTCATAAGACCAAGCGGTTTTGGTAAGACCATGCTCATGACTATGTTTGAGTCATTCCTACAAATCAATTCTGAAAAGCCATTTGATAACTCAAAACAACTAGAACTCTTTAAAGGCACCAAAATACTAGAAGACAAAGAGTTCTGTTCTAAGTTCATGGGACAGTATCCTGTTATTAGTGTTTCTTTAAAAGATGTAACAGGTAAGACCTTTGAAATTGCATATAAAAATTTTGCTAAGGAAGTAAGTGATCTTGCAGAAAAGTATAGATATCTTTTAAACAGCCCAAAACTAGATGAAGAAGACAAAGATAAATTAAGCAAACTTCTTAAGGTAGAGTTTTTAAGGGAATTTGAGAATTCAGATTATCTGACAGGATCATTAAAGACCATAGCAAAAGCTCTTTATAAAGAATATGGCAAGTATCCAATACTTCTTATTGATGAGTATGATGTACCTCTTGCTAATGCTTCATATCATGATTTACAGAATACTAAACTGTATGGTGATGAGAAAGGCTTTAAGGCAGACTTCCATTACAACATGGTAGATTTGATAAAAAGTTTCTTTGGTATTTTAAAAGATCAAAAGACTCTCACCAAAATCATTGTCACCGGATGTTTAAAGGTAGCTAAGAACAGTCTCTTTACAGGTGTTAATAACTTTAAGGTAAATACAGTTCTCTCTGAAAACGAAGACTATACAGGAATTATTGGCTTTACCAAAGAAGAAACCTATAAGTTCTTAAAAGACTATAAAATGGACAACTTTGCTCAAAAAGTCAAAGAGCACTATGACGGATACAAGTTCTATGACAAAGAGATATTCTGTCCATGGGATATAGTAAGTTTCATTAGTGATTATTATAAAAAGAACTTAAAAGGAACTTTAAAGTTAAACAGATTAGAAAACTACTGGGAAGGTACAACCTCTGATAAATCCTTATCAGGTTATATTGGTTATTTAACCGATAAAGACAATCAAAAGATGCAGGATTTAGTTGATGGTAAAGCTATTGGTTTTCAGTTAAATGAATCCATGAACTATGACTGTTTATCACAGCATGATTCAAATGATTTCTGGTCACTGTTGCTTCATTCTGGTTATCTAACCTTAGATTGGGAAAAGACAGATGAAGCTGAGTTATCTAAAGACAGTAAAACCAATAAAAACGTCATTGCAAGAATTCCTAACCTTGAGATACTTGAATGTTTTGAACACAACATTCAAAACAGATTTAATACAGAGATTGTACCTAACTCTGTTGCAGATGAAATAGCTAACGCTCTTTTTAATGGTGATAGTACTTTTGCTCAATCAAAACTTCGCACTATCTTAATGAGCTTTATCTCGTTAAGAGATAATGCCACAAAAGCTCCTCATGAAAACTACTATCATGGTTATCTAAATGGTCTTTTTACTAACTGCTCTGAAAATTTCTTTTCTGAATATCATTCAAATTTAGAAGCTGGCGATGGTTATGCAGATATTGCCTTTACAGATACATTTTCAGAAAAGGCTGCAATAATTGAAATAAAAACAACAACAGTTGTTTCAGATTTAATTGATCTTAGTAAAGAAGCCGTCGAGCAAATCGAAGATAAGCATTACGCAGATCCTTTTAAAGCTAACAAAATGGTTCAAAGTATCTATGCTTACGGAATTGCCTTTGCAGGTAAAAACTGTTTTATAACCTGTAAAAAACTTAAGTAGTTTCTATCTTTCATTGTGGCGCTACAGATGTTCATTTAAAGATCTTGTAGCGCCATGATTTTCAATTTTTAGATTTTAACTGCTCATGTAAGTAAGATTGTAACAGCCCTTTAAAGTGAGTCTTTTACAAAAGAGACTTACTAATCAAGTCTTACTTGTCCTAATGATCTAATGCTCTCTTTTATTTCTATCAATTTAATTTGTGAGTCATAGAGCTCTTGAGTTATCCTGCAGGCTTTTGCTCTCATACTCTCAGTTGCAGCAGGCAGGGGAATAGCCTTTAACTCTGATAACTGCAAAACCTTTAACTTATCTCCTGTGATCTTTGTTTTAATATAGTCCTGCATATCGTCGTTTCTTAATAAGGCAAAGATAAGTTCCTGAGAATAAAGATCAGGATCTTTTGATCTGATAATGGCAAAGCACTGACCTGCCATGACTTTCTTTTGTCCTTCTTTATAGAAACCTACTTTACCTACAGCTCCTTTTACAGAGATCACAACATCACCATCTATTAAAAGGTTACGTTTAGCCTGTTTTAAGCCTAGCTCAACTTCAACCTCTTTAGGTACTGTGGTAATGATGCCACTTTCGGGTACATCATTTAAATTTAACTCACACAGTTTCTCTTTAAAATCAGTATCCGTTGGTGCCTTACAGGTTAAAGCCTTATAGATAGTAGCTATCTTATCTAACTCTACAGTACCTTTTTTAATGTAGGCAACACTGTCTAAGACCTCAGTTGGAGATACATAAGCTGTAGGATCTAATTTACAGAGTTTATCTGCATTTGATGTTATTGAGCTTAATGAGACAAACTTACAGTGCTCTGAATTCTTTTGCTTTGAGTCTGCTCCTAAACAGGATAGTGCATGAGATACCTCATTTACAGCCTTTAAAGCTAAGACGCTGTGAGCTCTTGATGAGAGCTTCTCATCAAGGCTGTTTGCTGTAGAGAGGTTGCACAAAAGCAGTTTCTTATCAGTTATCTTTGCATCAGCATTTTTACTATTATCTTTTTTGCTGTCTGATGAGGCTTTGCTAAAATCTTTACTGCTTCCTTTTGCAGCTATATTGCTTACGTTACCTTTATCAAAGACTAAAACATCAATTAAAAGATCTTTATTAGCACAAAAGAATCTTGGTAATCTTAAGACGACACTTAAGTAATTATCTTCTAATAAGGTCTTTCTAAAAAGAATGCCTTCATTAGCATTAGTGTAAGTAATTACATGAGGTATAAAGAGCACAAAACGCTTTTGTACAGTTCTCTTTAAAAGGTTATATAAAGAGTAATAGTACTTGCACAGATTCTGGATATCACCTTTAAAGAGGGGCTGACAGACAAAAGCTGTACTATGAGGATTGTCGATTAACTCCTGTCTTGAAACATAAGGTTTTAATGGACTGTTAATTTGTAAGAGCAGTGCTCTTACAAAGTTAAGTTCAAGTGATGGAGTGTGTAAATATGAAATGTCATCAATATCAGCATTACCTGCAACATCGACCTGTTTTTCGCATTCCTCAGGGACTAAATGATCTTCATAATCACGTAAGAAGATGGTCTTTTCATTTAGGTTATTAGATCCTGATGTTAAGTCTTGAGTATGAGAGCTAGTTTTTTTTAAGTTTTCATCAAATCTCTTTAAAGCTTCAAAGTTAACTTTAGCATCAACACTCATTTTACTGTCAACATTGACATAACTGTCAATGCTGCAGTTATGGTCATTTAACAGTGAGTATTCAGCATAAGGCAGTACATTAGATAAAAAGAGCACTTTATCATTATCTTGAATTGAGGACTTTGATAGATAATCACAAAGTACCTTTACAAGTCTCTGTTCATGGAAAAAGGTATTTGAGAAGAGCTCAGCTGCTGCATTAAAAAAGGTATCAAAATTTACAGTATCAGTATCTAAAACTGGCTCTTTGTCGGTTGTTGCAGTACTTACAGAATTATCACTGCCAGCTTTACCATTAGCTGAAGGCGTATCCTGTACTGAATCTTTTAGCTGTTCTATGTTTAACTTATTGATGAAACTGCACAGATTGGCTTTAAGTTCAGTGTATGGGTATGAGTCATAAATACTGATACCTAACTTATTTAAAGATTCACTGTTTAGAGTTAAGTGGTAAGAGCTGTCTTTGTCATCAGTATTTTTAGCACCTAGCCACTCTAAAAAGTCTTTTACATACTGATTATCGCTGTTTTTAATCTCATCTGAGTTAATACATTTGATTAAATCGTCCAAAAAAGAGTCATGACATCCACTTTCATCATATTTAGCATCAGTAAAGATAAGTTCTTCAAAACTTTTATCTTTAAACTGATAAAAGGCAACAGCAAGCTTTAGTAAGAGTCTTGTGTTTGACTTATTAAAGAAAGTAGAAGAGGTAGCTTTAGATCTTAAAGTTTTAATAATCAAACTTAAGTTATCCATGTTTACTTTATCTGTAAGCTCTTTCATGTTGCTGTCTCTTATTTACTGAATATCTAATCAAACTGTATTAAAGATAGTGTACAGAATTGTAAAACGAAAAACATAACCTTAAGTGATTTAGATATAAAAAATACCTAAAAAAAATACTTGATAATAATCAGGTATCGTATATACTGAAAATAAGAAAAAGGATGTTATTCAAGTTTCAAACTTTAAAAGGAGATCAGCATATGACAGCAGTACAAGACAGAGCAGATGCCCCACGTTTATTTATCACAAGTGATCTGCATCTTGGTCATAAAGCTATCATTGAGTATTGTGATCGTCCGTTTGATTTAACAGAGCAGGGCACTGAAGATTGTGATGATTTCCTGTTAGCTCAATACAGAAATACAGTAAAAGAAAATGACATGGTGATCTTTTTAGGAGATTTAACCTTTAAAAAGAATCACAAAGGTCAAAAGATGACAGAGATCATTACTTTGCTCCTAGGTCGTAAGGTTTTGATTAGAGGCAACCACGATTGGTATAGAGATTCTTTTTACAGAAAGTGTGGCTTCTTATCTGTTAACAGATACTTAATCTTTGGCAATTACTTTTTATGTCACTTTCCTGTAACCGGAAAACCTGATTACCATGGAAGACTCATGGATGAGGAATACTGCAAGTTTGTAAAAGCAACTCATGGGTTTATAGGCGAAAAAACAGGTAGCTGTACTGTAATCATTCACGGTCACACTCACACACAGAGTGTAGATGAGGATGATGGTATTACTCGCTATAACTGTTGTGTTGACTATAAGCCTAATCATTATGCTCCTGTGGAGTTTACAAAAGAGAAGTTTCCAGATCTTTACACAGAGGTTGCTGCATATTTTCAGGCATTAGAAGACAACCTTTAAAAGGGCAGAACTATATTTTTTTACCTGTATTAAATTAGGTGTAGTCTATACCTAATTTAATACATCAAAACGCAGATTAGGAGAGAGCTATGTTATCTCTTGAAAATAAAAATACTAAAGAAAACGATGTAAACAATATCATGTCTTCAAAATCAAGTTTAAAGTTAAGACTTAAGGATAAGTTAGGTTTTGCCATTAATCCTTTTGCTCTTGTAAACAATGCATTAAGATGTAAAAAATCAGGCTCTTTGCTGTTTAAAGGCGAGTTGTTAGAAGAGGTGATGGCAAAACTTATTAAAGATAATAGAGCTGTCTCTTATGACAGTTTTGCATATAACTACTTTACAAAGTTGCTTTACAGACAAAAATGCACTGAGGTAAATTGCGATAATGAAGCCCTTGAACGCTACAAAGTGTTCATCCATGATGACTTATTCCATTCATATTTTGATGAAAGCTTTTGTTTTAAGGTATTAGACTGTTGTAAAGATCAAGGTTCTTTAAAGACAAAGCTAATCTGTAATTTTGCTCATTTTATGCTAGATGATGGGGACTTTACACCATTATCTCTACGATATGACTTTGCAAAAGCAAATGCTGACAGTGCAGATGAAAGAGCCTTAGCAGTGCTCTTAGTCTCTTACCTTTTACAGGAGACTCCTTTAATTGATCTTGATACTCTGTTTTATAACCATTGTGTTAAAGACAGTGATAATACAGAAAAGAGCGAAAATGATGATAATGAAAGAGCTCTAAATCCAGAAAAAGACTCTATCTTAAAAACAGACAATCAAAATCTTGCTTCTAATGTTAAACAGGATCCATGTAAGTTTTCTGTTGATGACTATGGTTTGTCTGAAGAGGGACACAGAGCCTATCTTCAGTTTTTATATATCTTTTCAAATCGCCTATTTACAAATGATCTGATTGAAAATGAGGGAATTCATGATAAATTTAAAAATCATTTTGGTTCTTTTATAGCAAAAGAAATAGCTTTATCACAGAATTCAGCTATGAGTTCACCTCTGGATAAGGTTATTGTCGATTCCTTCATTTATCTTGAAAAATACCTCTTTAAGACTGATGCGTTGCATGACATCATTCTCTTTGTAAATGAGGTAAAGAGAGCCATTGAAGATGGCATAAGTGAGAGTGAGCTATCTGATCTTATAAGTTCAAAAAAGCTCCTGCTTTTAAATAACCTTTTATCACATAGAAAAGAAATTTCCCGTTCAACACTCTATGTCTTAAGATTAGTTCGTGACTGCCTTTTACTTACTTATCTCTTGCAGGGGAATGATGCCTCTTTAAAAACAAATCGCCTTTATAACTATCTAAAAGATCAAAGCATGAAGGCACGTCACTCCTCAGTACGCAAGAGCTATGACCGTACCTTTGGTATCAGTTTAGCAAAAGACTATGTAAGAGAAAGTACTTCATTAAATCCTGACAATAGCAGTATTGAGGCAACAGCTGTAAATGCTGATGATGCAGCTTTTAGAAAACCAAACGACAGCACTGAAGCTCCTTTAGTGAATGTAAACAGCCAAAATCCACCTAAGTCTGGATGCAGGCACTTATCCGATGCTTTGTATGACATCCCTGTTTTTAGATCCTTTATCTTAAAAAAGATGGTGCTTTTGTCCCCAGTATTTAAAGACTGCCTTGACCTCTTCTTAAGTGTTCATGGAACAGGTGATCCTGAATTTGAAAACTTCGTAAACGAACTTTCAGGTTTTGATTTTATCTTCAATGATCCAGATTTTGGAAAGATCACAAATGACATCTTAGTAAAGAACAGAGCTGGCAATAAAGATGAAAAGAGACTTTTAGATATAAATCAGGGCAAAAACTTACTGTCAGCTCAAGCTGAGGATTTACTTACAACCTTAAAGAGCTTCTATAAGTTAATTGAGCATACTGTAGATATCTTAAAAGATAATACCATTGATGAGGTGGTAGCTCATAACCATGATGGTTATTACAGTGAGATCCTTGAAAATGAGAATATAGAAACAGCAAGAAAAGAAAAAGCTGAATTCAAAAATGCTCAACGTAAAGAAAAAGCTGTCAATGAAGCTCTTTTGTCTATCGCAGCTTTCATGAGATCACATTACCTTCCATATGATGCTGCAAGCTCTAATGCCTATAAAAAGCTTGTCTACTGCATGGTAGCTCATAAGCTTCCGCTTATGAGAATTGATGGTTATAAAGGTAAAGAGGCTCTTTATCCATCCTATGTAATCAATCATAATAAGTCAGCTATCAATGCTCTTTACAAAGATCTGTTAGAAACTAATTTGCCAAATTCTCTTAGCTCAAATTATGAGTATGAGACACCATCATACTTAATCAGATTGCCTGAGACAGGACTGTCTTCAAAGAGTAATGCTGCGCCAAAGGGTAAAGTGCTATCTTTAGAGCCTTTAATGACTGTCTATGACAGGCAGATTTATCACAGCCTTTATAAAAGTGCCTTTTTAAAGTATCTGTGTGCAACAGGCTCAATGGAGACAATCTGTGGTTTTATTGATAAGCACTATAAGGTTGGTAACTGTGAAGATGTTCTAATGTTATTAGATTGCCTTCATATTTACTGTGACAACTTCTTAAAGGAAAAAGTAAAGTCTCAACCTGACGATGACTGCGCTAAAGAGATTAACTTAATAAGTATCGCTCTATCTTTCTGTATTGAGAGCGCAAATGTAAGCATCCATGAGAATAATGGTATTTACAGGAGTAACTGCTATGCCTATAGAACATACAAAGGTGAGGAAATAGCAGAGCTTTTAAACTCACGTTTGTCTTACTTTTACTTTACTCATCAATACGTATTTTGTGCAATGCAAAGTGTAAAGAATTTATCTTTACAGCGCTATCAGTTACCTGTAACTGAGGATGCTGCTAATGTTGCTTATCTTGTAAAAGCTCTTTGTGAGCATGATGAAAAAGATGCCTTGTATACACTTGAGCTTTTACCATATCTGCCAGGCTATACCTTTATGAAGTCTTATCTTAAATCTTTACAGGATAATACTGTTAAAGATGATATCAAGGTTGTAGCTGAACCTTTGCAAGAAGCCTCTACATCAGCTGACGGTATCCCTGTATTTGATGAGTCTACTGTAGTCTACGATCTAATAAAGGGTAAATATGGCAATGTACCTTTATCACTTATTTACCAGAGTATGGTCTTTTATCATCTAAGACAGGATAGCTTTGTGGTAAAAAACGCAAATTATGCTCAAAGCTTTTTAAAGTCTACCTTTTTTAACAGCTTTTACATGCCTGAGTATGATTATCTGTCAGCAGCAGCTTTTCTAGAACATAGGAAGCCACGTCGTTTTGATGGAGAGTACTTTAATGAATATTCACTCTTACTTACTGTGGGATCAGTAGACAGTGCTTCATACTGCAATGTATACTCCCAGTCATTTTTTAAGCCTAAGCCTGATTATTTAGGAGCTGTGCCTGCTTACTTTAAAGCTTTCTCAGATGAAAATACCTTAAGATTAAGCTCTCGCTATGCTCATGATCTTTTTGTAGAAAAAATGACAGAAAAAGAGCGTCAAAAGCAAAGATTTAGACTTGAAGAGAAGATGCGCTCTCATGGAATAGATCCTAATAACTGTGATTACCTGAAAAGAGATGATGGTAAAACTCACGCTGCTTTAACAAACTCAAAAAGTATTAACGATTGCAGCTTCCATATTACAGGTAATAGGAAACTTCAAGATTATCTTTATGATCACTATCTTAAAGACTTTGAGGACTGCAAGAGCTTACACTCAGACTCTTGTTTAGCCAAAGAGGCTGGAGAAAAAATAAGTGACTACTGTAGCTCTTCCATGAAGCGTTTTAGTATTGCTCATAAGAGAGTAAATTTAGCGTTGTTTGGTGAGCATGGCTTTGGTAAAACTAAAGCTGTTGAGACTTTATTAAAAGCACTGAATATAAAGGTGCATAAGATAAATCTTGCGAGCCTCTCAAACTCAGGTATCCATGACTTTGCTAAAAACATTACAGAAAAGCTCAAAAATATTGACCATAGAAAACCATCAGTTGTGGTTATGGAAAACGTTGATGCCTATTTCTCCGATGTGCGCTATGTAAGTGATCACAACGAATGGACCATAGAAGAGGTTAATGCTACAAAACAGGCAATTGAAGAGCTTGAAAAGAAAAATTGCTTTGTCATCATGACTGCAAATTATAGAGAAAAGATTGACTCTGGTCTTTTAGATTTATTCCAAAATACCTTTGAGATCTCAAGACCTGATGCAGATGACATTGTAGATTGTTTTGCCTCAAACTACTCAAGGCAAGAGTTGAACCTGTCTTGTATTAAGAATCTCTCAACTCAGTTAGAAGGTATGTCTTTAAACTCAGTCTTTAAATTCATAAAGATGGTAAAAGCAGAGCTTTATTTGGACAAGTCTCAAAAGAACAGATCTAATTTTGCTCTTCAAGATACTTTAAATGCTCTTTTAAAGAAGTTCTTAGGCTTTACCTTAGATAAAGATGCCTTTTTCTCTTTACCAGGACAGACAGAACTTGAAAAGTTCATCAATGAGAACTTTATTGACTACATTAAGTATCCAGAAAAGTATCAGCGCTTTAAGCTTAAAATGCTGGATCCTATCATGCTCTATGGAGCTCCAGGCACAGGTAAGACCTATGCTGCTAATGCCTTAGCAAAGTTTTTAGGCTGGAAATTCTTTACCATTGATGCCTCTCAATATGAACAGAATTCAGTAGGATCAGCAAAAAAGATAACTGAGATCTTTAACAAGGCCAAAGATGCAGCACCTTCAATTGTCTTTATAGATGAAGCTGACTCCATGTTTGCTAAAAGAAGAAGTTGTAATAACAACGAAGGTATTTCCCAGTTCTTACGCTCAATTTCAGATACAGCTAAAGACAGAGTCTTAGTAATTGCAGCTACCAATCGTATTGATGATATGGATGAGGCTATCTTACGTAATGGCAGATTCTCAAACAAAATCGAGATTAGCTATGCTGATACTAAGGGCGTTTTAGCTGTAATGAAAGAGTATTTAAAAGATAAACCTGTAAGTAATGAGATCACCTTAAATAAGGCTGCATCAAAACTGTCAGGTCATCCTCTTTGTGATACCAAATCGTTTTTAGATTCTGTTTGTAAGGAAGCAGCTTGGCGTGATTCTAATAAGATAGAGCAATGTGATGTGGATGAGGCTTTATTACACCTAAATCTTACAAAGATTGAGGATAACTACTCTTATGGTGAAACAACTCATAAAAGAGTAGGTTTTATCTAGCTTTATAAGTGAAGGCTTAAAGCCTTCACTATTTTAAGCATTCATTATAACGATCTGAAATATAACGATCTGAAATATAAAAGTTTCAATTAAGCAGTATGAAGGAATTTATATGTCTGATCTAAATCATCTGCCTAAAGGCTTTCAATTACCAGAGAATAACTTTTCAAAAGACGAGTGGATTGAGTACTTTGAATATCGCAAAGAATGCGATATTGAAATGTCTCAAGATGAAATTGAGTTTTGGTTAGAAACCATGGAGATGGAGTTTAAACAGGGTAACTTTAAAAGAGCTCAAGTGATTTTACATAAAATACCTTATCACCCAGATTTTGCTTTAGGTATTAAGAGAACTCAGGGATTAGGTGCATTAGCTACATGCAACTTATCCTTAGCAAAACAGGTTTATCCAGATGAATTCTGATGTATGAAATTTTGAGAACTAGTTTTCTTTAAGACTTTGATGCAGCAAGTGAGCGCGCTTATTTTCGGTTTGGTAGATCGTTTTAACTTCGCGATAGCAAAATATATTCATATTCACAAAAATATTTTGCCTGAGCATGAGATTTTTTTCACAATTTACCAAAAATAATCTGAAATAATGATTTACTAACATTAAATGCCACTAATCAAAGTTCTCAAAATTTTTATCATGTATAATTGAAGAAGAACTAATGAATTGAGAACAAAACAATGACTACCAAACAATTCTTACTATTACCATACGGAAAAGACGTCTATAGTGAGCTAAAAAATAAGGGATGCTACTTCGTAGATAAGACACCTTATCTTAAAAACATTATTGATGAAGATGAGTCAAATGTAATGTTATTTACTAGACCTAGACGTTTTGGTAAGACATTGTTTATGTCAATGGTTGAGTATTTCTTGAAAATAAACTCATCAAATCCTGGTGACACTACACTTCAGCAAAAGTTGTTTAAAGACACCAAGATATTAGATGACCAAGAGTTCTGCAAAAAATACATGGGACAGCATCCAGTTATTAATCTTACTTTAAAAGGTGTTTATGGAAAGACCTTTAAAGCAGCTTATTATAAACTGGCTGAACTTATTGTAGCTAAAGCTAATGAATATAGTTTCTTAAAAGATAGCCCTGCTTTAAATGAAGACGATAAGGAAACATATGCAAACTTATCAAGAACCTCTTACTTAAGAAAATATAATGACGATGCGATGTCAGATGTATCCTCATCCATAATAAATCTAGCAACAATGCTGTATAAGCATTTTAAAAAGCAGGTATATGTTCTAATCGATGAGTATGATGTACCTTTAGCTAAAGCACAGGAAAAAGACTACCATGATGAGATGGTAACTTTAATCTCATCTTTATTTGATTTCTTTAAAAC
>DKDL01000012.1:186-3227 GCA_002449335.1 Succinatimonas sp. UBA6849 | reverse complement strand
TTAACTGTTTTGACAACAAAAGCGCTATCAATTTATGTGACACTGATCGGCTCTATTTGGTTGCCGTAAAAGATTATTTTGAAAAGCTCAGATTTGTCTGAGCTTTTTCATTTGCAAATACTCCCACTTCCCTCGGTTAAAAACTAACTTTCAGTACAAAAAAATATTTTTTTAAACCTCTTCTTATTTCAAAACACTAAGTGCTATTATTCACGAAAATTCTTTATATATCAGATGAATAATAAAATGAGCAATCAAATTACATCAAATAATTCATGGACCAATATTTCAAAGTACTTCCCACTTATAGTGCTCTCAGTATGCGGATTTACCTTTAACACTTCAGAGTTTATTCCAATTGGACTGCTCTCTGATATTGCCCATGACTTTGCTATTACTGAGTCTCAAGCAGGTATGCTTATCACTGTCTACGCTTGGGTAGTGATGATTGCATCTTTACCTTTGATGATGATTGCATCAAGGTTCGCCTTAAAAAGGTTATTATTAGCTGTTGTAGGACTTTTCGTCCTAAGTCATGTTCTATCAACAGTATCTACTACTTTTGCTACTCTTATGACCTCAAGGATCGGAGTTGCCTGTGCACACTCAATCTTTTGGTCTATAGCATCACCTTTAGCTGTTAAGATTGCACCTGATGGTAAGAAATCTTTAGGATTAAGTATGATGGTAGCTGCAACCTCTGTTGCGATGGTAGTTGGACTTCCATTAGGCAGAATCATTGGTTTATATGTAGGATGGAGAACAACTTTCTTATGTATTGCACTTATCTCTGCAATTTTATTTATCTTACTTTTAATCGTATTTCCTAAGCTGCCAGCCTCAGGATCATTAAAGTTATCAGAACTGCCAAAGCTGATGACAGATCCTGTTTTAGGTGGAATTTTCTTGATGACTGCAATTGCTATTATCGGTCATTATTCAGCTTACAGTTATATTGAGCCTTATTTAGGACAGGTTGCAAAACTCACACCTGATGCTGTAACTTTTGCCTTAACTGTCTTTGGTGGCATCGGCATTATTGGCAGCTTTATCTTTTCAAAGCTCTTTAGTAAGTACCACTACTTCTTCAACCTCTTTGCAGTCTTTGGTATTGCTCTGTTCATCTTCTTATTAAAATTCGCATCAGGCAATATCATTACCTTATATATGGTCTTAATCGGTTGGGGGCTTGCCATCACTGCATACAACCTTGTATATCAATATGAGATCATCAAGTTTGCCCCCAATACCACCGCTATTGCGATGTCAATTTACTCAGGTATCTACAATTTAGGCATCGGTGGTGGTGCTATGGTAGGAGGTCTTGTAATTGATAACATCTCCATTGCCTATATTGGTTTTGTAGGTTGTATCTTCCTCATTATTGCAGGTATCTACCTGTACATAAAACTGCTTCCACGACTAAAGGCTGTTGCTGACTGATAGTCATCAAAAGTGCTGTCAGGTCTTAATGACAGCACTTTAGCTTTCCTTCATTTAAATTTCTACACCATTCTTTTTCAAGAATAAAATTACGCTCAATAAAATAGACAGATTTTGTCATAAAATGACAGGAACACTTCTATAGCAACTTTTAGAATACAGTCATTGGCAGATATTAGAGGATCTTATGGATTGGTTAAGATGCATTAACAAGACTCTTACTTTGATTGAAGATAAACTTCAACAATGCAATGACAATTCTGCAAACTTATGTGATATTGATACTATCGATTTTGCAAATATTGATCTTGCAAAAGAAGTTGGCGTTTCTTCAATGTATTTGCAAAAAGCATTTCCTTTGATGACAGGATATACAATTGCTGAATATATAAGAAACAGAAAACTCTATCTTGCAGCTCTTGATATTATCTCAAATCGCATGAAGGTAATCGATGTAGCATATAAATACGGCTACACTACGCCTGAGAGTTTTACCAAAGCTTTTATTCGCTTCCATGAGATATCTCCTCTAAAACTTAAAGCTGATCCATCAAAGCTAAAAGTCTTTCTGCCAATGCACGTAAAAATTGATATCAGAGGTGGTGACAATATGGATTACATAATTGTAAAAGAAAATGAGCTCAAGCTTATTGGCTATTGCTACAACGTGTCTTATGACGAAGCTTATAAGTTAATTCCTAAGTTATGGGATGAATACGATCAAAAGTATCTAAATCCACTATTACTGCACAAGAGTAAAGATCCTTCGACTATTGAAGATAAAGCTGTTGTAGACAACAGAATAGGTGAATTTGGTATCTGCTTTGATGATAATGGTGATAACAAGACATTTACTTACATGATAGGTGGCATCTACAAAGGAGGAGATGTACCTTCTGACATGCAGATAATGACAATTGAGCCATTAACTTATGCAAAGTTTGCCATTAAAGGACCTATGCCAGGTGCTCTTCAGGCAACTAATAAAAAGATCTTTAATGAATGGCTGCCTGGTAACGAGAAATATGAGTTGTCAAAAGGCATTTCTATTGAATGGTACAGCTGTGGCGATATTCAAAACACAGATTACAGTTCAGAGATTTGGGTGCCTGTAAAAGAGATAAATCAGTAACCTTCTAATTTCACTTTTGCCTGTTAATAAAATAACAGGCAAATCTCTAAAAAAATTTGGTTCAGTACAGAAAAATGAGGGATCACACAGAGCCACCTATTCTATTCTCACTGGAGGTTGAGAAAATCATTTGGTAACACAGTTAACAAAGATGGTTAGAATTTTGCTAAGGTACAATCTGATACTCGGTAAAAGCTCTTACCTTAGGATCTGCATTAAAGACTGCTGCAATTCTTAACAGTTCATTCTTTTTAGGTAAGACATTGCCATAGTCGCGAGATTTAATCTGCTCTACAGCTTCACTAAGCTTTGCCTTTGCTTCTGTCTCATTTTGAGCATACTTAAATTCAAAAACAATTCTTCTGTTATCTGTATTTACAATTAAATCCGCTCTGCCCTTTGCTTCATGAACTTCAGATAGTACTTCCTGATGTGCACCTAACAAGTAAAGCTTTAACATATTCTG
>DKDL01000012.1:0-145 GCA_002449335.1 Succinatimonas sp. UBA6849 | reverse complement strand
CTGATGATTCTGACACTATAGGATAATCGTCATATGAGACGGTGTTTAAAGCACTGTTAAAGAGTTTGATGATATCATCCACAGTACCTTCTTCTAATAGATTCTTACCTTTAGCGTCGGTAACATCAGCTTTCCCTTTAAAGAT